>JAAEPW010001419.1 GCA_024232355.1 Chloroflexota bacterium | reverse complement strand
GTGCAGCCGACCGGGAGAACCGACGAGCCGATGGTGCCGCGTATCCGGCCAGATCAACTCCGCATGCGCAACGCTGGAGTCCATCTGCGAGAGCAAGCCCGCGTCCAGAATCTCGAATTCTTCAGGGACAGAGAGCAAGAAAGAAGACAGCAACAACCCGCAAATGCTCTGGATGTCGCTGTGGATAAGCTGGCGGAATCGATGGCCGGGCAACAGCCAGCGCAGTTGCCTGACGTGGCGCAGCCGCAGGACCCGATGCCCTCACTCGCCACCGATCCAGTCGAGGAGACTGAAATGGACACGGGTGCGACGGAGGCAGAAAAGAACCAAGACGACATTTCGATGGATGACGGCAACGGAGTGCAAGCCAAAGACTCGGAGACTGGGAAGACCGAGTAGACCTTGCTGCCGAAGCCGTTTGATTTTGTTACATTTTGTGAGTTGTACCCTTCGTCGTGTTCTTACTGGCGCATGTACAAGTACTGCTGGGGCATGGGTAGGGATGACCCCTCGTTTGTGCAGAGTCCAATGCAGGTGGTTGCGCTCCATGCCAGGGTT
>JAAEPW010001418.1 GCA_024232355.1 Chloroflexota bacterium | reverse complement strand
AATGCTCGCCGCGCAGCACGCAGATCGAAGCCGCGTCGTAAGGCACAACCCGCTGGAGTTCATCCAGGGTGCGTTCAAGTAATTTGTCGAGGTGCAGCGTCGTGCTCAAGGCTTTGGCAATGTCGAGCAAGGTGTAAGACGCCTGCCGCTCGCGCACGACGTCTCTAAAAAGACGCGTGTTCTCCACTGCTACACCCATTTGCTGACCTATAGCGATCAAAAGCGTATGATCGGTTTCAGAGAGCGGATGAGGCGTAGTATCAAAGAGACAAAAGGCGCCCAAAAGACGGTCGTGGTAGACGATTGGCGTGCCCACGTAGGATCGCAGCCCAACCTCCAACAGGCTGCTCACGTTCACCGGTGTATCCTCTTGCAGGTCCATCAAACCCAGTGCTTTGCCCTCCTGGTACACGACGTCACACAAGGTGCCGCTCATCCCCTGGGTTTGCAAGCGCTCGACGAGAAACGGCGGCAAGCCGATGTGGCAGACGAACACCAGGTCGCCCGTCTGCTCGTCGGCCAGGGTT
>JAAEPW010001417.1 GCA_024232355.1 Chloroflexota bacterium | reverse complement strand
GCCAGAGGGCATAGGAGACCAAACCAGTGCCTCGAAATCCTGTTTGGGGTCTGATGATTCGCCAAAGGAAAAATATGGACAGCAGCACGATACAGTCAGGGCCAGTGCAGCTATGGCCATTGCAAAAGTTGTGATGCTATTCCGCACGTTTGCCCCTCCTTATGAGAACCCACCGGCTTTTACGAATTTCAGTAGTTCACGAAACGCTTGTGGCGGATTGCCAAATCCGCCACTTTCCGCTGGATTTGGCAATCCAGCGGGAGCGAATCGTGATCTACTGAATTCACACTAATTTTGCTGTCCTGGTCATTATAACAACACCAGCCGCTCATGGCAATTGCGGCTGGTGTTGTATCACACACGCGTGTTCGCGCGCTACAGGTCGGTGCCGGTAGATGGAGTCGATTGCCAGCGCTCACCCATCCTGCCACCCTGCCGTCCGCCGTAGGAGCCGCCGCCGTCGGTTGGAGGTGTTGGTTCCTGGGCCAACGCTGTGCCAACCAGCCCCAACGCCAACACGAGCAATACCAATATCCCTATACTAGACTTTTTGGCTCTTTGGGATTTCGCATGGTCAGGGTATTGGACTCCCCAACTTGTTGGGGGTATTACGCAAGAAACCCAAACAAGTTCGGGAATCCGATACGTCCGCCATGCAAACTCCCAGAGACCCGACTTTTTGAACATTTTGAACCTCCTGCGTAAGTTGAGCAGATTGTAACACAAAGATGTTCAAAAGTTATTAAGAAGGTATTGGCGTTTGATTTGGTCTTATGACTTGATCTCGGCCTGGAGCTTTTGTAGCCCGCCCCAATCGCCCCAGGCAGCCAAACGGGCCTGCACGGGCCACGTTTCGAGCCAACGCGGGCGTCTGGCGCTGGGAACCAGGTTCCGCAGGTGCTCGGCGTCCAGGGCCGCCAGTTGAACGAAACTCTGAATTCCCTCTGCGTGGAGCAACGCGGCTGTC
>JAAEPW010001416.1 GCA_024232355.1 Chloroflexota bacterium | reverse complement strand
GTTGGGTGGGATTTTTAGAGAATAGTCTGTTGTGGCTCGAAATTGAGCTTGTAGCCGCGCTTTCCATAGCGCGTAAGGCTCTACGAGGTATGGAAACCTCGTCTACATCGTAATCCCATTCAACTGAACCAGTACCCCTCCTGTCAGTTAGACTGAAAAGCCAGGTACGTCTCGGTAGCCGCACTCATATCCGAATAGGCGCCTCTGTAGACCGGTGGCAGCAGCGCCGCTATCTGATACATCACCTCGTCCACCATCTGCTGGCGTACCCGACGATTCACCTTGTCACCACCAGGGTCGAGATGGAAGGGTCTACCAACGACGATCTTGAAATCGGTGCGGCGCAATCGACGCATATTCTGCATATAATTCTCGACACCATAATGGGCAAAGGGCAGCAAGGGTGCTCCACTGCGCAGCGCCAAAAGGACAACCCCAGGATGACCCTTTTGCAACCGTCCGTGTTCGCTGCGGGTACCCTCTGGAGCCACAAAGAGTATGTTTCCTGCTTTAAGCACCTCCAGTGCATTTCGCATCGCGGTAACGTCGGATTCCCCCCGACGGATTGGAATAGCCTCCATCGCATCCAGCAAGAACCGCTGCGGCCCGCCCATGTCCCACCGATTGGCTAAAATCAGGGGCATCATTCGACGCGGCTGTATGTGCCCGTAAATCACGGGGGCCTCCATAAGGTTGATGTGATTAGCGACGAGGATTAGGGGGCCGTGATCTGGCACTCGCGCGAACTGGGCAACGTCCAAACGCATAGTCAATCGCGTAACACCCCGATAACCGGCAACCACGATACGATGAGCTAGGGACATGCAACACCTCCTGATGATGGGGCAACGATCTCGATCTGGCGCGATAGCAGTTCAATTTCCAGGTGCTGTCCATCGACACATAGAATTTCCCCGTCGGTGTGCGCGGGCAGCGTGCCCTTGACGGCAGTGATCGTTATTCGCGCGGCTTGTCCGGTCGTTATTGACTCTTGGGTGGCCTGTGTGTCTCGCAAAAAGTGAGGAATGAGGCTGATCATACGGGCACGGCTCACCTCACGAGCCATACATAGATCGAACAAACCGTCGTCGGGTTCAGAGTTGGGGGCCATTATGAAACCGTCACCCAATCGTCGTCCATTCATGATTGAAATCATTAGCAAAGGTTGGGTGAGCGTTTGACCATCGTATTCGATAGTGATGAGCGGAGCCTTGTAATACAGCATGATAGTTTTGAGTATGGCGACGAAAAAACTCACAAAACCTCCCCACTGGGGCAACTTGGCAACTTGTATAGTGACCACAGCGTCAAACCCAACCCCAACGCAGTTGCAAAAATAGCGCCCCTGGGGATAGAATCCGCCAACGACCTGTCCGATGTCGATCGTCCGCCGCTGATCCTCGACCAGTACCTGGCAAGCTTGTCGTAAATCGTAAGGGACGCCTATGCCGTGGGCAAAGTCGTTGCCACGACCAATACTCAAAATGCCCATCGCGGACGAATGTGTGCGTACCTGTTTGGCCTCCATCAGGCCATTGAGCACCTGGTTGGCCGTACCGTCGCCACCTGCTGCAACGACAACATCATATTCCACAAGGGCGGCCTCTCTGGCAAGTTCTAGGGCATGTCCGGGGCGTTGGGTACGCACGATGTCAAAATCGAGACCTGATTCAGTCAATAATCGCTCGATCTGAGGAATAACGCGTGCTCCAGATCCTCCACCAGCGGTTGGATTGGCGATGATCTGGTATTTTCTCATATTATCCTGATTCAACTTGTGGGGTATGGCAAGGTAAAGGTAAACATACTCCCTTGATCCACTTGGCTCTTTACCCCTACCTCTCCATCGAGCTTTTCCACGATGCGCCGCACGATAGAAAGCCCTAGCCCATACCCCTCCATTTTTACTTGATCGAGTTGTGTAAACGGAACAAACAGTCGAGATTGAGCCTCTGGGCTAAGGCCAGGACCATTGTCACGAATCCAGAAACAAACTATGGACGGAGCAGCATCTTTTGATTCCACGGTTGCACCGAGTTCCACGTGCGGCGGACGGCCGCCGTATTTGATCGCGTTACTGAGATAGTTGACCCACACCTCTTCAATCCACGGAGCATAACCCATCGCCACCGGCCAAATATCGGGCAGAATGACTTGCGCTTGATTCTCATGGATCAAGTTTTCCAATCGCTGCACTGCCTCAGCGACAATCTTTGCCGTGTCGAGTGGTTTTGTCTCCACTTCTTTTTTCCGCACTCCAGACAGCAGCAGCAACCCATCAACAATGCGACTCATCCTGTTCCCACCCGCGGCAATTGCGCGCAGACACGTACGCAAACTATCTTCAGGCAATTCGGCGTATGTTTCTTCCAACATTGTGGAATAGCCAACGATACTGGTCACAGGGCTTTTGAGGTCGTGGGCCACAGTATGGGCAAAGGCATCCAACTCTTCATTGTGTGCTTGCAGTTGGACAGTGCGTTGTTGCAGTTCGACAGTTCGATCCCGTAGCTCTTGGAAAAGTCGGGCATTGGCGATGGCGGCAGCCGCAATAGGGGCCAGTACTTCCAACCATGCCAAGTCTGCAGTTGAAAACAGCCCCTGTTTCTTGTTGACGGCTTGCAAAACACCAATCCCTGTTTCTCTCACGAGGAGCGGTACCGTGGCGAGATCACGGGTGCGGAATTCAATCTGTTCATCCACCTTGGAATAAAATCGTTTGTCCTTCTGGACATCTGGGACGAGAGAGGATTGCTTGTGCTCTAGCGCCCATCCGGCAACACCCTGCCCGCGCTTTATGCGTGTTCCCACCAAGCGATCCGACGCACTCCCAAAAGCCGCTCGACATTGAAGATCTCCATCCGACTCTTGCAACCAAATAGACGTATCCTCTACATCCATCTCGACCATGGCGATTTCCATCACGCGTTGCAATACACTGTCCAGATCGAGAGTGGACAAAAGAATTCTCCCTGCCTCAACCAAACGCTCCATTCTTTGCTGTTGGAGGCGTTCAGCCATTTTCCAACCAATGAGCGTTTTGACGCGAGCCAGCAACTCGACGGTTTGAACCGGCTTGAGCAGGTAATCGTTTGCGCCTTCCCGCAGCGCCATCAGTCGCGTATCCGTATCAGTTTCAGCCGTGAGGATCATTACGGGCAATCGAGCAAAACGTTCGTCTCCACGCAACCGGCGCAAGAGTGTCATACCGTCAATGCCAGGCATATTCAGATCAAGCAACAACAGGTCTGGCATAGGAACTGTGTTCTCGGCACCTTCCACAAGCCGCTTCCAGCCGCTATTGCCATCATTACACGACTCGACTCCGTATCCTTGACGTGAGAGAATATTGACCAGGGCTTTGACAATGATACTGCTGTCTTCAATGATCAGAATTCGAACGTCCATTACCCTCCTAAAAATAATCTCAGTGGTCAAGTGTCAAACTGAAAGATAGATCGTTCTATGCCAAGGAGTACGGTTACCTTTGCGCAGTTAGTATATTGCAAATTTGTTGAAAGTCAAAAACCCCCTACCAGTATAACACAATCCCGCCACAAGGGGAAACGTTGGTTTCTGGCACGTATTTTCGAGTAGCGTTCGTGCCACATTGTTCTGAACAAGCCTCATTGGTCAATTTGCCGCCCACGCCGTACCGTGTTACAATGCATTTGCTATGACACGACTCGTTTTCATGGGCACACCCAATTTCTCCGTACCAACATTAGAGGCACTAGTCGGCGCACACTGTGTAGACGTCATCGGCGTCGTCGCGCAACCAGACCGTCCTGCTGGGCGAGGGCGACGGCTGGTATCATCCCCGGTCAAAAACGTGGCGTTGGAGCGTGGATTGCCGCTGTTCCAACCACAATCGTTACGTACGCCAGAAGCAGTGACGCAACTGGCAGCCTGGAAGCCAGACATCATTGTCGTGACAGCCTTTGGACAGATCCTTCAGCAAAATATACTCGACTTGCCGTCCTATGGTTGCCTCAACATTCATGCCTCACTGTTACCTCGCTGGCGGGGCAATCCAATAGCGGCATCTATCCTGGCTGGCGATGAGATCACTGGCGTGACCATTATGCAGATGGATGCAGGATTGGACACAGGTCCCATCTTGAACCAACGGGAAGAACCAATCCATCCCAACGATACACAAGCGACGTTGGAAGAACGGCTGGCTCAAGTAGGAGCCCAATTGCTGATGGAAACACTGCCGCCGTACCTGGCGGGAGATCTGCTGCCGCAGCCGCAACCCAAAGAGGGAATCACTTATGCTGGACGACTGCGTAAAGAGGATGGCTTGCTCGATTGGTCGCGTCCAGCAGTCGAATTGGGGAGACACGTGAGAGCGTTCAATCCCTGGCCAGGCGCGTTCACGATGTTGCACGGGAAACGGCTCAAGATATTGCGGGCCGTACCTCTGCCCGAATGGCGGGGAGACGCTCCCCCAGGAACAGTATTTTCCCTTGATGATGACATGTGCATTGCCATCGTCACGGGAAAAGGAGCGTTGCGCTTGGAGGATGTGCAGTTGGCTGGCAAGAGATCTATGGATATTGCAACTTTTCTCTGCGGTCAACGCGAGTGCGTGGGCATCCAGTTGGGAATAACAAACGAGTAAAAAGGGGTAGAGAGAACTCTACCTCTTTTTAGTGGTCCGTCTGGCGCTTGCCTAACCAGGCCGCACAGTGGTATAATCTATTCTATCTCATTCAAAATCATCTCATCTCTGCATTTATGCTTTGCGTGTAGTATTATTCAGGAGAAAAAGTATGTCTGGTCACAGTAAATGGTCAACTATTAAACACAAAAAAGCCATCACCGATGCCCGGCGGGGGAAACTGTTCACCCGAGTAGCACGAGAAGTCACAGTCGCGGCCCGTGCAGGAGGAGGCGACCCCGAAACCAACTTTGGCCTACGCTTGGCGATAGACAAAGCCAAGGCCGCCAATATGCCCAAAGACAACATCGAGCGGGCCATCAAACGAGGCACCGGAGAACTCAAGGGTGAAGAACTATCCGAGGTGATGTACGAGGGATATGCCCCCAATGGCGTAGCTGTACTGGTAAAAGCACTCACCGATAACAAAAATCGTACCGTTGCCGATATTCGACGTGTCCTCACTCGCCAAGGGGGGACGCTTGCCGAAGCAGGTGCCGTCGCTTGGCAGTTTGATCGTAAAGGATACCTTGCGATTGCGCCAGATGGGGTAGACGAAGACTCTATTTTTGAAATCGCGGTAGATGCGGGAGCCGATGATGTCATATTCGGCGACGACTTGATCGAGGTTTATTCCGACGTAGGGAACTTTCGAGTAGTTCGCCAAGCATTAGAAGAGGCAAGCATTCAATTCGAGACAGCCGAGGTATCCCTGATCCCCAAGAACACCATGCAACTGGAAGAAAAAGAAACCTTGCAAGTGATGGGAGTCATTGACGCCTTGGAGGAACTGGACGACACACAGCAAGTCTATTCCAATATGGACATTAGCGACGAAGTAATGTCCACCTACGAGGCCGCATCGTGATATATTCACATCCTTGCCCCACATTGTGAGTGGCCCTGGCAACAGGCTAACTTTGGGATGCGCGTACTTGGCATTGACCCCGGCACTGCTACCACGGGCTACGGCGTGGTGGAAGAGGTAAGAGGAGAATTAAGTTCTGTGACGTTCGGCGTCATCAAAACGCCAGCGGGGCAGCCCCTTCCTACTCGTTTACAATTGATTTATCGGGCAGTGAAAGAGTTGGTGGCAGAGTGGCAGCCTACCACAGCTGCGGTAGAGGAACTCTTTTTCAGCCGGAATGTGCGCACCGCGATGAGTGTGGGACATGCGCGAGGAGTGACACTATTGGCTTTGGTTGACACCGGGCTTACTGTGGCCGAATACACACCACTGGTGATCAAACAAGCAGTGACCGGATACGGGAGTGCAGACAAGGCACAGATGCAAGAGATGGTAAGACTGTTACTGGGGTTGACCCAAGTGCCGCGCCCCGACGACGCTGCCGATGCACTGGCGGTTGCTATCTGCCATCTCCACTCGGCTCGCTTGACCATGCTCTCTGAAAGTGGTTTGTAGTGAACAACGATGATTGACAGGCTTAGCGGAACAGTGTGGAGCGTTGGAGAGGATCACGTGGTGGTTCGTACCGGAGGGATTGGAATCCACGTACGCACACCAGTCAATATACTGGCGCAACTCAATGACATAGATCAGCCAGTAGAACTCTTTACTCACCTACACGTGCGCGAAAACGAATTGTCGCTCTTTGGATTTCTCACGAAAGAAGAACTGACACTGTTCAAACTTTTATTGAGCATTTCCGGCGTCGGCCCCAAAGTCGCAATGGCGCTATTGGGCACTGTTTCGCCAGATACACTCCGTCAAGCCGTGGTACAGGAAGAGCCAGGTCTGTTGTCCCGAGTGCCAGGCATCGGACCAAAAACTGCTCGAGCCATCATCTTTCATCTCAAAGACAAAATCATTCCCGCTGGGGTAGAATCGACGCCCCTGTTAAGTGATACGGATACCGAGGTCATCGCCGCGTTGACCGGGTTAGGATTTAGCCTGGTCGAGGCACAGGCAGCGATGCAAAGCCTACCACGAGACGATGATCGGCCTGTCGAGGAACGAGTACGTCAGGCATTGACTTATTTTGCCTCACCTTGATCAGAGAGGTGTCAGCGATGCAAACAAAGAAAGCACAGCGACATCAACAGTCAGAAGAATTGCCTGGATGGCTCCAACTATTCCAGCGTTTCTTTTTCTCCAACATTCGAACCAAGATCATTCTGCCCTTTCTGGTTCTCACGCTGATCGTAGCAATCTTGGGCATCTACGTGGTGACCCAACTGGTCGTCAGCTCTATTGATGACCTATTGACTAACGCCTTGCTCGAAGCGGGACGCGTGGTTTCGGACGATATGGCACTCAGCGAGACCGAACACCTAGAAGCCGCACGAGGAATAGCCTTTACGACAGGCCTAAACGAGGCTCTAAGGGATGATGATAGAGGTGCGGTGGTAGCAATGGCGCACCCCTTGGCCGTTCTCCATGACTTGGAGTATATCATTGTTACCGACGCAAGTGGACAAGCAGTCCTACACACATTGCGTCAAAATGATGGTACACTCGGCCCTCCAGCAGAACAGTTCGACACCTCCGGACTGCCAATGGTACGGTTGTTGTTGGACGCCAACGATCCAACTGCACGGCCAAAACGTGGTCTGGTACAAGACGCCGTAAATGAGCGATATTATTACTTTACGGCTCTACCTATTGGGCTAGACGATCATGTGGTCGGTGTAGTCGTTGTCGGCACCTCTCTCGACACGTTATTGACACAATTCAAAAATACCTCTCTGGCTGATGTAATCATCTATCTCGGTGGCGGTCGTGCTGTCGACTCTACCTTTACGCTCGATGAACAATCTGCCGACAGCAAAGCTTTGCTAGACCAACTCTCAACAACACCCGCAATCTACGAAGGGACGCTCTACAATCTAGAGTCTACTATGGTTGAGGGAGTTAACGATGTTCGTGGTCGCTCATACCGCCTCGCCCGCAGCTCTCTTCGTGTGAGTGATGATATACTTGGCGTCTTTGCCGTCGCGCTGCCCCTGAATTTCGTCGTTGAGAGTCAACTGGGCAGCCGCAACACATACACACTGATCTTTGTCATTGGAATGGGGGGCGTGATACTCGTCGGATACTTGATTTCTCAACGTATCACGAACCCACTCAGCCGTCTGGTCCGCACGTCTCAAGCTGTGGCCGATGGAGATCTTGAGCAGCGCACGGGCATTGCGAGCACAGACGAAATCGGCATATTGGCCGGAACCTTTGACGAGATGACCACACGATTGGCTGAACGTACGCATGCACTAGAGGAAGCGGTCGGTCGTATGAGGGCAATTCTCTCCAGCATGGGCGACGGCGTGATATTAGAAGACCTAGAAGGGAATCAGGTTCCCCTGAATGCAACAGCCGAGACTTTGTTGGAAGAAATGGCATCTGGCTTTATGTCTGGTCCATTGCGCGACTTGCCCGCCCCAGAAGATTACGACCCAAATATGGCCGATCAACTGGGGCTATGGCACATGGAACATCGGCGCTTTGAGATCGGGCAAAAAGTCGTTAGTGCCCACTCGGCCGTCGTTCGGACAGACGACGACGAGCGCTTGGGCACCGTGGTTGTGATGCGGGACGTAACGGCTGAAGTTGAAGCAGAACGGCTCAAGGATGAATTCATCACACACGTCTCGCACGAGTTGCGCACCCCACTGACAGCGATCAAGGGTTATGGAGAACTCTTGCTTTCAGGTGCTGGCGGCCCCCTCAAAGATGCACAACACAACTTCCTGGAAACAATCAACCGGAATGTTGACGATCTAATAGCAATGGTCAACGAATTGTTAGACTTTTCCGAGATGCAGGCGAGCGGACGTTTGGGCGTCGTAAAACGGCCCATGCGTTTGTCCACCCTCATTGAAGATGTAGTCGAAGATTGGCAACCGAGGATGGATGAAAAGAAATTGGCGTTCCAGGTAAAGATTCCTGCTGGATTGCCTCCCATAGACGCAGACAGTCGGCGTTTGCGTTGGGCCGTCATCCACCTAGTACGCAACGCCTTGCAGTACACACCATCTGGCGGCAGCGTGACCCTGCGGCTGTTCGAACGCAACGACCATCTAGTTCTAGACGTTATAGACACCGGCATAGGTATCTCGGCCACAGATCTGGAGAACCTCTTTGACCGTTTCTACCGGGTCACAAATATGCCGGCAGACGAAGTGCGGGGCCTTGGCGTCGGGCTGTACCTCTCCAATGCAATTATTGAGGCGCATGGAGGAGAAATCACCGTCGTCAGTGAAGAAGGAGCTGGTAGCACGTTCAGCTTGATTCTTCCAACGCTACAGAATGTAGCAGACGATGAAATTGATTGAGGAAAGAATCCCGAGGCATCGAAGCAAAGAGCATAAATATGGCTGCAAAAGAACCTCAAAGCGAACAGGATTTGGATCTCAAAGGCACCGATGACAAAGATCGGGACCGGCGAGATTTGCTCCTGTTCTTCCTGATACTGCTGCTGGGGTTTATCTGCCTTTTGTGCACTGCACAGATGGCGATCAGGCCTGATCGCTCATGGGTAGTCCCGGCCAATATGTTGTCTGAACTGCGTCCAAACGGCGGCACCGACACTGCTGAATTACAATTCGTGCCGCTCCTCCCCGAAGTGATGACTCCTCCTTCCTGGAGTTTAAACCCAACACCAGGGGGGTCGCCGTCTGTTGTCCAAGTAGTCACCTTGGCCCCGATATCGACGGGCACATCGACACCTCCAGCAGTGGCTGGGGGTCCGACGTCTACTCCCAGCACAACCTCGACGCCCCATACACCTACTCCAACCGGCACAGGTACCCCCACCCCAACCGGCACTCCTACACCGACTGGAACACCCACTCCTACGCCTACTACCACTCCCTCACCCACGCCTACCGGTACATCTACCCCCACATCTACCCCCACCGCCTCGCCCACTGCCACCCCGACGCCGACGGACACTCCTGTCCCACCACCCACATCTCCCCCGTCCCCACCTCCGATTGTCACCAGCATCGACCCTTCTTGGGGATATAACAATGTAGCTGTACCAGTGACCATTTATGGAAACAATTTCGTTGGTACGCCCTTAGTAATAGGCTTACCCATCGCCATCACCAATGTCACTGGTAATACAATCAATGGTACAGTGCCAGCCAATATCTCTGCCGGTTTCTATGATCTCACCGTCCAGAATCCTGATGGGCAGCAATCCGACACACTTTTTGGCGCTTACGAAGCCCGCATCCCAATTCCGCCTCCGATTATCAATCGCATCGAACCTGCTTGGGGATATAACGATGCAATTGTACCGGTGACTATTTATGGAAGCAATTTCTTTGGTAACCCCCAGGTAAGACTCGATGGTATAACCATTGCCACCTCTAATCCTACCGCCACTACAATTGACGGGATAGTGCCAGCCGGTATCCTTGCCGGTCTCTATGATCTCACTGTCGAGAATCCAGATGGACAATTCGACACACTTGCGAACGCTTACGAGGCCCGCGATCCGGTCATACCGCCTCCAACTATCATCAGTATTACGCCTAATGAGGGGTGCAATAGCGGAGATGTAACAGTTATCATTCGAGGAAGCGATTTTATTGCCCCCCTTGCAGCATGGCTCACAAGTGATCCTCCCACATCCATCACTATCTTGTCTGCCACGACCGATACAATCACCGGCACAGTGTCAGCAGGCATCCCATTCGGTGTCTACGCTCTCACCGTTCAGACCCCCAATGGGCAAACCACACTCTCCCCCGCTTATACTGTCCACTGCCCAGTTACGACGCTAGAGACGGGGGAACTGATGACGTTTGGTACAGCTGCTAGCTCGCCAGCCAACGGCGACAATGACCAGGTACAAGTCATATTTTTCGAAGTGCCAGACACGGTCACAGGCCCGCTTTACGTCTACATCTTTGATCCCGACGTAGGCGACACGTTCGATGAGAACATAGGTATCGGATGGGGCACTTTTACAGCCTTTAGTCTCTATGGAGGCCCTGGTGCTTTCACTGATCCTAATGCTCGCCAGGCCGTATTTGCTACCACATCTGATCTTGGAATCCGCAGCGGCACGTTGATAATCAGCCAGACATTTGCCGTCAACGCCACGCTGAATGGGAATTGGCACCCGTTTGCCACGATCAACGATCCTCTTACTCAAGGAGAACCTGTGGGGAACAAACGCATGTTCAAGCTCTCTGTTGTAGGCGCTAACAACGGCGACGACGGCAATCGCTACATTGTGGCAATGAGTACTCTGTCAACAACGCACACCGCAGCGCCAGCGGGCAGCCGCGTTTTCGCCTACTCGTGGACGATCCCCCTCGTCTCTCGACGGCTGTATCCATACGTACCATCAGGAGCACTAGTTTTTGAGCAGCACAACTGGGACCTAGACAACGATGTAACAATGGAATGGACCACACCAACGACAGGTCCCTTTAGCGAGGGATCCATCTCTGGTCCTAATGAAGAGGATTCATCTAGCTACTCTGTGGCTGCCTTGCAAGACGCAGCCACGTGGACCGCAGAGATGACATACATCGGTAGTGGGAGTTGGAACGACCTTGCTTTCTGGGTGCTTGGTGATGGTATACCCCTAGCAATATTTACTATCCCAACAACATCTCCACCGCCGTAACTCTTGCACACTTTAGTGCAATACCCTTGAATGAGTGACTGCTCAGTGCAGCATAACAATACCCCCTCCACCCTTTCTCTACTTTCGATATGCTCTGAGACGAGTGATTCCACTTCCACTTTTGTCGCTACCCGAACGAATGTTCCTTTCGGCCAGCACAACCAAGCGGTAACCATCCTGGACGCTGACCAGATGCTTGCACTCATCGAGGCCATCCGTCCACAAGCACCCCACCTGGCCGACACGCTCGCGCAATGGGTTCGCAACTTTGGGTACGAGAAGCTGATAGCTCTTGTCACGCCTGAAGCGGCGTCTGATGCAACGCATCAGGCGTAGAGATTTCTCACCTGCTCAAAATTGATGTATCTTGAGGATCTGTCAAAGATGAATGATCTATCGAATGCGGGAATAGAAACACCGCTTGCTGGCGATATTCTCATTGTGGACGATGAACCTGCCAATTTGCGACTGCTTTTGAACATGTTGATCGAGCAAGGCTACAAAGTACGCTCGGCGCCCAGCGGCAGGTTGGCCTTGACGGGCGCGCAGGCCGTTCCACCGGACTTGATCCTGCTTGACATCAGGATGCCTGATTTGAGCGGCTTTGAGGTATGCAAGCAGTTAAAGGCCAACCCGCGCACGTGTGACATTCCCATCATCTTTATCAGTGCGCTGGGTCAGGTTGAGGATAAGGTCAGGGCCTTTACGCTTGGCGGGGTGGACTATATCACCAAGCCCTTCCAGATTGAGGAAGTGTTGGCACGTGTTCGAACGCATTTGGAGCTACACACGCTTCAACGCCAGTTGACTGAAGAAAAAACGTACGTGGAATCCGCGCGTGCGATGCTGTGGACGGTATTGAACAATATAGATGCCTTGATCTATGTGGCGGACCTGGAGACGTACGAGATATTGTTTGCCAATGTGCAACTCGAACAGGTATTTGGCAAAGTTGAAGGCTGTATCTGTTGGCAAGCATTGCAAGATGATCAGACAGAGCCGTGCAGTTTTTGTAGTAACCATGCTCTGCTAGATGAACAAAGGCCACCGGATGGCATTCATCGCTGGCAATTCCAGAACACGCGCAACGGGCGCTGGTACACGGTTGCAGACAGCGTCATCGAGTGGATGGATGGGCGACTGGTACGGCTTTCGATGGCAGCCGATATCACGGCCTACAAGCAGACTGAGATCCAGTTGTTGGCCCAGCAGCGATTGATGGTGGCACTGGATGAACGGGAGCGCATCGGGCGTGAATTGCACGACGACCTGGGCCAGGCGATGAGTTATATCGGCGTCCAGATCCAGACTGCGCTGGCAGTTCTGGAACAGACACAGACAGCCCAGGCCAAGATCATACTCACTCAATTGACCCAAGTGGTCCAAGATGCCAACGACAACGTGCTCCAACATATGCTCGGGATTCGCACACCAACGTTATCTCCCACCGACCGCCAGACATCTCCATCGGAAGCCGACGTTGCAACAGAACTCCCGCTGGACTTTTTCGCTGTCCTGGATCAATATCTGCACGCGATCCACGAACGCCACGGCCTGGAAACCCAGGTGAGTCGCCCACAAGACCTGCAAAACAGCCCCTTTTCATCCAAAGTTGAAACACAACTGCTGCGCATCATCCAAGAAGCCCTCACCAACATTCGCAAACACGCCAGCGTCTCCACAGCACGATTGCTCTTTACCCTGCACGTAGACGAGGTACAAGTGATCGTCGAAGACGATGGTCGCGGCTTTGAGATGCCACAACTCGAAATACGTAGGCAACCGCAGGTTGCACCGAAATACTTTGGCCTCTCCATCATGCGCGAGCGGGCTGAGATGGTCGGTGGGAGCCTGGAGGTGCGCTCTGCGCCAGGCGAGGGCACGCGTATCATTGTGCGTGTGCCGCGCGTCCTGGTGCCCCTCTCCAGCGAGATGCCGGACAAAACGGTGCGGGTGATGCTGGTCGACGACCATCCCTTCTATCTGGAGGGATTGCGCAGTATGCTGACCATGCGGGGGTTGCAAGTCGTCGGCGAGGCCAACGATGGCCTGGAGGCGATTGAAAAAGCGCACACACTGCGCCCCGATCTCATTCTGATGGACGTGCAGATGCCCCATTGTGATGGCATAGAGGCAACGCGGCGCATCAAGGCCGAGTTGCCTGAGATCACGATTGTGATGCTCACTATGGCAGCCCAAGGCGACACGCTGTTCAAGGCCCTCGAAAGTGGGGCGTCGGGCTATTTGCTCAAGATCCTCAACGGAGATCAGTTCTTCTCTCTGCTCAACAAGGCGATGCGGGGCGAGACCGTCTTGTCTCCAGACCTCGCGACCCGCATGCTGACCGAGTTTGCAGACCGTGACATCCACTCCCCTATGGCGGATCAAGATATCCCCTTGGAAGAAAAAGCCTCCGTGCTCACCGTGCGTCAACACCAAATTCTGGATTTGGTGGCTCGGGGTCTGAGCAACAAGGAAATCGCCCAGGAACTCAGCGTCAGCGAAAACACGATAAAATACCACGTCCGTCAAATCTTGGAGCGCTTGCAACTCAAAAGCCGCTACGAACTGGCCCAGTATGCCCAGAATCATGGCTAACCTCAATTGACCGGTAAATCTTGACGCAGAACCCCCCATCCTTTACCTTTCCCTATCCGAAACCTATCCTAAACCTATCCTTCGGGTAGGTTACAAACGACCTTTTTTTTGGTATAGTAAAGACTCGGATGAGTTGAATCTTGAGGATATTTCTATGCTACCGTCATATCGGATCATCATTTGCGGAGAATCTATTTTTATGATGTGCATCGAAGCCGGCTTGGCCGCACTTTCAGAGACCGAGGTGGATCGGGTTGCTTCCTGCTCGCCAAACTTTGTCGAACATGTGATGGCCAAACGTCCGGATTTGATCGTGATCGAAAAGAATTGTGGTCATAGTGATTCGACACTGACTCTTTTAAGCCGGGGCCTGCACATCGTGGAAATTCATCCCAATTCGAGCCAAGTCACGCTTTTGACGGGGCACCGCTATCCAATTACAGATTTGAAAGATATCATTCGTTTAATTGAACGAATGAGCTAGTTGGAAGGTTTTTGGAAGGTCAATGACCCGTTTTGTAAGGCGATTGGAAGGTCAAGGTGCTATAATGCTAGAGGGCAGAGTGACGAATGCCTGATTTTGACCATGCCAAAAGCTGCAAGATGAAAGAAACGAGTTAAAGGAGTAGATCATGTCAAATCGTATCCACACCCCTAGTTTTTTATTGAAATTGATCGTTGTTGGTCTGATCTTGCTGTACTTTTGGCCATCACTGACCGTGTCTCTGCCTTTGACGGACCAACAGCGCTTGGAACGCGCCTGGCATGATGCCGGCGACATTGGCCGGTTCCAATACCACACCAATGTGATCCAGATCATTCATCCTACCGCTCGCCTGAGCAACGCCGGGCGTCATTCCACCACCAAGCACTTTTCGGCTTCCGGCATGATTGACCACATCGATCATGATTTGCAGTTAAAGCTCTGGTCGCCTGGCACAAACCGCGATGGTATCGAACTTGAAATTAAAGATGGCCTGGCCTACGGCCGCGTCAAGGCCACCGACGACTGGACCCTGGTTGACGATAATACCATTGACCTCTTTGCCCCCGGCGGCGATCCCCTCGGTTTTCTGATAGCCGCAGAAAATGTGCAGGAAACGGAGATTGGTGAGCAAGAGGTAGAGGAGATCATCACCAATCCTCGATTTTTGCTTCTTGAGGGACA
Organism: Chloroflexota bacterium; assembly: GCA_024232355.1. The sequence continues at coordinate 12,868 of JAAEPW010001416.1, read as the reverse complement.
GCCTTCGGCTCACTATTCTTTTGACATTAATGGCCCTCAGTATGCAGAGCATATACGCCGGCAAATGGAAGATCAACTCCGACGGGAGGGAGAACTACCCGTTGGCCTGAATCTGGGCGTGTCAAAGCAATATGTAGATATGAAAGCCTCCGGCGAGTTATGGCTCAACTCGGATGGCCTGCCCGTTGGTCAAATGATCCGCATACAGTTCCCCCCAGAACGGGGCGAATCCGACTGGTTGGAGGCTGAAATCAGCACTACTTTTTATGGTTGGGAGCAAAAAGGCAAAGAGAGAAACCAAGCATCGCTTTTTTTAGCTCGTTTTGTTGATGACCCTTTAACGTCACTCAGGAACGGACTCCAATCTCTGCCCCCGGAGAAACTCGAAACCATCCGCTTTTCATTATTTTTTGGCCTGATCTCAACCGGCCTGGCTCTCCTCTTTATCACCTACTACCGCTCGCCCCGTTTTTACGGTGCGCTGGTTATCGCCGTCATTTTCTCCATGCTGGTTACGCCCTTATTGCAGAGCGGCCAAGTCCTCGCCTTTAGCCGGCGAATGCAAGCCAAACAGCTTGAAGCTGAACAGCAGCAACAAGCGACCCAGGCGGCCGAAACCCAAAAAGCCCAAGCCACCGGCCGCAATTTTAATCCCTCGGTGAACCCATTGACAGTTGGGAATCGGGAATCAGAGAATAGAATTCCCAATTCCCATTCTCTAATGCGCAATCTCCAAACCTCCTGCGATCTCACCATTAGCGACGGCGACTGCGACAGCGACGGCCTGAGCAACGGCGTGGAACAGTACGAGTTGGGAACCGACCCCGAAGAGGTTGACTCTGATGGCGACTATATCAGCGATGCTACCGAAGTTGAAGGGTTCACCTTTAACAACCAACAGTGGTACCTGAACCCTCTCGACCCCGATAGTAATGGCGATTCTCTGCTGGATGGCACGGAATGTCCGGAACTGGTGGATGTTAATCCAATCTCTGATACGCTGGATACTGATTTTAGCCCTGGTATCTGCGCCAACACGGACACTGACACCACCCCCGACGTGTTTGACATGGATAACGACGGCGACGGTGTTCCCGATGGTGTTGATTCTTCCCCAAACTATACCGGCGATCTCACCACCGTGGCCCAGGAGCAATTCGATTTGTCATTGGCCGGTCACGACTATGCTAATGAGCGCAGTTTGGTGGTTGAATTTGAATTGCGCCCCACTGATCCGGATCATATTTTTCTGGCTAACAATGTGTATGACTGGCCGGATAAAGACACTGAAGGACAAATAATGCGGGTCTTGACCAACACCTTGACCGATGCTGACATTGACAGTGACAAAGCCAGCTACGGCGATGTTATGGTGGTGCCGGTACTGGAAATAAAAATCCCCGCCCCCGACGACAACCCCCATAATCCCTCCGGAGGGTTGCCGGTGATTATCACCTATACCAACGACATTACCTCCGGCACGGATTTAAGCGATTGGCTGGATGAAGATACGTTGGATGAATACGGCATCAGCGTCATTCAGGATAAAGATGACGGTACTTTATATGCTTACCTTCCCCTTAGTCAACTGGAAGATGACGTGGGCGATACCCCCGTGGCCTTGACCGCCCAGATGTACTATCGCCCTCAAGATGCTGATTGGGGTACTGATCACGAGGTTCGGTTGGTTTGGCTGGTAGAGGCATTGGTGGATAGCTGTGATACCAGTAGTGATAGTTACACCGGCGACTATGATACCTGGTGTGCCAACTATGGCAACTGGACCAGCGATTTGACCGTTATCCAGAGTTATTACGAAGATTTTTACATCACCGGCTTGAGTGTCCGCGAGGATTACAGTTTTGATCTGACCGTCATTGCGCAAGATGACGCCTTGAGTCAGTATTACGAAAACTATCTCTGGCAACTGGCTGATGGGTTACAGGCCACCTTTGGCGAGGGGTTACTGGTTACCGACACCCAACGCTTTGACATTGATGAAATCAGTACCCGTTTTGGGCCAGACAGCACCTATGCAACTGGTGATGAGAAACTGTGGGACATTCCGGCAGGCACCTTTAGCCTGGAGAACGGTAGTTATGATGATCAGGTGAGTGGCCTGGAGGCTTTGATTTATGACCACATTCCCAATTTGCTGGATAGCACTTATAGCAGCCCGAATACCGACGATGTCGTAACCCTGTTGACCGCTCGGGAAGAAGTTTACAAAACAAACTCGCTGGCTGATGATGATACCACCATCAGCTTTAGCGGCGGTAGTCTTGCCATTGATTTGAGTGGTCTGAACGAACAAACGTACGCCAGCCTGAGTTGGGACCCTTACGAGTACAATGATGTGTCTGACTGGGCCAGTGCCGATATTTATGATTATCTCGATTTGCTAGAAGACAATCTGGACACCGTAATTAGTGATGCCGACGTGACCGAAATGCTCAGTTGGTTCGACGAAACCCCAGCCGACGACTTGACCACCAAAGCCGGCGTTATTGGCTTTGCCAGAAATTCCTATCTCTCGCTTTACAGTGGCTACACTACCCTGGTAGCCGACAGTAGTTACGGTAATATCAGCGACGAGGTTGTAACCGACGCCAATATCAATCTAGACTTTGACGGATACGGCGTCGTCGATGAAGCAGTACTGGTTGTTGTGGCCACCACTGTGGAACTTTTGAGAATTATGTTTGAGCTGGATCAAGATGTCACTCTGGATGAGGCCAGTGAGATTTTATATGCCTTTGGCGAGGTCGAGTTAATTTTGATAGAGGCCGAAGAAAATGGAGACAACACGGCTGTGGCGGTGTCCCTTGCTACCAGTACAGCCACCCTGTCGCAAAGCATTGCCAAAAAAATTGCAAAACTGTACAAGTCAAAGCAATTTAAAAGTGTTCAATCTTTTTATACTACTCGCTCGGTTGTGACCAAACTGGCCACCGGCACGGGCTTACTGGCCGGTGCGTTAGCCGGAGTATACGCTTTTAGCAGCTCTAAAGACGAAGCCCTAATGCATGGCGCGCTTATTGCGGCCATAACAGCCGCCACGTTGGATGCCGTTGATACCGTTTATTCCTACTACAAAGTCAAAAATTTTGCATTCACAGGCCTTGCGGAGGCTACCAAGGCTGTGAAATCCATGGCCAAATTTCAACGCTCATTAAAAATAACAGCCTGGGTGGGCGCTGTCGTTGACATACTGGTTGCTGCTGCAATTTTTGCCATAACAATTATATCAGAAGAGTCCTCGTGGGGGACCTTGGCTTTTGCCGATGCCACGGCCGATTTTTTGGCCACTGCCATTGTGGCCGTGATCTATCTTGTGCTTTCTTTAACGGTGGTCGGCTCAATCATTGTGGCGTTAATTGGCTTGTTTGATGCCCTCATTGCCGCCCTTTGCCAATGGATCGGTTGGGATGAGGATGAAACGTTGAATACCTGGGTTTGTGGCGGGATCACCGGTGCATTGACTGAATTAATCACTTATCTCATCTACGACAGCACGCCTGTTGTTGATATGGATGCCGATGACCGGCTTGATATTGCGCTGGGAAATGCCTCCTTGCTGTCAGGCGTGGAACAGGATGGTTACGTTAAAGGCAATCAGTTTTCTATTGATGCCCAAATTACCACCACGCTTTCATTGAATAGCCCAACCAATTTGAGTTTAGGCTGGGGCTTTGCGATTTTGGCGAGCCAATTGTTTACTACAGATTCGATGAAAGAATCAGTTTTTGACTATGCCTTAGAGTCAAGCGCATCTGATCTTCATAATGATTTGAGTCAGGGAACTTTGACCTGGAATAATCTTCAGGAGACATTTGAGCCGGTCGGCACGTTTTCGATGGGTCAGATCGGGATCAATAAATCGATAGATGTTTATCTCAACGAAGGCTTTAAGGTTCCTTCTGTGGCCTGTTGGGGTTTAGCAGACGCCAAAGCCTGCTTTGAAACCACCTACGAAGACACTTATAATTATGACTTGAGTGAACAATTTTCGTTTGATGTCTTGCCTAATAACTTTGGTGATTTTGTGAGCATAACTGCATCCGGTGTCGATGATGGTTATCGGTGGAACTGGGATGAGCAGTTCCCCACCTTAATGGACGCCGATGGCGATAGCTTGATCAGCCAGGCTCACAACGGCCCCGATCCCAACGACAGCACGTGGGACAGCGACGGCGACGGCCTGTCGGATTATTGGGAGATAGACAACGGCTTTGACCCCGAAAATGAAGATTACGACGGCGATGGTCTGTACGACTACTGGGAAGAGTTTTACGGCACCAACCCTTACCTGGCCGACAGCGACGGCGACGGCCTGACCGATGGCGAGGAGTTTTTTCATTCCAACAGCATTTCCGCTTACGAGGCCGACGACTCAACCTGGAGCGGGGGCTGGACCATTGTCTACGATTACGACAACAGCGACCAACCTATGCAAACGCTGGTCTCCGCCGATCCGGACGATTACGATACTGATAATGACACCATTTTGGACAACCGGGAGTTTATCTACGGCTACAACCCCAACCTGGCCTCTGTCTTGAACGTATTGTCGCTCAATACCGAAAGCAGCACCGGCGTCGTTGCGCCGGGAGGCAGCGTGGCCTACACCGCCACCATCAAAAACGAACTGGACAACCGGGTGGCCAACGGCCTGCTGCAAGCCGAATTCCCGGTAGACACCGTCCAAACCACCGAGATCATCGGCAGCCTCTATCCTCAGATGTATACCACCCTGACCGGCGCGGTCACCGCCCCCAGCGTCGACCAGACCGAGTCCACCAGCCTGACCTTGCGGGCTGGGGCGGTCATCGACACCTCGGCCGTCAATCAGATTTTTGTGCTGAACCTGGACGAGGACACCGGTGCCACCACTTTTTACGATGCCACCTCAAATCGCTACGATTTCACCGCCGTCGGCAATCCCGTTGCCAATTCCGGCTACCTTACCTTTGACGGCAGTGATACCCTCCAAAACGCCACCACCGACATCTTTACCCAGACCGCATTGAGCTTTGAAGCCTGGATCAAGCCCACCGCCACCCCCCAAAGCGGGACAACCCTGTTCGATATTAGTGGCCAATTTCAGGTCGAGTTGACCACCAACTCTGAACTCGTAGTTAAAATTGATAGTGTCGTCTATCTCACCGGCGACACAGCTCTCACCCAAGACGAATGGAACCATGTGGTGGTGACCTATGATCAGGATAGCGATGAGTTGGTCAGCTATGTCAATGGCTGGCGTGATATCTCCGTCACCGGTGCTCCGGATGTCTCCTGGAGTACCAACCCCAGTTATCAATTTGAGATTGCTTCGCTTTTTACTGGCGAGATAGATTACGCCGCCCTGCATAATTACGCCTTGAGCGCCGCTGAGGTCGCAGAGCTAACCAATGGCTCCCTGGTCTTTTACGCCACCTTTGATGATTACGATTGCGAGGATTATGTTGATTCAGTTTCGCACCACCCCCTAACGTGCGGCTATTACGCCAAAAATGCCAATGAGGAATATCCGCCTTATTCTCAAAACGGGATTGTTGGCCGGTCGGTGGGATTGCATAACGACGACGACAATCGCTATGCCGACGCTGACCGTACCTGGGTTAACTTTGACGATGATATCCCCTTGATCGGCGACAATGCCTTTAGTATCGGGATGTGGCTAAAAAGACCAAAGTATGGAAACGACCCAAATGGTTCATCATCATTTTACTATCGGCTGTTTGATTTTGATTTTGACTCGGCTGGAAATACATCTGAAGATGATGTGACAACGTCGTCGGCTTACGCCTACATATGGCTTTCCAAACTCTATATCGGCCTGGACGGCTGCGATTCTAGATTTACGACAGGTGTTTATTATTCGTTTAGAGATCGTCATGACGATTATTTTGAACAGGAAAATATCTGGTACCATCTGGGCCTGACCTATGATGGTGAGGAGACGTTAACGCTGTATATTGACGGTGAGGAACATCAATCCAAAACCTGTAGCACGCCGCCAACTTTGGACACCCTGTATAACATTCGTCTTGGTGCGACTTATGATAAACAGTACGAAGATTATGTTTGGGATGTCTGGGTGGACGACCTGCGCTTTTACAGCAAAGTCCTGTCCAAAGATGAGATGACAGCCCTGGCTGAACAGTCGGCCCGCACTCTGGACTTAGCCTTTGACGAGCCGCCCGGCCAGACAACCTTTGCCGATGATTCCGGTAACACCTTTGATGGCTATTGTTTTGGCGCTGACTGCCCCGACAGCGGTTTGGCCGGGCGCAATAACCAGACCATTCGTCTTGACGGCAGCACTAACTATGTTACCCTGGAACCCGCCGACACCCTGGGCCTGACTGAAAGCGACTTTACCGTGATGGCCTGGATCAAGGGCGATGCCTTTGGTAGCAACGCCCAAACTATTCTGGGCACCGACAGCACCGGGGGCGCAGGCAACAGTTTGCAACTGGCAGTGAAAAACGGTTACCCCTACATGAGCCTTTATGGCACCGGCAACGACGCGACCGGTTCCACAGCACTGGCTGACGACCAATGGTATCACCTGGCCTGGGTCTTTAACCTGCCCTGGAACTATGACAGCCTTAGTGACCCCCGGGGAACGATGACTTTTTATGTCAATGGTATTGCCGATACGACCACGTCTGACCTGCCGCCTTTTCTCGGAACCGGCGCCACCTACGTGGGCCAATCGTGGCAATCTGACGGCGATCACTACTTTGATGGGATGATTGATGATCTGATTATTGTCAAAGATACGCTAGAAGTAGACGAAATTCAGGAAATCATGAACCAGGCCCCGTTGGTTAACCTGCACCTGGATGAAGATCTAGATACTATTACCTTTACCGACGACAGCCCCGATCAGAATAACGCTACGTGCTCCGTCACCTGCCCAACCGCCGGTGATAAAGGCCAGATCCGGGAAGCCCCGCTCTTTGCCGGCGATGACAGTTTGAATTTACCCACCGTCAGCGATTTAACCGCCGATAACTTTAGCCTGGGGCTGTGGGTCAAACCGACCAAAACCAAAGACAGCATCCAGTACCTCATTCGCAACGGGACCGATTTTGGCCTCTCGCTGGCGACAGACAGTACTGAACTAGAGTTTTACGCCGACAACGGGCTTGTGGACTGTGACGGGCAGACCTATTATGACACCGACCTCGAGTTGATAGAGGACCAATGGAACCACCTGTTTGTTACCTCAGAGTTTGTCGACGCAACGGATGGCTTTGTCTACAATTTCTATCTTAACGGTGCCAGCACCATTAGTAGCACCGATGGTCTGGCTTCTGGCGCTCTCGTGTCCTGCGGCGATCCAACCCCGGCCACCATTGGCGAAAACCTTGAGGGCAATCTGGATGAAATCACTCTCTATGACGCGGTATTAAACAGCCAAGAGATCAAAGCGATTTACGATTACCAGGTGGCCTGGTACGATGTAACCGAACAGCACCTGATCACCATCGATAACGACGCCCCCATAGTGACGGTGAACCAGTCCGCCGCCAGATCCAGTCAGACGGCCCAGTTAAGAGCTACGACCCAGGACACCTACCTCTCCAATGAGGCGACATGGTTGAGCATTTCGGCGGTAGACCCCGCCTCCACCATCGCGCAGGTCGAGGTCACAGTGACAAATCCCGACAATAGCACGACCAGCGGCTGGGCCGTGCGCAGCGAAAGCGGCTCCGGTAACAACGGGGCCTGGCTGTACTGGTTCACCCCCAACGGTTCGGGCCAGTACACTCTGGACGCCGTTGCCACCGACGCCGTGGGCAACAGCGCTTACGCCAGCGACACTTTCTCGGTGGATGGCGACTCGCCCAGCGGCGATCTGGACAGCAGTCTGACCACCACCATCCTGGATGCTACCGCAGGCGGCGTGGCCCTTTCCGGCGCGGTCGCTGACAGCATAACTCCCGCCAGCGGTGTGGCTACCAACACCGTGACCGTGGCCCTGTACGATCACAACGGTGCGGCGGTGGAAGGGGTCCGCTACGCCGATTCGGATGGCAGCAGTTGGCAGATCGATTATCCCTTCAGCACGTCTCCCTACGGCCAGTACGAGGTGCGGCTGGGGCTGGAAGACAATATGTCCAACAGCTACAACGACACCATCGGGACGGTCTCTATTGACGATTATGGCCCAGGCGCTGATGTCTCTCTGACCGGCGCGGTCATCTCCACTGCCGGGACCATCAGCGGGGTAGCTTACGATGTCCCCTATCCCCGCCAGAGCCGGGTGCTGCATCTGCACTTGGAAGAGACAGCCGGCGCAACCGATTTTTCCGACGGCTCCGGCAACCTGTTCATCGCCGGCTGCACCGGTTCGGCCTGCCCCACCGCCGGGCAGAGCGGCCAGTCTGGCAGCGCCCTCAGCTTTGACGGCAGCGACGATACCCTGCGCCTGGACAGCAACAGCCTGTTTGATCTCAGCGAGGGCACCTTTATGGCCTGGGTCAAGCCCGACTGGACATCCGGCGCAAACGGCTACGATCCCGCCATCCTGAGCTTGAGCGACGGCGTTGACACGGCCTACCGCTGGCAAATCGCCGATGACTACCAGAGTATGAGCCTGTTCAACGGCTCAACAAGCCACTCTGTGCCGGTCACGCTGACGCCTGGCCAGTGGCATCACCTGGCCCTGGCCCTAAACGATGGTCAATGGACGGGCTATGTGGATGGCGTCGCCACCGGGGTCGCCACCCAAACCTTTGGCTCGACCACCGGCCTGCCGCTTTACCTCGCCTCGGCCGACGGCGCAGGCAATCTCTTTACCGGCCAATTGGACGAAGCGGTCATCTACGACCACGCCCTGAGCGCCGAAACAATTTACGACATCGCCAACCCATTGGAAACCGGCCTCGCCTCGGCCCAGATCCGCTACCGCCACTTGCAAGACGGCGATCAGACCGAAACAGACGGAACCTGGTACAGCCTGACTTTGGATTCCGCCGGAACCAACTTTTCCACCTGGCAACATACCGTACCCGCCACGCTGGACGAAGGCCCCTACAAAATTGACCTAAAGGCCGCCGACGACCTGGGCAACGCAACCTACGTCCCCAACGCCTGGAGCGGTGAAATTGACCTGTCATCACCCGTATTGACGTTGACCTATGATCTCATCACCGATGACTTTGCTCGTGCCAAATGCCAGGCCCACGACTTTTCTATCACCGACACCAACTGGCTCTGCCCGGCCACCGGCCTGACCTATGGGGATGAAGACGCGGCCTGGTTCACCGGCTTTTTCAGCCCCACCACCCAGAGTACCTACCTGTCTTCGGATGTACAAACCGTCTCCGCACTCTCCGACACGATGACCGCCTGCGATGTTTACGACCACTGTACCACGACCACCATCACCAACCCCACCACCCTGGCGGAAGTAAGCGCCATTCTGACCCCCACCACCGGCGCCGGTTTCTACGGCTACGATCCTATCGAAATCTCTGGTATCGTTCGCAGCCCGGATGAGGTCCGCGCTCTGGAGGTCACGGCCAACGGACAGACGGTCTACACGACTACCTGGGCCGCCGGCAGCACGGAAGAAATTTGGAACACCTCTTGGACTCCTCCTACCACTTATGGCGATTACGTCCTGGAAGCCAACCTGACCACCGGCTTGGCTCAGACCGTTGAGGACGAGTCGGAAGTGATCATCAGCGTTCTCTACCCGGACCTGGCAATCGCCAAGGCCATTACGCCCACCACCCTGCTTGGGACCGGCGACTTGCTGACCTATACCATCACCGTCACCAACAGCGGCAACGGCGACGCTGAAGACGTACTCGTCACCGATACCCTGCCCGCCGACGTCAGCGGCAGCAACCTCTCCCAGAGCACCGATATCCCGGCCGGTCAAAGCGTGAGTCACATCCTCACCGGCAGTGTCGGTAGTAGCCTGAACACCACCATCACCAACACCGCCTTTTTCAGCCACACTTCTGGCAGCGGCCAGGCCGAGGTCGCTTTTGGCCGTTGCGATTACATCATCGTGACCAATGGGGACGATAGCGGCTCCGGCTCGCTGCGCCAGGCCATTGCGGATGCTTGCGAGGGAGCGTTGATCACCTTTGCCAATAGTTACTCCATCTACCTCGACAGCACCCTCGATGTGGCCAAGTCTCTCACAGTTGACGGCACAGGGTACACCATCACCGTCAGCGGCGACAGCAACAACGATGGCGGCAAGGATGTGCGCGTCTTTACCATCGAGTCTGACAACGAGGTGACGTTCAAGCACCTGAACATTGTTGACGGCAAGACCCAAGCACAATATGGCGCCGGCATCTATAACGCCGGAACGCTCACAATTCAGGATTGCACCATCGCCGATAATGAGGTCCGCTACAAGTACTCTAGTGGCAGGGCCCAAGGTGGCGGCATCTATAACGTCGGAACGCTGACCATTACCGGCAGCGTTCTCTCTGGCAATCAAGCCATTAGTGCCTGGTACCGCTATGGGGGCGCAATTTACCACGGTGGTAGTGATACGACCCTGTTGGTCAGCAATAGCGTTATTTCCGGCAATCAGGCCAAGCTAGGCGGCGGTATTTTTGTTAGTAACAGCTCTAACGCTCTTACCATTATCAATAGCACCTTGAGCGGCAACCATGCCTACAATGAAGGCGGCGGCATTTACAACCAGGGTACTGTTGCCATTACCAACAGCACCGTCGCCAATAACAGCGCCGGAAATGACGGCGGCGGCGTGTACAATAAAAGTGTGTTAGCCATCAACAACAGCACTTTTTCTGGCAACTCGGCCGACGACACAGAGACCGGTGGGATTTACAATAGCTCTGATGCTAGTATGGATCTGTACAACAGTATAGTGGCCAACAGCGGCCCTAACAACTATGATTGTTTCGCCTATGTTAGCAGTACCGTGGTCAATATGCACAGCTTGATTGAAGAAAATCGGGCCTGCGGCACGCCCCAAATCAGCAATGATCCGTTCCTGTCTGACCTGGGCGACTATGGCGGTGAAACGGCCAACGGTACACCGCGCCTCACCTTTGCGCTGCTCCCCGGCAGCCCGGCCTTTGACGCCGGTGACGACACCTCCTGCGAAACGATCGACCAGCGTGGCGAGGCCCGCTTTGGAACGTGCGACATTGGTGCGTTTGAGAGCCAGGGCTTTGGCCTGTCCTATGGCAGCGGCGGCGATCAGAGCGCCGTGATCAAGACCGCTTTCACCCAACCGCTAACACTCACGGTGACCGCCAATCTATTGGCCGAACCAATCTCTGGCGGCGTGCTCAACTATGTTGGCCCAGACAATGGCGCGGGTATCTCTGCTACGGTCGTAGCAACCCTCGGCAGTGACGGCGTGGCAAGCGCGGCGGTCACGCCTAATGGGGTTGTTGGCGGCTATGTGGTCACGGCCACAGCTACCGGTATCCAGGACAGTATCATCTACACACTGACCAACTTGTGCAGCACCGACCCTTACACCGTCACCAACAACAACGACGATGGCGATGGTTCGCTGCGGCGCAGCATCAACAACGTCTGTTCCGGCGGCAGCATTACGTTTGACGGCGACTATATGATCAACCTGGACAGCCCGCTGGAAATTGAGCAAGATATAAACATTGACGGCGGTGGTCATGCCATCACCATTGACGGCGACAACAGCGTCCGTCTTTTTGAGATTGCCGAGAATATAGACGTCCAGTTGAGCGATCTGAACCTGGTTGACGGCAGCGGCATCCTTAACCAGGGCGATCTGACCCTGACCGGCAGCAACCTCAGTGGGCACATCGCTGCGGCTTTGCAGAATCAAGGCCGAACCCGGATTACCAACACCACCTTTAGCAACAACAGCGGCCACATCTCTACCACCCTCAGTCTGACGTTAACCAACGTTACCCTGTCCGAAAGCAGCGGCGATGGCCTGGTCAACGATGGAACGGCGGTTTTAAACAATGTCACCCTGGCTGGCAGTGGCAGCAATGGTATGGTGAATACCGGAACGCTCGCCATCAGCAACAGCATCATCGCCGGTAGCGCCGGTACAGATTGTCTCAACAGCGGCACGCTGGCGGCCAACACCAACAACCTGATCCAAGACGGAACCTGTAGCCCGGCCTTGTCTGGCGACCCGGTTCTGTCCGACCTGGGCGACTATGGCGGTGATACCTCCACCCTGGCCCTGCTGCCCGGCAGCCCGGCCCTTGACGCTGGCGACGACGCCTCCTGTGAAACCACCGATCAGCGCGGCGCGACTCGCTTTGGAACGTGCGACATCGGCGCGTTTGAGAGCCAGGGTTTCAACCTCAGCTATGTGAGCGGCAGCGGCCAACGCACCAACGTGAACACCGGCTATCCCGCATCCCTTCAGGTTCTGGTCACAGCCACAGTTTCGGCTGAACCGGTGGGCGCGGGCGGCATCATCAGCTACACCGGCCCCATCTCTGGCGTGGGGTCGAGCACCACTGAACAGACCGCCGCCACCAATGCTTCCGGCTTGGCCGGTCTCAGCGTCACAGCCAACGGTACCTACGGCACGTATGTGATCTCGGCCACCACCCTGGGCGCAAGCCAAGTGGTCACTTTTGGCCTGGAAACCTACAATTGCGATACACCGCAAGTCTCCAACGCCACCGACAGCGACCCCGGCTCGCTGCGGCAAGCCTTGCTCGATGCCTGCGACGGGGGCGTTATCGGCTTTAGCGGTGACTTTACCATTACCTTGTTAAGCAGCCTCTCTACCGACCGGCAGTTGACCATTGACGGCAGCGGCCACAACATCATCCTCAGCGGCGACGCCAACGGCAACGGCGTAAACGACGAAATCGGCGATGTGCGTCCGCTGGTTATT
>JAAEPW010001415.1 GCA_024232355.1 Chloroflexota bacterium | reverse complement strand
TTGATCTCGATCGAGTTTCGCTCTACGTACTACCGGGATTGCAACTCGAATCCGTAGACAACTGGTTGACTGTGTGCCATCGTAATCGTTTCTCCAATGCTTGTCAAGCCGGAGGGGTATACGCTACTGAAATCGGCGATGAACCATTTGGCGACCATGTGATGAAAAACGTCAGATTTTGTATTGGGCAGCAACACTTTGAACACTTGCGTCTGATGCAAAACTGCTGCTCAACCCCTAAATATGGGCAAAAGCGCTGTAAGAACAGTGACAAACCCACATATGGGGGCGAGATTCAATGACCAGAATGTTCAAACTCTTGTTGACTAGTACAAAAAACGTCAGATTTGGAGAAAGATAGAGTTTTGCGCACGTAGCGGGCCAGGCGCTGGCGCAAAGTGTTGTACCAACGTTCCATATGCGCTGTTTCTCTAGTTTCCTTGCCTACACATTGATGGGTCTTTGTCGAGAAAACCTGCTGATAGGCTCCCCAGAAATCGCTGTAGGATTGGCAATCTCGATATCCGTCTGGTATCTTGTTCCACAACCGACGACAGGTTTTTGCGCTGTGGTCACCAATCACAAAAGCAACAATTTGATGTGTTCGGCGGCACATCGCCGTCCAAAGCCACCGTTTTTGAGCCTTTTTGAGCCCAAAAGACCAGGCTTTGTCCAATTCCAGTACATCATCTGGTTCTGCGGGCAACAAAGTGTCTTTCAGATCAGGCAACTTGGGAACCATGTCTTTGATCCACACGGCAACCGTGTGTCGAGATACTTCAAAGATGCGTTCAAGCCCTCTCATACTGGAACGTTCTTTGCAAGTCCGCAATATGATTTCCTTTTCATGGTTGCCGTATTTGCACTTGGGCCGCAAGACTCGATAGGCTCCACAGTCATGACAATGGTATTGTGGGTTGCCACACTTATTGGTACCATTTCGCACTATGCTCATACTGCCGCAAACGCGGCACCGGTAGGTGATTGTTACTTGTATCATGCGCAGAATCATACTTTATCACTTGCCTTTTTACCACTACCGAATCTTCAACGTCAGATTTCCAAAGTCTTAACTTGATGACATTGCGTTGCTCGCAAGTCGCGCAAGAACAGGGGACGCAAAGGCAAGCGTGCGGGGTAGTGACGCTGTTGAAAGCCTAATTCGCCAGGTGGTCAATCTGCGCTTGAAATGTGCTGCCAAGTTCTGGTTGGAACCGTATGTCGAAGGGGTGTTGCTAGCTCTTTGTTGGTGGGCGGCTGGCCGATGGGGGCAGTTTCGTGATCTTGCGCTTTCTGCTGGTTTGATACCCAATGTCATCAGGTTAAGGGACGAGAATTAGACATGCCAGGTTTTGTAAGGCACTTTTGACCGAGAATACAATGCTAATCAGGTCAAATCTTGCTCACAAAAGCTCTGACGAAAACCTGGCATATTTTTGCAAGCCTTAACTTGATGACATTGGTCTGCTACCTCTTACATCCAACTAAACTGTAACGCACCCCCTTGAGTTTGGGACCTTGGAGGTTTGTCTAATTGTCCTATGCTACAATATTCACCAAGCGTCCCGGCACATAGATCACCTTGCGAATCTCCCGATCTCCAATGTGCCGCCGAACGTTCTCATCCGACAGAGCCGCCTCTCGCGCTGCTTCTTCGGTGATGTCGACGGCGGCCTCGATCCGCGCGCGCACCTTGCTGTTGATCTGCACGATCAGGGTGATCACTTTATCGGCTGCCAGGTCGGCGTTGAACGTGGGCCAAGATTGCTTGTGGACCGAGTAAGGCCGGTCAATCCGCGTCCACAACTCTTCGGCGATGTGGGGGCAGCAAGGAGCCAGCAACAACAGCAGTGTCTCGATAGCTTCCGCCCAGGCTTCTGTCCCATAAACCGCTGTCTGCTTGGCCTTTTGCAGCGCGTTGCTAAACTCCATCAGCCCGGCGATGATGGTGTTAAAGGTAAATGCCTCCATATCGTCGGTGACGCGCTTGATCGTCTTGTGGGTCCAGCGGCGCAGTTCGGCGATTTGTTTGTCCGTCGGAGTGCCCTTTGCCTCATCATGTTCCAGCACCAGGTTCCAGACGCGAGGAAGCCAGCGGACGACCCCCTCGATGCCGTGCGAGTCCCACGGTCCACCCTGATCCCACCGCCAGCCAAACATCAAATAGCTGCGCACTGCATCGGCTCCGTACCGCTCCACTAGGCCGTCAGGCGCAATCACATTGCCCCGGCTCTTGGACATCTTTTCGCTATCCTCGCCCAGGATGATGCCTTGATTGCGCAAGACCGTCATCGGTTCGTCGAAATCCAGCAGTCCCATATCCCGCATCGCCATAGTGAAAAAGCGGGTATAGATCAGGTGCATCGTAGCGTGCTCGATACCGCCGGTGTAGACATCCACCGGAACCCAATACTTGGCCTCTTTCGGATCAAAGGGCATCGAGTCGGCGCTGGTTGGCTCGTTCTCTTTATAGTACGGGCTTAGATAAGCATAGTTGTACCAGGAGGAACAGGCAAAGGTGTCCATCGTGTCGGTTTCGCGAGTGGCGGGACCGTCACACTTGGGGCAGGTGGTGTTCAAAAAGCTCTCGTGATACCTGAGCGGACTCTCACCTGTAGGCAGGAACTCGGCATCCTCCGGCAGCAGTACTGGCAGATCCTCGTAGGGAACGGGGACAACGCCGCACCTGTCACAATAGATCATTGGGATAGGCGCCCCCCAGTATCGCTGGCGGGAGATCAACCAGTCGCGGATGCGATAGTTGACGGCAAACTTGCCGGTTCCCCGCTCCTCCAACCAATCGGTCACTTTTCTCACGGCGACATCATCCGGCGTCCCGGTAAAAGGACCAGAATTGATCATTGCACCAGGGCCAGTGTAGGCTTTTGCCAACGGATCACCATCCCAATCTGGAGGCTCTATGACCACCGGGATTGGCAGGTCATACTTTTGGGCAAACTCAAAGTCCCGCTCGTCGTGAGCCGGGACGGCCATAATAGCCCCCGTGCCATAAGTCATCATTACATAATCGGCGATCCAGATAGGAATACGCTCGTCGTTGACCGGGTTGACGGCAAAAGCACCGGTAAAGATGCCTGTCTTTTCCTTTTCGGTCGACATGCGCTCGATCTCGCTCTGGCGGGTCGCCTGGAATTTGTACGCCGCCACTGCTTCCGTGTATTCGGGCGTGGCCAGTTTATCCACCAGTGGGTGCTCTGGGGCCAGCACCATAAAGGTCGCACCCCAGAGAGTGTCCGGGCGGGTGGTGAAAACGACCATTGGATCACCCTGTTCGGTGAGAAAGGTGACGTCGGCTCCCTCGCTGCGACCGATCCAGTTGGTTTGCATCGTGACCACTCGCTCGGGCCAGTCGATCTTGGAAAAGTCGAGCAATTCATCGACATAGTCGGTGATGCGCCAGAACCATTGCTCCAGTTCCTTTTTGATAACAGGTGTGTTGCAGCGCTCGCAGTGACGATCCTCGCCCCAGACCTGCTCCCGCGCTAGAGTGGTATTGCACTGAGGGCAAAAGTCTACTGGTGATTTTTTGCGGTAGGCCAGCCCCATATCGTACAGCTTTAAAAAGAACCACGATGTCCACCGATAGTAACCCGGCAGGCAAGAGATGGCCTCTCGTTCCCAGTCGAACATGGTCCCCATAGTCCTAAACTGGCCCTGCATCTTTTCGACGTTGGACAACGTCCACTTGTGGGGATGGATGCCGCGCTTGATGGCGGCGTTCTCCGCCGGAAGGCCAAAGGCATCGAACCCTATGGGGAAAAGAACGTTGTACCCGCGCATCCGCATATAGCGGGCACGGGTGTCGCTGGGCGCCATCGCATACCAGTGACCGATGTGCAGGTCGCCGCTGGGATATGGGAGCATGGTCAATGCATAGTGTTTGGGCTTGTCGTGGTCAATTACAGAGCGGTAGAGTTGGTCGTCCTCCCACTTTTTCTGCCATTTTTTCTCGATATCCTGGGGCACATAGGATTCTGCCATTTTGTTCCTCCTGTCATCTTGTTTTACTTGACTATCCGTCATACGCGTACTCAACCTTGCCACCACAACAACTGGTTACTCTCCATCCGGGCTGTCACCTGGCCTGCCTTTTCCAACGACGAGAGCGCAGCGAGAATGGTCGTCCGAGTAAGAAAATAAGCGGTTGCCGTCGTCAGACGCAGGTTTAAGTCGTAGGCTATTTGCTTGACCAAAGCCGACGTCCCTTGTGGTTCCTCGGTAGCCGCATAGACTTGTTCTCGTATCTGTTCTAACCGTTGCTCGTTGGCGGTACAGATGTGCGCGATTTCGTCGCCAGATTTGTAGGCCGGCCCGTGACCAGGAGCGAAATGGGCATAGGGTAAATTGGGCAATTGCCTCAGAGTTGCCAGGGTGTCATCCATGTCCATACAAAAGGTGATTTTGTGTTTGACGATTGTTTCCTCCGGAAAGAATACATCGGCGCAGAAAAACACATCTCTCACGGCCACTCCCATCTGGTTGGGAGCGTGCCCCGGCAACAACTCGACCTTTACCTGGAACGAGCCGATCTCTAGCAGTCCCGGCTCCTCCACCACGTGGTCGATACGACAGGGCCTGGCCAGCGTGAACTTGTGGCGCAGGTCTTGAATCGGTGCTGCTCCACTAAAGAGATAGAGCGGTTCGATGATGGGGTTTTCCATCATCGCCGCCTCTAGCACTGGGGCATACAGCGGCACCTCGGCCCGACGCTGCAAGAAATACGCGCCCCCAAAATGGTCGGCGTGGGCATGGGTGATGAACACTGCTTCTAAAGTGACGCCCAGTTCATCGGCAACGCGCAGTACTCTTCGAGCGGCATCCTTGTCCAGACCCGCGTCGATCAATAGCGCCTTTCCATCTTGCACGACCAACCCTATATTGGAACCGCTCTGCAAGTGGAATACGCCGGGGGCCAGTTCAACCCGATTCACTCTATTACCCCTCCACCAG
Source organism: Chloroflexota bacterium (assembly GCA_024232355.1). The sequence continues at coordinate 45,933 of JAAEPW010001415.1, read as the reverse complement.
CGTCATCCAGCCAAACCGATCTTCCAATTCGCCCTTGACGATGCCAAAGAACTGCTCTTGCAGATGAGTGGTCACAGGGCCTCTCTCTCCGGCACCGATCTGGATGCCATCCACACTACGGACGGGGCTAACCTCGGCGGCTGTCCCAGTGAAAAAGATCTCGTTGGCCAGATAGAGCATTTCGCGAACGATCAACTCTTCTTTTACCTGATAGCCCAAGTCGCGCGCCAATTGGATGACGAACGCCCTGGTAATGCCCGCCAATATCGATGCCGTCACAGGCGGCGTGTAGAGCACACCGTCCTTTACCAGGAACAGATTCTCCCCACTGCCTTCACTGACATAGCCAGCGGTGTTCATCGCGATCCCTTCCGCAAAGCCTCGGTCGTGGGCCTCCATAACGATCAGTTGTGAACTAACATATTGGCCGCCTATTTTCGCCATCGCCGGGAAGGTGTTGGGTGTCATGCGCTGCCAAGTGCTGACACCAACGTCGACGCCTGCTTTGAGCGCTTCATCGCCCAAGAACTGCCCAAACGCGATCGTACCGACCATAACTTCAACTGGACAGGCACGCGGATCGAGGGAAATCACGCCCAGGCCGCGAAAGACCAACGGGCGGATGTAACAAGATTCGAGCTTGTTGGCTCGAACCGTCTCCAGAATAGCCTGAGAGACCTCTTCCGGTAAGTATGGAATCGGCATACGGAAAATCTTGCACGACTCAAAAAGCCGGTGTACGTGAGGCTCCAAGCCGAGCACGGCCGGTCCGCGAGATGTGGGGTAGGCGCGAATACCTTCGAACACACTGGAACCGTAGTGAAGCGCATGGGCAAAGACGTGTACGCGCGCCTCGTCCCAAGACACCAACTTGCCGTTGTACCAAATCCAAGAAGTGGGTTCAATGTGGCTCATTATTATCTCCTTTAGAATGAAATAAAAAAAGCCCCTTCGTCTCAGGGACGAAGGGGCACTCCGTGGTACCACCCTGATTGGAGGGTAACCTTTTACAGAACCAGTTACCTCCCACTCTCAGCCCGTTAACGGGGGCCAATCGCCGCCAGTTACTTGTTCTAGTTTTCACCAACGAGGCTCTCAGGCGAGTTCAGCCTAAAAAACTATAGTGCTCCCCGTGGGCACTTGGTCTGCTGGGCTTTCACCTGATTTTCCCAGCTCGCTGTGGGGATGGCCTACTACTCCTGTTCACAGCCTGTTACATATCAATTGATAAAAAAAAGTGGACCTGGAGGGACTCGAACCCTCGACCCCCACAATGCCATTGTGGTGCGCTCCCAACTGCGCTACAGGCCCACGTTAGAGTGGCGTTGAATGATTTCAAGTTGCTATTTTTGCCACTTGCGAGCGGTAGTATACTTGAAGATATGAGATTGTCAAGGTTCAATGCACCTCGAGTGAACTTGACGACAGTCCATTTTATGGTATCATATAATTACTATGAAGGCGAGACACTTTTGGTCAAAATCCATATCGACAGCCGATGAACATTATCGGTTGGCTTTGCCGTGCCTAAGCGATAGCCGTAATTTCGGTATGGTGGCCGGGAGGCGTTTACCCTCGTGATTTGCGTTTAGGCGCATTGATCAATCAACTGCCAAGAGCGGGGGTTAAACCAAAACCCCCGCTCTTTTAATTTATATAACATTGGCAACAGTAGCAAAGAAAACCTGTACTAGAGAATCAAGATGAAGAAAACAAGAAGATTTTGGCATAAATCAGAAATAGAATCGGCGGCCGCCTTGTCTAAGCGGTCCAGTAAGCCGTGCCTGCTACAGCATGATGCCATCAATCCAACTGGTACAGGAGGCTCCCCCACTTAGATACTTTGGGTACACGTACACCAAGCGCGGGGGAGCACACCAAAAGCCCCCGCGCTTTTGCTTTATGGGTCGATTTGTTAATTGGCAAGCAGCAGCTCTCCAAAAGCTGTGCTCCATGTTCGAGTCCTGGTCGGCCCGCTTACATTGCGGTGTGGCCTAACGGTAAGGCGAACGGCTGTTAACCGTGAGATTGCAGGTTCGAGTCCTGCCACCGCAGCCAGAGAGTAGCAGAACTTTGACAATTGAAAACTAGCGGACATAGTCTAGTGGTAAGACGCAACTTTGCCATGGTTGAATCCTGGGTTCGAGTCCTAGTGTCCGCTCTTTTTACCCGCATAGTTCAGCGGAAGAATGCTCCTCTGATAAGGGAGAGGTCCCTGGTTCAACTCCAGGTGCGGGTACTATGGGGGCGTAGTTTAACGGGAAAACACCTGGTTTGCACCCAGGCAATGAGGGTTCGATTCCCTCCGCTTCCACTGCGAGGTAGAGTACTGGTAACTCGGCAGAGTCATAATCTGTTCTATGCGGGTTCAAATCCCGTCCTCGCTACCTATAGTCCCGTGGGGGAGCCTGGAGTCCCCGTCACCCTGTCAAGGTGAAGATCGCGAGTTCAAATCTCGTCGGGACTGCCTCATTGCCGAGAAACTGACAATCAGGGTTCAAGTCTCTTCACGACAGCATTTAGCCTCCATCGTCTAGTGGCAGGACGGCGGATTCTCGATCCGCAAACCTCAGTTCAAATCTGAGTGGAGGTACTGTACCCTCGTAGCTCAATTGGAAGAGCGGTGGCCTTCGAAGCCAATGGTTGCGGGTTCGATCCCTGCCGAGGGTGCTATGGGTCAGAGGCAGATATGGATAGCTGCGCCAGGCTGTAAACCTGGTCCTTTGGGTGAGTTGGTTCAAGTCCAGCCTGACCCACTGTGGCATAGCTCAATTGGTAGAGCGCCTGGTTGTGAGCCAGGATGTTCCAGGTTCGAGTCCTGGTGCCGTAGCTTGTGGAAGGGTTGACCCCAGTGCGGTGCGGGGCGTTGATTTGAAATCAATCAAGCGTAACAGCTTTGCAGGTTCGATTCCTGTCCCTTCCGCCTTGGGGGGCTAGTTTAAGGGTAAAACGCGCGGTTGTGGCCCGCGCAATCCCGGTTCGATTCCGGGGCCTCCCTCTTGGGCGTGTGACCTAACGGCAAAGGTGCGCGGCTTAGACCCACGTTATGGGGGTTCGAATCCTCTCACGCCCACCTTTGCGCCAGTGGTGGAATTGGTAGACACACTAGGCTTAAAACCTGGCGGTTTATCCGTGTGGGTTCGAGTCCCGCCTGGCGCACCAAGCCGCTGTGGTGGAATTGGTAGACACGTCGGCCTCAAAAACCGATGCCAAGAGCGTCTGGGTTCGACTCCCATCAGCGGCACCTTGGGTCTGTAACTCAATTGGCAGAGTACCGCTCTCTTAAAGCGGAAGCTGCGGGATCGTTGCCCGCCAGACCCACTCTTGTGTCCTTAGCTCAGTTGGTAGAGCGTTGGCCTGAAGAGCCGAAGGCATCCGTTCAATTCGGATGGGACACACTGTGCCCTCGTAGCTCAGAAGGAAGAGCACCCGCCTCCTAAGCGGGAATGGCGCGGGTTCGATTCCCGCCGAGGGTTTATGATCCAGTAGCTCAATTGGCAGAGTAGTCGGCTTTTAACCGACAGGTTGTGGGATCGTTGCCCACCTGGATCACTATGGGGCTATCGTCTAGCGGCAAGGACGGCGGACTTTCAATCCGCAAACGGGAGTTCGATTCTTCCTAGCCCTACTCTGGCCCGCGTAGCTCAAATGGACGAGCGCCAGTTCGCGATGCTGGTCTGATGCAGGTTCAAGTCCTGTCGTGGGTACTATGCGGGTATGGTAAAATTGGTATCACGTCAGCCTTCCAAGCTAAAGTTGTGGGTTCGATTCCCGCTACCCGCTCTATGGGCCAGTAGCTGAGTCGGGTGACAAGCAGCACTCTTATAAGGTGCAGAACGTTGGTTCAAATCCAACCTGGCCTACTGTGGAAGGGCAAGCCGATAGATGGCGACGGCACCGCACCGCTAATGCGGGGAGTGTAACAGCCTTGTGGGTTCGACCCCCATCCCTTCCGCCTACGACACGGTAGCTAAGTGGAAAGGCGCTGATCTACAAAATCAGTGATCGTGGGTTCGATTCCCGCCCGTGTCTTTTGCTGGCATAGTCTAATGGAAAGACGGCTGTTTTGTACTCGGTAGACGGGGGTTCGATTCCTCCTGCCAGCTTTGAGCACCTGTAGCTCAAACGCGAAGAGCGCCATCCTTACAAGATGAGGGTTGTTGGTTCAAGTCCAGCCAGGTGCACCTATGCCGCCGTAGCTCAGTTGGAAGAGCGCGATCTTGGTAAGATCGAGGCCCTGGGTTCAAGCCCCAGCGGTGGCCTTATCGGGATGTGGCCCAGTTTGGCAGGGCGCTACATTTGGGGTGTAGAAATCGCTGGTTCAAATCCAGTCATCCCGACCTATGCCTTGGTAGCTCAATTGGCAGAGCACCCGCTTTGTAAGTGGGAGGTTAAAGGTTCAAGTCCTTTCCTTGGCTCTATGCCCTCGTCGCCCAAATGGAAGGGCTCGTTGTTTCTGAACAACGCCCAAGCTGGCGCGCAAGCATTACTGGTTCGAGTCCAGTCGGGGGTGCTATCTCAAAAAGGAGGTGTCATGGTCAACGTAAATGCACGGGCAGTTCTGCTACTCAATGCTTCATACGTCCCATTGCAGACGGTCACGATCAAAAACGCTGTGGATTTGCTGATGCGTGATGTCGTGGACTCTGTGGACGGCGTGGCTGCGCGGCTGCGCACTCCTAGCCGCGTTTTTCAAGTGCCCTCCATCATTCGTCTGCGCTACTATGTCAATGTACCACACATGACGGCAACGTGGAGCCGTCGCGCAGTCTTGAGCCGCGATGACTATATCTGTATCTATTGCGGTGTCACGGTGGGCGATAGACGCAAGGGCAAGATACTGTCTCGCGCAGACTTTACAGTTGAACACCTAGTTCCTAGCAGCCGTGGCGGTGGCAGCACCTGGAGCAATACGGCTTGTGCCTGTTACTGTTGCAATCATCGTAAGGCTGACCGGACGCCACATGAGGCAGGAATGCAGTTACGATGGGAGCCAAAGCGTCCGCGTACCAATTATCTGATAGTCGGTGGTGAAATTCCGGAGGAATGGAAGATTTACATTGCGGCGTAATGTGTTTGGGGTAACTCAATGTGGGCCGAAGCAGTGTCGGTTATCGGTTCCAGATAAACAATCGGGGCACAATCAACCCCGGCAGACAAAAAGTCTGTTTCCGACCTGCACCATTTGCCCGCAAACTTTAACAAGGTGGGGATAGCTCAGTGGAAGAGCGCTAAATTCCGTTCGTCACCATTTGCCTGATGGGCCGCAGATGAACGGTTACCACTGCGGATGGAGAGGCGTCGGTTCGAATCCGGCTCCCCACCCTATATGGTCCCGTTTCCGTTCATACAATTTGCCTGATGTGGGCCGACAGGATACGGTTATCTGGCTAACTTGGTTCGAGTCCAAGCGGGACCACTCACGGGGGCGATCCGTCGCCATCATTCGCCTTATGGGCCGCTGGTGAACGGTTATCGGTTAATTTTGGTTCAATTCCAAACGCCCCCGCCTTCGGGCCGATGCCTATGGGTTATCTTGAAAATAACTCCCAATGGCGCCAACTTGCCCGAAAATCTTTGAGGAGGATTGACAGATGAAGTACTTGAAGCATTTCTCAACTCGTATAACACGGCAGTCTCGGCCAATTCCTGGTTCGGCACAGGTCGCCAACAACGCAGGTGGCTTTGCGTGGGCGATAGATGACTGGACCCGCCTCGACCGCTTCTTGGTTCTCGGAAGCGAGGGCGGTACGTACTATGTGAAGGAACGCGAGATGACTGTCCGTAACGCCGAGGCGGTCCTGCGCACCATCCGTGCCGACGGTGTGCGTGTCGTCAACCGCGTCGTCGAGATCAGTGAGGCGGGCCGAGCGCCAAAGAACGATCCAGCTTTGTTCGTCCTGGCGATGTGTGCGGGCGAAGGTGACTCAGAAACCCGGCAAGCTGCTTTTGAGGTTCTGCCTCGCGTGGCCCGTATCGGTACACATCTGTTCCATTTCCTTGAATACGCTAAAGCATTTCGAGGTTGGGGACGAGGTCTGCGGGAGGCCGTGGCTGCCTGGTACAACGACAAGGAGACCGATCGCTTGGCTTACCAGGTCATCAAGTACCGCCAGCGGGATGGCTGGACGCATCGAGATGTCATGCGACTGGCGCACCCTAAACCACAGACAGAGGCGCACAACGCAATCTACAAGTGGGTGACGCAAGGTGAGGCAAACGGCCATACGCCCAAGATCATCTCTGCATTCGAGCTGGCGCAGACGGCAACGACGGCTTCGACCATTACCAAGCTGATCCAAGACTATGATCTGACCCGCGAGATGATCCCGACCGAGTTTCTAAAAGATCCAGATGTGTGGGCAGTACTGCTCGAAAAGATGCCCATGACGGCCATGCTCCGCAACCTGGGTAACATGTCCAAGGTTGGATTGCTGGTCAAGGGCAACTGGGACGCAATCGACGCCGTCACTTGCAGGCTGAAAGACGATGGGCAGTTGGGCAAGGCCCGTATCCACCCATTGGCTGTTCTGGCGGCATTGAACACGTACGCTCAGGGCAAGGGTATCAGAGGGCGTGGTCAGTGGGAGGCGGTGTCACAGGTCGTGGATGCGCTGGATGCGGCGTTCTACAAGACGTTCAAGAACGTGGAGTCAATTGGCAAACATGTTGTTCTGGCCGTGGACGTGAGTGCTTCGATGACCTGGGGCAACATCGCCGGTGTCGGTGGAATCACTCCACGGACGGGCAGTGCGGCAATGGCCCTGGTAACGGCTGCGACCGAACGCCGACACACGTTCCTGGCGTTCTCTCATCAGCTTGTGCCTATCAGCATCTCGCCAAGGCAGCGGATCGATGATGTGTGCAAGAAATTCGACCGGATGCCGTTCGGCGGCACCGACTGTGCGCAACCAATGCTCTGGGCGCTCAAGAACCGTGTACGGGATGTGGACACATTCGTGATCTATACAGACAGCGAGACCTGGGCGGGGAACATCCATCCAGCACAGGCCCTGGAGCAATACAGGCGCAAGTACAACCCACGCGCCAAGCTGGTTGTAGTTGGGATGGTAAGCAATGGCTTTTCAATTGCTGATCCTAATGACGCAGGTATGCTGGACGTCGTCGGCTTTGATGCAGCGACATCGCGCATAATCAGTGATTTTGCCACAGGCTAGTGCAGTTGGGCGTAAATATCCCCACCGTGAACACGTTCACGCGTAATACAAACTTTGACACCCAACTGCTCAAGTGTTTCGCGGTAGATTAGCATCATAATAGGCAGTTTGCGTTGATAGTCGGCAATTCTAAACTGTAGGTTCATTAACGCCGCGAAACACTAGGTATAGCAAAAGGTGCAAAGACATAGCCCCCGCTCAAGCGGCGGGGGCTTTTTTGTATTTCTAACCCGGATGCATCCCAAATGATACAGAAACCCGCAAGTCTCGTAGAGTATGTGCGTGATGTGGCCCGCGAGTTGATTCCCAATTTGCCACAGGCATTCGGCAATTCTGACGCCACAGTAGGTCACATACGTACCGATGGCACGATCTGTGGACACAAGACCGGGTTTCTGGTGAATGTCAAGGGTTGGATCATCACGGGTGAAACATATCCAAAAGATCACGGGCCTGGAAATTGTTTCCAGGCCCGTGTGATGAAACTCGTTCTTGTATGTGCGGTTTCCAACCGCGTTACCGACTGGCTTCCATCAACCACTCGATTGCGTTCAGGGCCAGGGTGCGCTGGACCTCCTCCGGCAGGCGGTAAAAGGCAAAGGCAGCAATGATAATGTGGCTGACGTCCTCAGCCTCATCGACGGCGGTGATGAGGCTGGGTGTGCCGGACTCGGCGCTGTTGGGGCCGCGCGCCAAAACTACTTGAAACTCTTCGGCGACGGCGTCGTCGATGACCATAGCTGGAATACCGCTTTCGGATGCCAGCAGAGGAAAAACGTCGTCCGCGGCAAAGCCGGCGGCTAGGGGATGGGATGCATCAGCGATTTGCAAATCGTCGATGGGTTGAAAGTCGATACTGAAAAGCGGCATTGATTGGGCACCGATGAGCATCACGCCGCCGCTCTCGATATTCTCCACAGCGGAAAAAGCGTCAATATTTTCCAAATCGAACTCGTAATCGCCCGAGTCTATGATGTACACCTCGTACCCAACCAGGTCGTCGTCGGTGGGCACACCGTCTTGCGAGACGAACCAGACGGTGACGTCGTAGAATTCACTGAGGATGGCCTCAAATTCAGCGGCACTGGTGCGTGCGCCGTTGAGCTTGTCATTGTCTGCGAGAACGAAAACGCGCCCGCCGCTAGCCTCTCCATTGGCAGGTTCCTTGGTGTCGTCGGGCTCGGCGTCGGTTTCCAGGCCGTCTTGCGCCTCGCCGGTGGAGCAGACGGTCACTGCCTCCGCCTGGATGCAGCCCAACAGGTCGTTGGTCGATAGCCGTTCCACCGCGCTGGCGATGGCCTCGCTGTCTTGAGCCAGGACGACGACGGCCACGTGTTCGTCGCTGCGGTCGATGATAAAGAGCGTGGTTCCCTGAACGCCTATCGTTCCCATCGTTTCGATGGTGATGGTGCCTGGGATGCTTTTACTCTCTGGTTCTTTTTCCTCGATCGGTTCTTCGATCTCTGTCTCGCCGGTGTAGACGTCGGTGACGATAATCTCTTTGGTTTCCTCTTTCTCGTCGGTATCTACGGTGATGGTAACACCGGCTGTGACCAGATAATCCTGCACCCGTTCCAGATCGTCAAAAGTGGCGACCAAGAGTGCGTCGTGGTCCGGTTCGGCGGCGGCGCGAAAATTCAGGGTGAGACCGGCCTGCTCGAAAAACGCCTGCAACTCGCTGCCCTGGGCGATGAGTTGGGGGTCGAGAAAGTCGTCACTGGCCTGCACCAGGTCTACGGGACGCTCAAAGATGTAGGGGAAATCGTCTACGTTATCCCGAGCGCGCCCGTCTATGGCCAACCAGTCGGCAATGTGGCTGAGAAAGCGGTCATTGTCGCCCATTGTGTGATAAGGGGCCGTCAGAAAGGTGACGTCGCCCAGGGCCAGCACGCGCTCGTCGTTGGTCAGGGTCACGACGGCGAGGTCGGTCTCGCCGGTGCGCATTGGAGAATGGGTGTCTGCATCTCCCACGACGAGCGAGAGGCCGTCGCTGCGCAAAGAGTGGGCGGCGAAAAAGATCGCCGTGTCGATGTCTTGGGTGAGCGGGTGTTCGTCATCAAAGGAGGTAAACTTGACGTGACGGTAATTGCCCGCGTTATCTTCCAAGTTGTAGACGTAATCGTCAAAATAGATCACGCCAAAATTGCGCGCCAGGCTGTTGATGGCAGGAACGGCGCTGGTGGGAAAAAAGGCCGAATACAGGGAGGGGAACTCGTCACCGTTTTCTTCCTCCGGCACGGGGCGGGTGGGATCGGCGGCCAAGAGCAGCCGCCCGCCGTCCGCCACAAAATTCGCGATGGCTTCTTGTTCTTCGGCTGTGAATTTTTCTGTCGGGGCGATAACGAGCAAGGCGGTAGCGCGGTGTAGTTGGTTCGACAAGGGCACATCGATGCCTTCAAAGGTCTCGATGGTGACGTTTCGGGCTTCCAAGCGGTCCCGTAACGGCGATAGATCGTTGATTTCCAGGTTGTTGGCGTGGGAGAGGTCAATGACTATGTGGCCGTCGCCTGCTTGTGGTTCGTCTTCAAAAGGCTCGTAATCTACCAAAAGAGGGTCGATCAGGCTCGTGTCGATTTCTGGGATGTCTGGTGCGGTGTACGATTTACTGCGTGGGGTCTCGGGCCTGCGGTCGGCGATGAGCACGACGACGGCGAAGCCTAAAACGAGCAATAGCCCGTTTTTCATTCTTGATTTTATCATCATTCTTTCTCTTTTGTTCATGGTGCACCTCGCAGACGAGCGTCGTAGAGCAGATAAATGCCATAGGGCAGGGATCGTTCTCCTGTCGTCGGGTCGGCAGCGCCGGACCAGGACTCGCCAAAGAAGAAATACTCTTTTAGCCAGTCATCAATGACGCGGGCTTCCAAATCGACCACGTCGTACTGTTCGATGCCGGCTTGTTCGGCGGCGGCGGCGATGGCTTCAGTCTGAGTGCCAATGTGGTCGATGAGGCCCAGTTCCACGGCCTCGCGCCCGGGATAAAGCAAGCCCTGCGAAAGCTCGGCGGGGGTGAGGGTGAGACGGTCGCCGCGTTGGCTAAAGACGGTTGCCAAGAACTCTTGTTTGATGCCGTCGATCTCGCGCAAGAATTCGTCACGGTTGCTGCCCGTCAGTTTAAAGGGACCACTGGCCAGAACGGTATCGTTGACGGCCAGTTCTGGGGGAATGGTGGCCCACACGCCGACGTTGCCGGCGTTGGACGAGGGTTTGGCATAGATGGGGTCGGTGGCCATCGCCGCGTAATACGCGCCGCTAGCGGCCATAAAGTCGATCGATCCAACCACCGGCATCTCTCGCCGCAGGTCTTGCAATTCGAGAAAGAGCGTCTGACTGGCGACGACTTCGCCGCCGGGAGAATCCAATTGTACGACCACGGCCCGAATGCTGCGATCCTCGCGCGCTTCTTTGATCTGTGCCCGGATCAGTTCGGTGCTGCCGCTCCAGATCTCGGTGTTGATCCGAATGATGCCCACGTCCGGTTGCGGTATTGCAGTTTGGGGCGGCCAGTTAAAGACGAGCCAGACGATGAGTAGGAGAACGGCTCCCCAAAAGAACATCTCTAACACTCGCCAAAAACAGGAACGGAACATAAAAGTCACCTCCTACTTTACTCGACAATGATGGTTCGCGGTATTTCCTAATGTTAGTATACTACGCTCCCCATTATGCGCAAATTTAGCCGTCGTTTACTTGTCCTGTCCTTTTCATTGTGGTACACTTGTCGTGCGTAACTCGTAAAACGCGATTCGTAATGTGTAACTAGAGGGAGGGTGTGATGGAACAAACCTATGACGTCACGATCATCGGTGCAGGGCCGGGTGGCTATGTGGGTGCTATCCGCGCTGCGCAACTGGGACTCGAGGTTGCCCTGGTGGAGAAGGAGAATCTGGGTGGCGTGTGCCTGAACTGGGGATGCATTCCCACCAAGGCACTGCTGCGCAATGCTGAGGTCATTTCTTTGCTAAGACGAGGCAAAGACTTTGGCTTTACGGTCACCGGGTTCGAGGCTGACTTTGGCAAGGCGGTGGACCGCAGCCGTAAGGTGTCCAAGCGGCTGGTCAAGGGCATCGGTGCGTTGATGCGCAAGAATGAGATCGATGTGGTCGAGGGGACTGCGGTGCTAAAGTCCGCGAATCAGGTCGAGGTGACGTTAAATGACGGCGGTACGCGCACGTTGGATACGCGCAACGTCATCATTGCCACCGGCGGGCGGGCGCGCACCATCCCCGGTATCGAGGCGGACGGCGAGCGGGTGTTGACCTCCCGAGAGGCCATCGTGCTGCGCGATCTGCCTGCTTCGGCCATCGTCGTTGGGGCGGGGCCGATTGGGATGGAGTTTGCCCAGGTCTGGAGTACCTATGGTGCTCAGGTCACCGTCGTCGAGATGCTGCCTCACGCGGTGCCGCTGGAGGACGAGGAAGTAAGCCTGGAGGTTGAGCGTGCCTTTAAGCGGCGCAAGGTCAAGTTGTTGACCTCGACCCGCGTGCAGGGCATTGAGACGACTGACGAGGGTGTTCGGGTGAGCGTCTCTAACGATAAGGGCGAACAGATGCTAGAGGCCGAACGGGCGCTCATCGCCATCGGCGTGCGGCCCAACAGCGAGAATCTGGGTTTGGAACAAGCCGGTGTGCAGGTGGAGCGTGGGTACGTTGTCATAGACAAGCATATGCGCACCAACGTGCCCAATATTTATGCCATCGGCGATGTGACCGGCAAGTTGCCGCTGGCCCACGTCGCATCGGCTCAGGCTCTTGTTGCCACAGAGACCATCGCTGGGGTGGATACGGTCGAGCTGGATTACGAGGCGATGCCGCGTTGCACATACTGCCATCCTCAGGTCGCCAGTTTCGGCATCACCGAGGCCCAAGCAGTCGAACGTGGGTACGAGGTCAAGGTGGGGAAATTCCCCTTCCGCGCCATCGGCAAAGCGCTGGGCCTGGGCGACTATGATGGGTTCGTCAAGATCGTGGCCGACGCGGCTGGCGGCGAAATCTTGGGCGGTCATCTCGTTGGCCCAGAGGTGACAGAGCTGCTGCCCGAACTGGTGCTGGCCCGCAACTGGGAACTTACGCCGGAAGAGATCGCGCGCACGGTCCACGCGCATCCCACGTTGAGCGAGGCACTGATGGAGGCTGCGCACGAGGTGTTTGGGGAAGCGATTCACATATAGATTGTCTGTTGAATGTCTGCATCCAACGCAATAAAAGGGAGGGAACAAGAGGCTTGAAGAATTTCGCAATTTTATTAGGCAAGGGAATGTTCTCGATTTAGCCGTAGCACTCGTGATAGGTGCAGCCTTTACGGCCATTGCGGAATTACTGGTGAATGATATCTTTATGCCTTTGATTGGTATTTTGCTGGGAGGCATAGACTTTGCAACGCTAGAATTTGCCGTTGGGAATGCCACAGTAACGTATGGTAACTTTGTTCAGGCTGTTGTAAATTTTCTGATCGTTGCCCTGTTCCATTTTTCTTGGTTCGCGCCATCAATGCTGGGCGCAAACGCAAATAGACTCTTTTCTGACTGTGGAACAGTTGGGTTGATTGGACGTTGGAGCAAATCAATATAGATCGAGTCGTGCCGTTTCTACTGTACACATCGTTTTAGAGTAGGGGGAAGGGGCACTCTCGCCGATTGAAACGGGAGGGAGCGGCGGCAGCGCTGCTTCCTTGCCCTGCGTTTGGCGCTTTTCAATTGTGGGTGATTTAGGAGACAAAGGGGCTTGTGTATCTTCAGTCGAACAGTTGCTTACTTTTCATCGGAGATTCGATTACGGATTGCGGGCGAAAACGGCCCATTGGCAAAGGTGCATTTGATCAGGCGCTCGGGAATGGTTTTGTCAGTCTGGTAGATGCTGCCCTCACTGCCGCGTATCCGGATTATGCCATCCGCACAATCAATATGGGAGTTGCCGGAGATACGATCCGAGACCTCAAAGCCCGTTGGCAAACCGATGTGCTGGACTTGCAGCCGGATTGGCTCGTCATCAAAATTGGGATCAACGATGTATGGCAGCATTTCAGCCGCCCGTGGCAGACAGATCTGCACATTTCGGTGGAAGAGTACACACAGACCCTCGACCAACTCATCCGGCAGGTGCAGTCACGCCTTTCTGGTCTGATCGTAATGACTCCGTATTTTTTGGAACCCAATCGACACGAGCCGATGCGGGTCATGATGGACCAATATGGGAAGGCAGCTAGAGAGATTACAACACAGCATTGTGCCTTGTTGGTAAATACCCAGGATACTTTTGATGGTGTATTTCAATGGGTACATCCAATGCACCTGGCAGTGGATCGGATCCATCTAAATCTAGCTGGGCATATGATTTTGGCGCGGGCATTTTTGCAATGCATAGGTTATTCGTGGGAACGGTTGCTTTCGTCAGGTGTTGAATCGGTCTAAACTGAGGTACAGATGAAACAAACCGTAAAAGTAGGTATCATTGGTGATTTTAACGCGAAAAGTCGTTCTCACAGCGCAACAAACGAGGCTCTGAATCACGCGGCTGGCGTGCTGGGGATCTCGGTTGATGTGTGCTGGCTGTCCACCGTGTCGTTAGAAGAACATCTTCCCTCAGTTCTCGAACAATACGATGCATTGTGGTGCGCGCCGGGCAGTCCCTATCAAAGTATGGATGGTGCGCTGGAGGCGATTCGTTTTGCTCGCGAACGGGATCAGATCTTTATTGGCACCTGAGGCGGATTTCAACATGCTCTGTTAGAGTATGCCCGAAATGTGCTAGGAATTCAGGATGCAGACCACGAAGAAAGTACCCCAAAAGCATCCAAGTTGTTGATCAGTCAATTGAGTTGTTCGCTCGTGGGAGAGAGCGAACAGATTGATATAGAGCCGGGGACACTGGTGCATCAAGTGTATGGTAAAATCCAAGTGGTAGAAAGGTATACCTGTAACTATGGTTTGAACCCCGAATACCGAGAGCGGATTGGTCGAGGAATGCTCAAGGTCGTGGGGCGTAATGCCGAGGGAGCGATAAGAGTGGTGGAATTGGAGGGACATCGTTTTTTTGTGGCGAGCCTGTTTCTGCCACAGATGAGTTCGACTCGTGACAGGCCGTCTCCAATGCTCATAGCGTATTTGAGAAAAGCCGCGATGGGGGATCAAGTTTGACGGAGATACGAATCTTGAGTTTGGACGATGAGCCTGAATTTGTGGATTTGCTACGATTGACCCTGTCAAGTTCCGGTTACGAGTTTGTGGGAACAACGAGCGATCAAAAAGCGCTGTCGATTTTGCGCACTGGATCGGTCGACTTGTTCATCCAAGACTTTATGCGACCTGACCCAGGTGGGCTTGAATTTCTTCGTCGAGTAAAGTCTGAGCCAGTTTTGAAAAGCATACCGGTACTGGGTATCAGTGCTGGGCCAAGAGATACACGTGCCGCGCAGTTAGAACAAGTGGGTCTGGACATGGATCGTGACCTAGATGGTTACACTCAAAAACCGTTCATATCGATTGATTTGTTGGACATGGTTGAAGCAATATTGACGAAACGGGTATCAACTTAAGCCGCGACAGTTTTGATTCACAAGGGATTCTCGGTTCGCTAAAGGTTCCGTGCAATTAGGCTGCTATCCCCCACATATTGAGGTGTTAAGCGCGACACCAGCGAATATGGGGGCAGCATGAAAATCTCAAAGATCCGGCCATATTAACGAGAATGACAGCTTTCTACAGTGTCGCGGCTTAAGTTGGTACCCGATCAAGCTGAGTGTGAGTTTCTCGAGGGCTCCCATATCCAGACGGTTGATCGGTTGTCTGGACTTGTGGTTGATACAACCTGTAGCAATTGCTTTGAGGCATACATAGGCCCTCAGCCTAACGCCGAGGATGTGGAACGAATAATGGTTGTAGAACAAGAGATCCAAGTGATTTCGCGCGAGTGGCAGGAATACGAGAAGCAATCGGCAGACAACGGAGACATGTTCTGGGAGTGGGAAGGTGTCCGAGCGGCGCGATATGATACGGTCACGGGAACAGGTGTAGGTTCTAAATACGATAGCAAATCATTCTACACCGGCATAGGGGTGGCACATCAATAACTATGGCGGTTGGGCCACATCTGAAATTCAGGTTATCTCGACGACGTTTCCCTATGGCGGGATAATCAGTGTGGATGAAGAAGAGTTCTTTTTGGGGGAAGGAATTGCCTCACCCTCATCAAAAATTACCGAGACCCTATCTACTCCAACTCGTAATGATCCGTTGCTGCCTACGACTGGTGGTGTAACGAGACCTTGTGGTGTATTTTTGATTGTTCTGGGCAGTGTATTTGTTCTGTCTGTATCTTGAGAGCGATGTCTGAGGTTTTTCAGGCTTGAAAAATTGTCGAGCCAGCGACACTGCTCATGTCAAATTCATCAAATGTGTGATGCGCCATCGGATCTAGCCGATAGGCGCTTTTGTGTGGCGCTCGTTACCTCTTGTGTACTCGGCTCAATTGCGGTACAATCTGCGCTGCGAATAAAAGAGGCACGCAGGACACCATCTGGATTAAATCACACCAATGTTCAAAGAATCCAAGGAGGAATTGTGATGGACACGACAAAAAAAGCCATCAAGCCAGTGATCGAACAAGCGTATGTCTGGGAAATCTATAAAACTCGGGATGAGGCAGCAGTGAAAAGTTGTCTTTGTTTCCCGTTGATGTGGTTGTGAGCCGAGATTACATGTCACTATCTAATTATATTGGAGATTACCATATTCACACGCGTTTCTCGTCCGACAGTGATTCCGAGATGACGGCGGTCTGCGAGTCGGCCATTGCCCGTGGTATGCGCGAGATCGCTTTTACAGATCACGTCGACTATGGCTCCGATGATATACTGGACTATTTGCAGCCTGTTGAATATTTGGCAGAGATCGAACGCTGCCGTGCCCGCTACGGCGATCGGCTGACCATTCGGGCTGGTCTGGAGATAGGCGAGCCACATGTTTTTGCCCAGGAAGCGGCGATCATGCTGGCAATGGGAGATTTTGACTTTGTCATCGGCTCGGCCCACTATGCCACCTCGCTCACATCTTTTTCAGCCTCGATGGGTGTTGATGGGCTTTTGTGTGCCTGGAAACCAGACTTTTTTGAGCAGCCGCTGCGCCAGGCTTACGAGGCGTACTTTCGGCAGGTAGTTCACTTGGCTGCGGAGGGGGATTTTGACGTGTTGGGGCATCTGGACCTGGTCAAACGGGACGCGCGCAACTTTGACAAGCCCTACGATGGCCCGGAACCTTATGCAGACTTGATCCGCACAGCGCTGCGCTCCATCGTCGAACGGGGTAAGGGGATCGAGATCAACACCTCGGCGTTGTACAAGGGCAAGGGAATGGATGAGACTTGCCCGACGATAGAGATACTGCGTTGGTACCGCGAATTGGGTGGCGAGATTCTGACCTTTGGCTCCGATTCTCACACCCCCGACAAGGTCGGCGCGCATTTTGACGTGGCACTAGAGATGGCGAGGTCGGTCGGGTTCACGCGCCTGGCTGGGTTTGAGAAACGCAAAGTTCAATGGAATAGAATGTAATGATGGATAAGGTACGGCAACAAGCAACGGATCGCCCCAAGCGCAGACCTCCCTGGCTGCGTGTGCGCGCTCCCTCGGGTGAGGATTACGGCTGGCTCAAGCGACTGATGCGGGCCAAGGAACTGCACACTGTCTGCGAGGAGGCCCACTGCCCCAACATTGGCGAGTGTTGGAGTCACCGCACGGCAACATTTCTTATTCTGGGCGACACGTGCACCCGGAACTGTCGTTTTTGTAACGTGCAGACCGGTCGCCCTGGCCCCCTCGATCCCGACGAACCAGAGCACGTGGCCCAAGCCGCGCAAGCGATGGACCTCAAGCACGCTGTCGTTACTTCGGTGGATCGGGATGATCTGCCCGACGGTGGCGCTTTTGTTTTTGCAGCCGTCATTCGCCGTATTCGAGATGTTCAGCCTGGCTGCACCGTCGAAGTCTTGATCCCTGACTTTCGCGGGCAGGTCGAGTTGCTCAAGGTCGTAATAGATGCCCGGCCCGATATTCTCAACCACAACATCGAAACCGTTCCGCGTCTTTTTCGCACGGTACAACCTCAATGTCGCTACGAGTGGTCGTTGGACGTGTTGCGTAATGCCAAAACGCTGTGGCCGGAGGCGATCACCAAGAGCGGTCTAATGGTTGGCCTGGGGGAAACCACCGACGAAATCCTGGACGTGATGCGTAACCTGCGCGAACTGGACGTGGATATCCTGACCATCGGCCAATACCTTCAGCCTACCAGGCGACATATTCCCATTGACCGGTACTATACGCCAGAGGAATTCGAAATGTTTCGGGAGCGAGGCTATGAGATGGGATTCCGTTGGGTCGAGAGCGATGCCCTGGTACGGAGTTCTTACAATGCCGAGGCGCAGATACAGAGATTGACAAAAACGTAGGGTGATTTAGGCGGCCTACGCCCGTTAAGCGCCCGGCAAATCTGACTTATTCGTCATTCACCAGCCAGTCTTGAGCTTGTTCGATGTCGTCAAATAGAGCTGCATCTTGCCCGCCAACCCGGGCCAGGGCACCCACCACGAGGTTTCTAAGACCGGTTGTATCCTCAAGGATAACGGCGGCCCTGCGAATGTGTGGGCTTATCTGCGGCGCAGAACCCTTGATGAGGGCGGTTGACTTTCTGGATAGAACAGTATCCCGAAAGTCTGCCAATATCAGTACAGAGTTTTTGGGTTGTTTTTCAAGAGTGGATAACACGGCCTCGATCTCTGTTCTCAAGGGGGCAAAGTCTTGCCCAAAGTTGGAAAAATCTACGTAGAGAATTCGTTTCCCTTTGTGACTGATCCATCGAGATTTCATACTATCTTGTGACCCATATAGATGTTGGCGATGATCCAAGCCTAATGATTGTATCTTTTCCTAGTATACATTAAATTCTTTTGTTGTGCAATTGCAAAAGCTCGTTTCTTAAAGTATACTGAATTTAGTTGTCTGCTCGAGCGTGACAGAAAAAGCACGGGATGATTTTTCCGTCGCAATATCATGCTAAGGGAATTCCAGAAAAACAAGTATCCCACCAATTGCTTTCGCTAGTCTAATTCTTGGAGCAAATCAGGTGTTTTACGGGAATTCCTCAAGCTTTTCCGCCTTTTTCGTAGCGTTTTTATACTTGTAACCTGCTTTCGCTGCCAAGTTTAGGATAATTTAGAACTGGAAAAGCCTAAAAAAGGAGAAACATGATGATGACTAGTTCCAAGTTGGAAACTGTTATCCAAGTTCTGAGTCTGACAATACTGAGTGCAATGTTGTTTAGCCTAGGATCGAACGTCGTTGCTACGCCTCCCAGCCCAGGGGATGGCCTGTTTGCCGACGCTGCCGTCGAGGGTGACGGTGGTCTGCCCGATGATCCCAAGATTGTTCGTGCCAGGTTGGTCGAACCAAACTTTGAGACGTTGGGTGGGGTGGGAGATGCTCCAGCCGCCGGCACTTTGGAGTTGAACTTGTTCGACGACGTGACCCTTATGGCCGTGCTCGACCGTGCTGAATCGAATGCCTCGGGTAGCTTTTCCTGGATGGGATACCTGGAAGGCGTCGATTATGGTTCTATCATCTTGGTAGTTAGGGATGGGGTGATGGTCGGCAGCGTCAATATGCCAGGAGCGTTCTACAAGATCCGCTACATCGGAGACGGTGTGCACGCCATCCAAGAGATGGATTCAGGGGCGTTTCCACCTGATGGGGAACCGATCACGGCCCTTGCTTCAAAGGACGCACTGATCGAGGCGTTTCGCGCCCCGACAGCCGACGATGGTTCCACCATCGACGTGTTGGTGGTCTATACCGATGATGCCCGTGCAGCGGTGGGTGGGACCACTGCGATGGAGAACTTGATCGACCAGGCCATAGCCGAGACGAATACGTCCTATATCAACAGCGGCATCGCCCAGCGCGTGAACCTGGCCCACACGGCGGAGGTGGCCTACGACGAGTCCGGTTTCGATTGGTTCATAACCCTGTCCCGGCTCCAGCTACCCTCGGACGGCCACCTGGACAACGTCCAGGCCCTGCGCGACACCTACTGCGCCGATGAGGTCGTACTGATCGTAAATGACAACGCCTGGTGCGGCCTGGCCTACCTGATGTGGGAGTCTGTTTCTACCACATTTGAAAACCAGGCTTTTGCCCTGGTCTATTGGGCTTGTGCAACAGGATATTACAGCTTTGGGCACGAGATGGGGCACAATATGGGCGCGCGCCACGATTGGTACGTGGACGAGGACATCACTCCATACTCGTACAGCCACGGTTACGTGAACGCAACGGACCGGTGGCGCACCATTATGGCCTACAACTCGGAATGCGCCGCCCAGGGTTTCAACTGCGACCGGCTCCAGTACTGGTCGAATCCCAGCGTGCTCTATGGGGGCGACCCGATGGGTGTGCCTGCAGGAACCTCTACGTCTTGCAACGAGGGCGTTTTGAATCCCAACTGTGACGCAGACACCCAACAGGTGCTCGATAACACCGCGTACGCCGTTGCCAACTTTCGGGATAGTTCGGTGTGCGCACCGTCCATAAGCGGTTATGTGCGCAATTCGTCGGGCGTTGGCCTGGCTGGAGTGGACGTGGACTTTGACGAGGCACGGCCGGCCGTCACTACCGACAACAGCGGTTACTATTCCCAGTCCGGTTTTGTCGACAACGACTATATCATCAGTTTCAGTGAGCCGGGCTACTTTTTCAGCCCGGTGGAGGACTTGGTGACGGTCAACAGCGCGAACGTCACCCACGATGCTACCGCTTATCCCATCATCCCTGCCAGCCTGCCTTTTAGCGATGGTTTTGAGAGCGGCGACCTGGGGACCGCCTGGGCGGTAGAGACCGATTACGATGGACGGGTACGGGTTGGAACCCACGATCCGCACGGAGGCACCTACAGCTTGCTGCTCGACAACGCGGTCAATGATGGTTTCTACTCTTATGCTTCCGCGATCCTGGCTTTGGACCTGGACGGCCAGTCCGAGGTCGAGATGAACTTTTGGTGGCAGAACTTTGACGACGATGACGACGGCTACGACGGCGTGTTCATCAGCGACGACTATGGTGCGAACTGGTACCAGGCGCTCTCGTTCTCCGGCGGCCCCATATACACGTATACCCACTCCACCATCGACCTGGACGCTGCTGCTTCCACTGCCGGGATGAGTCTGAACGACCACTTTTTGATAAAGTTCCAGTTTTATGACAATTATCAGATCGACTCGGACGGGTACGGGATTGACGACTTGGAATTTACAGCTATAGGCCCGGTGGGGTACGATAATCGCGTGGCAGACGACGACAACAGCGACGACAGCAGTGGGAACGACGATGGCGTCATCGATTGTGGGGAAAGCATCGAGATGTGGGTCAATCTCTACAACCAGGGGACAGAAACGCTCACCGGGATCACGGCTACCATCAGCAGCTCTGATCCCTACATCACTTTCACCGACAATGTTGCCAGCAGTTATACCGACATGGTGGGGTTTGGAACAGGATGGAACAGCGACGATTTTGACTTTGACGTGGACCCCAATACGCTGCACACGCATCAAATCAGTTTCGACGTGGACATCACGGCGAGCAACGGCGGCTCCTGGTCCGACACGTTCGATGTCATAGTGTTTTGCATCACTGACTGGATATACTTGCCCATAATTTTGAGGTAGGCATGGCTGATCATCCCGCAGGTTGCCATTATCTTTGGCTGAACCTGCGGGATGGTCAAATGATTGTCCGGCTGCCCCCGACTTTTGCACACAGGTTGAATCATCCAAGGTGATGGTGGACAGTGCAGGCGCGTTTTTCCTTCAACCTCAGTTGTGATCGGTTTATCCCTGGTTCTCACTATAGGTGCCATTTATAATTGCGAGAATTTATTCCCGGATGTATACTATTATGGTTGTTCGTTCGAGCGTGACGGAAAAAGCACGAATGATCCTTCCGTCGCAACATCAAATTAAAAAAGGAGAAGCATAATGATGACTAGTTCCAAGTTGAGAGCCATTGTCCAAGTTCTGAGCCTGGCATTGTTGATTGCAATATTGCTTGGCTTGGGATCGAACGTTGTTGCTACGCCTCTTAGCCAAGAGGGCGGCCTGTTCGCCGACGCCGTGGTCGAGAGTGATAGTGACCTGTCCGATGATCCCAAGATCATCCGTGCCAGGTTTGTCGAACTAAACTTTGAGATGCTGGGTGGGGTGGGCGATGCTCCTGCCGTCGGCACTTTGGAGTTGAACCTGTTCGACGACGTGACCTTTACGGCCGTACTTGACCGTGCCAAATTGAATCCTTCGGGCAGCTTTTCCTGGATCGGTCATCTGGAAGGTATCGAGTATGGTTCTGTCATTCTGGTGGTTAGGGGTGGGGTGATGGTCGGCAGCGTCAATATGCCGGGAGCGTTCTACAAGATCCGCCATGTTAGCGATGGCGTGCACGCTATTCAAGAGATGGATTCGGGGGCTTTTCCGCCCGAAGGTGAACCGATCGCGGTTCTTGCCCCGCGAGATGCACTGGGCGAGGCGCTTGTTGCGCCGACAGCCGACGATGGTTCTATCGTCGACGTGCTGGTGGTCTATACTGATGACGCCCGTGCGGCGGTGGGTGGAATCACCGTGATGGAGAACTTGATCGATCAGGCCATAGATGAGACGAATACCTCCTACGTGAACAGCGGTGTCGCCCAACGCGTGAATCTGGTCCACGCGGCGGAGGTCGCCTACGACGAGTCTGGTTTCAACTGGTCCACAACCCTGTCCCGGCTCAGGGGAACCTCAGATGGCTACATTGACAACGTACACACCTTGCGCGACACATATTGTGCCGATGAGGTCGTGCTTATCGTAAACGACGCTGCTTATTGTGGCTTGGCCTACTTGATGTGGAACGTTTCATCCTCCTTTGAAGACGATGCCTTTGCCTTGGTCCACTGGGATTGTGCAACGGGCTATTACAGCTTTGCACACGAGATGGGGCACAATATGGGTGCGCGCCACGACTGGTACGTGGACAGTGAAACCACCCCATACGCGTACAACCATGGCTATCTGAATGCCCCGGACCGGTGGCGCACCATTATGGCCTACAATTCGGATTGCACCGCTCAGGGTTTCAATTGTGATCGGATTCAGTATTGGTCGAACCCCGGCGTTTTGCGTGGGGGCGACCCGATGGGCGTGCCCTCGGGAACCTCCTCCGCTTGCAACACGGGTGTTTCAAACCCCAACTGCGACGCGGACAACCAACTGCTACTCGACAATACCGCGTATACCGTCTCCAACTTTCGGGACAGTTCGGTGTGCGTACCGTCCACTTTTAGCATAAGCGGCTATGTGCGCGATTCGTCGGGCACTGGACTCAGTGGCGTGATGGTGGACTTTGGCGGGGCGCGGCCAGCCGTCACCACCGACAGCAGCGGCTATTATTCCCAGTCCGAATTTGAAGAGGACGACTATATCGTTGGTTTCACCAGTTCCGGGTACTTTTTTAGCCCGGTCGAGGATCAGGTAACAGTCAGCGGTGCAGACGTCACTCATAATACCACTGGTTATACTGCCGCTCCAGCCAGTTTGCCCTTTTACGATGGCTTTGAAAATGGGGGTCTGGGGGATGCTTGGGCAGTAGAGACAAATTACGATGGGCGGGTCAGGGTCAGTTCAGATTACCCGAATTGGGGCCGTTCCAGCTTGCTGCTCGACAACGCGGTGGAAAGCGCTTTTAACTTTTACGCATCGGCGATCTTGGCCCTAGACTTGAGCAACGAGACGCAGGTGGATATGAGCTTTTGGTGGCAGGATTTCGGCGACGAGGATCACAGTGATGATGGGGTGTTCGTCAGCGATGACTTGGGTGTGACCTGGCACCAGGTGGTCTCATTCTCCGGCGGTGTTGAATACACCTACACGCAGACCATCTTGGACCTGGACGACGCAGCCAGTACTGCAGGGATAAGTTTGACCAATCCATTCTTGGTCAAGTTCCAATTCTACGATAACTCTCCCATTAATCCAGACGGCGCGTCAGATGGTTATGGGATTGACGACGTCATAGTGAACACCGCTTCGTCTATAGGCCCGTTGGCGTATGCCACTCATACGATTGATGATGAGCCTACGGGCACTTTTAGCAACAATGGAGATGGCATCGTCAATTGTGGAGAAGCTATCGGACTGTATGCGTTGGTCTACAACCAGGGAGGCAGCACTGTCACTTTACCTACCGTCACTATCACTACTACCGATCCCTATATCACTTTTATTAGCGACACTGTCAGTAGCTATCCAAGTATTGCGGGTCTGGGAATGGATGTAAACAATACCGGCTTTGACCTGTACGTATCTCCCGATATACCATTTGTTCACTCTGTCCAATTCAGCATCGAGATCTCTGCTACCAATGGCGGCCCTTGGAGTGATGATTTCGATGTCCATGTGCGCTGTGGTTATGCCTATGTGTACTTGCCATTGCTGTTTCGAGTCTATCCGCCCACTCCCGCCACACCCGTGTTGAACGTTATCAGCAACTCGGACGGTGATGGAAACTATACCGTCAGTTGGGGCGCGGCCGTTCGGGCAGACACGTACACTCTGCAAGAGGATGACAACGCGTCTTTCACCAGTCCAGTGGCGGCCTACTCTGGGACTGGCACATCTATTGCCATCACCGACAAATCGATAGACACGTACCATTATCGTGTGAAAGCAACCAATGCTTGGGGAGACAGTGGGTGGAGCAGCGTTCAGTCAGTCACAGTTCAACCATCAGGTCCCACCCCTGGCTTTTGGGCAAGCACCTATGATGAGTTTTATGTGACATCAGACAGGGCATATGTGGATGATTTTGCCACCTACATATCTGTTGATAACTGTGGTTCCTACAAGATTACACACACGATCCAGGAGCCGATTTCCAATAATCAATTCTCTTTCACGGGCTCCTTCTATGCAAATGGAACGTTCAGCGACGCGACCCATTGCAGTGGACAAGATGGACTCGACTATTTCTACATTGCAGGGTGCGGTTATATTAGCGGCGGGCCATGGAATTACAGCGCAACGTGGCAATCCTCTGATACATGGACTATACAGCCTTTCCGCGTGGCTGAACGGGTTTCTGCGCAAGCAGTAGGAATACCCAATCCGGCATTTCGGGTTGAAAAGATTGGCGACTGAGTTGATCTAACTCATCGCACAGAAATACCACAAGAGGCTCCCTGATGGGAGCCTCTTGTCGGTTCAAGATGGTGGGGAATTCCAGAGAGATAAATCTCCTAAATAGATTTTGTGACGAGTCAACGACACCTTGAAAGGCACATTATGACGGAATTCCTTGAGCTTTTCCGGTTATTTTGTGACTTTGCGCGATTTATGAGATTTTCCACTGTAAATTTTGGGAGGACTTAAACTGGAAAAGCCGTGCATCTCAAGCCAGCGCGATGCTTACTCGGCTGGTAGATCGTCCAACCATGCCTTTACTTGTGTGGCATCCTTATATTTGCTTTTCGTAAAGATTGCCAGACTTTCCTGACCTCGTCGTCGTGCTTTGGTCAGGTCTCCTTGATCGAGGGCGATTTGTGCCAGATGGTATAGGGTCTGGGCCAGCTTGGGGCCGATGAGCGAGGTAACGAGGTGTTCTGGCAGATGGCTGACATCGTTGTGGGATACGAGGGTCATCCGGCTATCTGATCTGATCAAGATCTCACTGACTCCACAATTACACATGTCCATATTGCCCCAGCCTTCAGGCTGCACCTGTAAAACACGACAAATGAAATAGCGAATGAGGTTGCCGTGGGCTACTATGATCTCGTGCTTGTCCTTTCCCTGCGCGCGCTTGAAATATTTTTCAAAGGCTTTTTCGGCCTGTTCTTTATCTCGCGCTATACTTGCGGGCGAGTAATTTTCAAAGTATTCGGCCCACACCGGCGGTATGCACGGGACGCACTCCCACAACCTGCGAGACCGATTCAGTGGAACGTCGCCAAGCTCTTGCGCAATGACCTCTGCCGTCTCGGCTGCTCTGGATAGGGTGCTGCAATGGATCGCAGTGATGGGAAGCGTACCAAACCTCTGGGCAGTTAATCGGGCTTGTTCCACGCCGACAGGCGTCAGACTGCCGCCCAATTTGTGAGAATTCGTCAGATCATAGTAGCCGTGTCGCACTAGATATAGTGTTCTCGTCGCCATCACGCCTCCTGGTTCAGGTGTGTTTTTGAACAGAACTTTGGGACAGGGATCATAGTGTATCTGTTTGCTCGACACTCGCGGGAAGGCGCACGTAAAAGGTTGTGCCCTCTTCCCAAACGCTTTCGACCTCGATGCTCCCTCCAGCTCCCTGTACGTATTCTTTGGTCCAAAAGAGACCGAAACCCATACCGGCTCCCTTTTTGGTAGACCACCGCATCTCGAATATTTTGCTCAGATTCATCGGCTTGACGCCGATACCGGTATCAGAGATCATTACTTCTACGATTGCATTGGGAGCCAAGCGGCTCTCGACTTTTAACTCGCCGCCCTGCCCTTTTTCTCGAATTGCTTCCAACGAGTTTTTGGTCAAGACTCGGAACGCCTCGATGAGCATGTCGGGTGATGTTTTGATAGCTGGCAGCCCCTCTGCCAACACTGCATGCACCACGATTCCCTCTTGGGCTCTGATTTCTTCATCATCCAGTATGACTCTTCCCAGTGCTTTTCGGATGCACGCGTTGACGTCGGTCAGGACTTCGATGGTTGTCCGCCAGGGTTCGTGCAAATGGTCCAAAAGTTCGGTTGCTTCATCCAGCCGTCCTATGATCTGATCGCTAATAGATAATATTTGGTCACGTTGCTCTGGAGGCAGCGACCGTATCAAGTTGAGGTGCATTTGAAAAGCGCCAATGTGATTACGAAGGGCATGAACAGAAGCCGCCGCGCTGAACGCCATCTTGCCAAATACCTGTGCTACCTGTCGTCGTTCTTCTACTTGGTGATAGAGCCGCGCGTTCCGGATGCCGGCGGCGGCCTGCTGTCCAAATGCTTTTAGTAACTCGATCTCTCCATCGCTGAATTTTTTCGATCGTGTGGCCGCAAAGAGGTTGCCGACGATCTCGCGCGTCAATTGAGCACCGGTGAATGTCTCGAGGAAAAAGGGCACGGCTATGACTTGTTGAATATCCAGAATCTGTTGAATGCCTTTTACAACTGGCCTGGAAGCGACCGGGGCGATGGGTGTGAAAAGATCGTACAGTTCGTCACTGATGACGATGCCTCCGGCCTTGAATGCCCGGACGCTGAGATTTTCCATATACCCGTCTTCGTACACAAAGACCCTCGCAATATCTGGATCGGTAATGCTCACTACGTGCGCCGAGTATTGGGATATCTCGTTTTCCCACTGGTGTATTTGTTCCTTGGTGGCTAAACTGGGATCAATGCAAAAGGCACGTACCGGGAGTGAATCGTCGGGTTCAAAAGTGGCTACCATCGCTCCCGCATAACCCAGATCAGAGACCACCCCTTCTGCGATCCGTTGAAGGATTTGCTCCTCGTGCTGCAGTTGGGATTGCATCTCGAAAACGATTTCTTGTGCCACCTCGATATGCAGGCGGCGGCGTTCGCTCTCGATCGCAGCAGCGGCTTGTCGGCCAAAGGCAGACAGAACCAACCCATCCCGCTTGGAAATCTCACTCTGCTTGGCCGCAAAGAGATTGCCCACAATTTCTTTTTCGACCTGACCATCGACGGACATTTCGAGGAAAAAAGGTACGGCTATGACTTGTTGAATACCGAGCGCTTGTTGAATTCCTTGAACGATGGGTTTAGAGGCCAGGGGCGCAACAGGCGTGAAAAGGTCGTAGAGTTCGGGGCTGACGACGATCCCCCCGGCCTTGAACGCCCGAACGCTGAGGTTGTTCTTGTATTCGTTTTGGTAGATAAAGACTTTGGCCAGGGCCGGATCAGTGATACTCACCGGGTGATCCGAGTATTGGGAGATATCCTGTTCCCATTTGTGTATCTGTTCTGTAGTGGCCAAATTGGGATCGACGTAAAAGGCGCGAACCGGGAGAGTGTCTCCCTGTTCGTACGTAGCCACCATAGCGCCCGCATAGCCCAACGCTGTTACGACGTCGTGAACGATCTGTTGGAGAGTGGCTTCCAAACCCACACTGGCCGCTCGATCGATCAGGGACTCTTCGACTGAGGGCGGGCCAATTTGGCGTTTGGCGATGGACCGCCCTATAGCACGCGCCACCCAGGCGATGGGAGGCAAATTGACGATCCAGCCCACCAGACGAGAGCTAACGATCGATCCAACGAGTTTCTTTAGCCTGTTTTTTGGAGCGCTTTTATTTTGATTTGTTTGGGACATTTAGCAACTCCGATCATTTCAGTATTTTGTGATGATACTTGCCATTGTCCTCGGCCAAGATAATGATATTGTACGGGAAATTTGCACTCTGGTCAACATTGCCCGGCGTGAGGATTGCAAAGCAAATGGAAAGAACAAGCCCCTATCCCTACGCTCAAGCCGGGTTTGTAGCCTGGCAGCCCACAAACGTGGGTTGTGTGCAACCTCCGGTTGCCATCTGCTACGAGCACAAGATGATTTGCGTCGAAATCCCGTGTGCTGTTAGCGCTCACAATCCAATTAAAATTCGTCTAACCCAGGTATTGCTTGCTCCGATTTCGACATGGGTCGGAATCCACGCCAGCGAGACACGATCTTTTCGAGCCCCTGTTCTAGGCTGAATTGTGGTTGGAATCCCAACTCTGTTAATTTCGTCGAGTCTATGTGAAAACTGATCTCGGTCAGAATATCTTGATCGGTATACCGTATTGGGGCATCGGGCACGATGGTCTGCAAAGCGTGGGCAATCTCGTTGATTGTGGGATTCATGGTGACTGCGTTGATGATCTTCCCTTTGGCCCTCGAATCTGCCAAGCACAATCTCAATACGGCCGAGGCATCGCGTATGTGGATCAATGGCCGAACCTGCTCGCCGCTGCCGTGAATGATCATTGACCGTCCGACACCTACTTGGTAGGCCAGGCGATTGGCGATACCATCAAATCGCATCGCGGGTGCATTGCCAAAGACTGTACCCAGCCGCACGATCGCAAAGCGTGACCGTATTGCCTCACTTTCCCCTTTGAGTTTCGAGATTGCATAAGGCCCAACAGGACGGCACACGTCGATCTCTCGGAATGGGCCGCCCGGCCCGTAGACGCTAGCCGAACTGACGTACAGGAACCGGGTCACGTCTGCGCTCAAGGCGCAATCCACTACCGACGCTGTGCCCCAGTGATTGACTTGTTCCGTCCACTCGGGATGGTCAAAGCTGATCGGTGTTTTGACCACCGCGGCTAGGTGCACCACGGCCCGGACGCCTTGCATAGCGCGCTCCAGGTTGAGGCGATCTAAAATGTCTCCCTCAATGAACTCGTAGCGTCCGTCGCTTGGCATATCCATCAGACCACACAGGTGTTGGCGTTGTAAATTGTCATAGATGCGAATGATATGGTCCGAAAAACGTGGGTCTGTCGCCAGATCGCGGGCGAGTTGGGAGCCAATATACCCCGCTCCCCCTGTGATCAGAATGGCAGGCTCTTGATTCTTATTCTGATGGATCATTTTGTTCCTCCGTTTTATTTGCCCAATCCGTGTGTAGTCCGCACTCGTTCTTTTCTGTACCTGCCCAACGCCCGGACCGTTCGTCCTGGCCAACAGACACTGGGCGCGTGCAGGGTGCACAACCGATGCTGAGATAACCCACGATGAACAGCGGGTGGAATGGCAACATGTATCTATTAGTATATTCCCCTAATTGCCCTTTTGTCCAATTGATCATCGGATGAATCTTTAACAAGCCCGACGATTGTGGCTCGATCACGCGCAGGTTTTTTCTGTGTGCGGTCTGGTCGCGTCGAACGCCGGATATCCAGGCCCGCGCTCCCGAGAGCGCTCGCTGCATTGGCTCGACCTTGTTGATGTGACAGCATAGATCTGGGTCTTGACGGTAGAGTCCCCCGCCGTACTTGGCCAAGAGTTCGCCTTTTCCAATCGTCGGATGCATCACGACAATGTTCAAGCCGTAACGCGCTTGCAATTCATCGCGAAACGCCAGGGTCTCCAAAAAGTGAAATCCGGTGTCGATAAAAATCACCGGCATTTCGGGGCATACTTGCGAGATGAGATGTAGCAATGGAACGCTTTGGGTCTGGAATGATGAACTCGCTATCCCGTGGGGACCAAAAGTTTCCCAGGCCCACGCCAGGATTTCACTTGCCGACATTTGCTCGAGACGTTCATTCAAGATAGAGATGTCTATATTTGGCAAGGTCGATGTGTTTGTGGAATCTTTTGGTGTCATATTGATGTGCTTTAGGTTAGTTACCCTCCCGCACGCGCCGAATTTCGAAAACCACGGGGTTCCAGGCATCGGGACAGGCGTGAGTCGATACGTCCGGGTCCTCTATCCAGGGGAATTCGGCGCCATAGCGCATAGCGTATACCTTGGGCAAAAAGCTGTAGAGGGCACTGATGCATATCTTGCCATCCACGGTCTCGCCGTTAAAGATCACCTCATCGCCTACCTGGTGACCGGCGGCGCAATGCCCTTCTTGTTTGATCACTTTGGCTATGATCTTGAATGCTCCCTTTTCTTGTTGCAAATTGTTGCTCATTGTCATTTCCTTTCTCTAATTTATTATGGGATGTTTTGTCGAAAACTCGTCTAATGCTCCTATGGCTTGCCAAAGTCAGCGATAAAATAGTACCCCCAGCCGGTCTTGGCCATGCCCACGCCGACCTCTGAAAGCCCGGTGGTGAGCAATGTGCGCCGGTGTGCGTCGTCGGGGGGCACTTCATCCATCCAGATGTTTACTGCGTCCTGGAGAGTCTGTTGCTGCGCCCAACATTCCGCCCAACCGGCAGCATCATAGCCCGCGCGCAGGATGCGGGTCTTGACATCTGAGCCGTCAGTGCCGGTGTGATTGCACCAACCGCGCTGGGAACAATCGTTTGCGTGGGCTTGGGCTGCTTGTGCCAGTGTCTCGTTGTACGTGAGCGGTGCGAGACCGTGTTGCGCGCGGATTTGGTTGATCATCTGAACCATTTCGTAAGGCCAAGATGCGATGCCGGCGGGAAGGGGAGTGACAGTGACAGGTAAAGAGGTCGGTGCGAGGGATGCGTTGGAAGCTTGAGGGGTTGGGCTGCTGTCTGGTGCAGTAGTGGGAGCGGGAACGGGCGTATCAGTGGGGGCAGGCGCTTGGGGCACTGCGGGCGCGTCCAATGGCAATACCAATTCTTGACCGGTCCTGATTAGGTCGGCGTCGCTCAGCCCGTTGGCGGCCTTGATTTCGGCCGCTGTTAGACCATAGGTCTGCGCGATACCGACCAGTGTCTCGCCCGCTTTCACCACGTGCAGGACCCAAAAGCGGGAAGCACCTGCCCAATAATCTCGTGTGGGAATGGAGAACACCTGCCCCACCTGCACGACTGTAATATCACCCATCCCGTTCTCAAGTTGAATCGCTGCCATCGACAAGTCGTATTCCATAGCAATGGCCAGCAGCGTGTCACCGGGTTGGACGGTGTATTCGACTAGGGTGGGTTCGGTCAGCTGTGATTCGGCGGGGATGGTGGCTGGCTCTGAGGGCAGCGTTGCAGTGAGCGGGGGGGGAGGAGAGGGAAAAGGCGTATGGGTTGGTATGGCGGTGCTCGTGCTTGGCGTGTCGGTAGGCAGGGCGGGAGCGTCCGCGACCTCGGCTCTACAAGCGGTCATTAGGATCAAGCAAAGGCCCAAGACAATCAAACTGATAGCGAGTGGAATTTGTTTGTTCATAGATTTATGCTCCAGCAGTTATTGTTTCTCCTGTCGGAATATCGTATCCATTAAATTCGAGCTACCTCGACCAACACCGAATGGGTGCGCGAACCATTGCTCGGCAGAGTCGGCACTGTGCAAGTCAGGACGTTGACCGATCCGGCGTTCTCGGTGCCATCGGGATCAAAGCAAGGCCATACACCCTCGAGCAAGCAGACGACGCCCGGCATAATGTCCTCGGTCACGCGGGCCGGGATGCGCATTCTGCCCTCAGGGCTGGTGACGTGGACTGGATGATTGTTCTTGATGTCTCTCTGGGCCGCATCGTGGGGGTGTATCCATAATGCTTGCTTTTCCCGCTCTTTGAACCACGGGATGTTGTCGTATTGAGAGTGGATTCGGAATTTCGGGTGCGGGGTGACCAGTCTGAGCGGATAGTGGTCGTCCGTTTGGAGTATCCGGCACTCGGGGATGGACGAATACCCTGTCTTGGCATAAGCCATTGATGAAATCTCTATCCGGCTTGATGGTGTGTTCAATGGATGGGTTTGTGGATCAGCGATGAAATCAGACAGCCCCACTCTGGCCTGATTCTCGCCCATATAGATGCCCGCACGCTTGAACTCTTTATAATCGGGCACCTCGGATTCCGCGCAAAAACTCTCGAGCCACTCCTCAGAGCTCTTGTTCTCGGAGAATTGGGACAAAAAGCCCAATCTATCGGCCAGTTCGCAAAAGATGTCGTAATCGTTTTTGGCCTCGTGTTGGGGAGGCACGGCTTGGTTGGAAAATAGCAAATAGTTGCCGTCACTGGGAAAGACAATGTCGTCTCTTTCCAGAAAGGTGGTAGTAGGCAAAACCACATCGCAATGCTGCGCCGTCGGCGTCAAAGCGTAATCGTGGCAGACAGAGAACTCGACTTTGGCAAAGGCTCGGATATTTTTGTGTACATCGCTGCCCTGCACTAAATAGTTGCCGCCGACGTTATAGATGGCCTTGATGTCGTTGGGATAGCCGCCTTGCTTGCCCTCCAGAATAACGTCGGGCCAGCGATACTCGGGCACGGAGGATTGGATTGGGTTGGGGGGCACGGCGATTGCTCCCATCCGAGGACCTGGCAGCTTGTTCCACATCGGTGAGCCTGATGAACCGCCCGGGATGCCCAAATTGCCTGTCGCCACTTGCAGCACAATTGCCATACGGGTTGCTTCTTCCCCGCCGATGGTCCTCTGGATGGACAATCCCGGGATGAGGGCCGTCGGGCGGGTGCGTCCATATTGGCGCGCAAGTTGAATGATCGTCTCGGCGGGTGTGCCGCAGATGGATTCCGCCCACTGCGGTGTGCGGGCCTCTGAGCCTGTGAGGCCCAGAACGTGCTGTTTCAGTTTGTCAAAACCCGTGCTGTACTTGGTCATAAAGGCGGTGTCTGTCAGATTTTCGTCGAGCAGCACGTATAGCACGGCCATCATTAGGGCCGTGTCTGTCCCCGGTCGGACGGGAATCCACTGGGTGCCCAGCGTGGCGGCCGACGCCGACCGCCGGGGATCGATTACGATCACGTCAATTCCCCGAGCCTTGGCTTCCCGTATCCGGGCCTTGGCCTCACAGCCCATTTGGGTGTCGGCGATATTCGCGCCCCACAGGATAATTAGGTTGGAGAATTGGAGTGTGCTTGCATCAATCCCTGCCGACAACGTGCCAAGAACGTAGGGGACGGTAAAGCTGGCAGCGGCTGTGCTATAGTTGCCGGTGGTCTCTATATGGCCGCCAAACAGGTTCAAAAAGCGCTTTGCAAGACGATGGGTGTTGTGCAGCGCGCCTCGACAAGAACCGGAACCGCCCAGGGAGAGTATGGACTCGTTCCCGTATCTGGACTTGATGCCGGACAGCTTTTTGGTCACGACGTCCAGCGCGTGGGGCCAGGAGATCTCTTTGAACTCGCCCGATCCCCTAGGGCCGGTTCGGAGCAATGGCCTTTGGAGCCGGTCGGGTGCGTACAGTGCCCTGATCATTTGAAAACCCTTTGCGCAGCCGGTCTTGTATGGACCACCCAATGGGTTATCCGTGATTTTTGTGACGCGGCCGTGCTCCACGTAGGCCAACAACGGGCACCCACCGCCACAATCTTTGTTGCAGGAAACTGGTATCGTTGTTTCCGACACGTTATACATCCTCATCAAGGAACACACGGCTTTGCCAGCAGCTCCCGGATCTCTAACTTGTGAAAGGTACGTGGGTAGGCGAGTTTGCAGACGATGGCTGTGTCTGCTCCACCTCCCGTACCGGCGATGGCGATGACCTTGATTCCTTCCGGCGCAAAAACGGCGTGCGCTTTGCGAGCGGTGTATCCGTGGGACGAAGTGACTATGATTTGTTTGATTCCCAGGGCTGCTGCCCGTTCCTTGGCAATATAGAGTGTGGCATCGGTGTTGTGTTTACCCGCTTTTTCAAAGACGAGTGTCTCAAGTTTCATAGTATTGCTCTTTTATGCTTTAACCCAACATTGCAAATCAGAAACGGAGGCTACAAGGTCTTGAGCCATAATAGACTAGTACTGTTCGGCGGAAATCCTTCGGCAGTTACTGCTCCAAGGGGATCGTCAGATCCCCGCCTAAATCGTTGTTTTTGCCGTTTTCGGAGCCAATTTTCGTCGCGCAGAGCCGGGATCTGACGATCCCTGGCGAGCATGGGTATTCATCGGGTTTCCGAAAACTGCGGAGGGATTTCCACCGTCGTATACTAGTTCATTATAACCGAGAGCCAAGTGCAGCGCAAATTCTGATCCGCGCAACAATATCGACAATTTTTCTGTAACGCAACCGTAACATAGAGCGTGTACAGGATATGATAAGATGGTTCTGTTAATCATTCATTTCAACTTGCCAGGGGAGCCATTCTGGTATAATATGAATCTTGGAGAGATCAGCCAAGGAGAGAGTGAGAGCAATGCCCAGCCCATACAAAATCCTCCTAGTCGAAGACGACCACGAGATATGCTACATGTTGTCCAGGGCTTTTACATCCTTGGGATACGATATTACGACTGCCAACGATGGGTACCAGGCTATGGAACGGATCGAGGCCGAGTACTTTAACGTGGTGCTGCTCGACATTATGCTGCCGGGACCAGATGGAATCGATATTCTCAAGTATCTCCGCGAGCATTCGCCCCAAACAGAGACCATCATGCTCACCGCCTACGCCTCACTGGATACGGCCGTCAACGCACTGCGGCTGGGTGCCTACGACTATGTCACCAAACCCTTTAAATTTGACAATCTTCGGTCCATTATCAGGCGGGCCTTGGAAAAGCAGCGGCTAGAAACCAAACTGGACGCCATCTATGATCTGAGCCGTGAGATGGCATTGTCGTTGAACGTAGATCAGGTGGTTGAGGCGGTGCTGGATATTATCGAGCGCGTGTTAGAGTTTGAAATTTGCCACTTGATGTTGGTTGACGAGGAACGGGATGAACTGTATTGCTTTGCAGAGCGTGGAATGGAAGGTAATGTGATGTCCGGACTGCCACTCGGCGGTGATCAAGGAATTGCGGTGGCTGCGGCCCGTAGCGGCGAACCGCTCTGCGTACCCGATGTGCGGGAGGATGCTGCATACGTGGCGGTGAGAGCGGCGACTCTCTCGGAATTGGCTGTGCCGCTAAAGGTAAAAGAACACGTGATCGGGGTATTGAACTTTGAAAGTGCCGAGGTGGATGCTTTTAGCCAGGCGGACGTGAGACTATGTTCCACCTTGGCTGCTCAGACAGCGGTGGCGATGGAGAATGCCCGGTTGTACGAACAAGCTCGGATGGAGATTGCTGAGCGGATGCGGGCGGAGGATGGACAACGCAAAGCGTTGGATGAGGCGTTGCAAGCAACGCACGCGCTACGCAAGAGCGAGTCCGCCGAGCGCGCTGCTCGCGAGCAAGCTGAAAGATTGCGCCAGGCAACCACTGCATTGGCCTCGACGCTCGATCTCGATCAGACCCTGGACAGCATCCTAAAGTATTTGGAACAAGTAATCCCCTATGCCAGTGCTTCTGTGTTCCTCTGGGACCAGGAGAGTAAGCGATTGCGCATAGTGGCTACCCGGGGGATTCCCAACCCAGCACAGGTGATCGGGCGTGATTTCCCAGCAGATGACGATGAACTATGGCTCGAGTTAAAATGTGCTCAACAACCGCTCATTCTGGCAAATACTCAATCTGATGATCGCTTTGAAAAATGGGCCAAGACCAACTATGTCCGCGGCTGGATGGGAGTTCCCCTGACCGTGCGGGGGGAGATTATCGGTTGTCTAACTCTTGACAGCCGCTTGGTGGCTGCCTATGATGAGGCAGCTGCCGCCCTGGCACAGGCATTTGCCGACCAGGCAGCGGTCGCCATCTACAACGCCCGGCTGTTCGAGCAGGTGCGCACCGGGCGTGGGCAACTCCAGGCTCTCTCCCACCGACATGTCGAGGCTCAAGAGGCCGAACGTGCTCGTATCGCGCGTGAACTCCACGACGAGACCGGTCAGGCTCTGTCTGCCATGCTGCTGGGCCTGAGCCTGTTTGAACGGGAGGTAGACCGACCCGATGCAGTGATCGCCCGGGCCGTCGAGTTGGGAGACATGGTACACGAGATGTTGGACAACATGCACCGGCTGGCAATGGACCTGCGACCCGCCAGCCTGGACCTCCTGGGGTTGGTGCCGGCAATGGGGCAATATATTGAAACCTTTGGTCACCAACAAGGTATCACCACGCACTTTGAGACATTGGTGGGTATTGGCGGCGAGCGGTTGTCACCGGCGGTCGAGACGGCCCTTTATCGCATCGTGCAGGAGGCCCTGACCAACGTGTCTCGGCACGCCCAAGCTACCCACGTAGACGTGGTTCTAGAGCGACGCGACGGTCAGATTGTGACCATCGTCGAGGACGATGGTATTGGCTTTGACACCAGAGCGGCGATGCAGAGCAGTCGCCTGGGGTTGTTTGGCATACGGGAGCGCGCCGAAATGTTGGACGGTATCGTGACCATAGAAAGCTCTATTGGAGCAGGAACAACCGTGTCTGTGGAGATTCCGGATGATCAATCAAGTCACGATGTGTGAGCGAGACAACCTTATTCGCATTCTCATTGCCGACGACCACGGCGTGCTGCGGGCCGGCCTACGTGCTTTGTTGAGCGCCGAACCCGACCTACAAGTCGTGGGTGAGGCCGCTGATGGACAGGAAGCACTGAGCCTGGCCGATGAACTCTGCCCAGACGTGGTGCTCTTGGACATTAGTATGCCAGGGCCGAACAGCATCGAAATTGTTCAAAGGTTGAAGGAAACCCTATCCGACGTCCGTGTGCTCATCCTCACCGTCCACGAGGATGAAAGCCTGTTGCGGGCCAGTCTGCGCTCTGGAGCTGCGGGCTATATCGGCAAGCGCGCCGTCGAATCTGAACTCATTAACGCCATTCGTGCCGTCTGGCGCGGCGACGTTTACGTCCATCCATCAATGATCCACGCCTTGCTCAAAGACATCTCTCCCCCTCCCACCACTAAAAAAGACTTGGTAGAGTCATTGACCCTCCGCGAGATCGATGTGTTGCGCTTTATTGCTCAAGGATATACAAATCGCCAGACCGCCGAAGCCTTGTGCATCGGCGTGCGCACCGTCGAAAGTCACCGGGCGAATCTAATGTCCAAACTGGGACTGCGCGGTCGGGTTGCACTGGTCCGCTATGCCAAGGAACACGATCTGTTAGATTGATTCGCCCATCCCCGAGTTGTCTGCGGTTCGCCTGATCCGCGTCCTCACATCCGTAGTTTCTACGGATAAAATGCTTTACAAATCCGAATTTTATACGCTTTACAAACATTCCTCAATTGAATATACTTGTAATACCTGTGTTCGTCAGGACAGGTCGCAATGGGCGATCCGCCTGTCCTGTTGATGCTGATCGCTCGGCGGGGGGGATTTACAATGACTGTTTCTGTTTTGCTTGTAGATGACAGTGTAACATTTTTGCACGCTACTACCCAGTTCCTGGAAGCGTATGAAGGCATCGTCATCGTCGGGACAGCCGACAATGGGAATGATGCCATCAAACAGGCCGAGCAATTGCGCCCCCAAGTCATTTTGTCTGATTTAGCCATGCCCGGTCTTCCGGGCTTGCAGACCATCCCCAAGCTGCGAGAGATATTGCCAGAGGCAGGCATTATAGCGCTTACCGTGATGAACACTAACAGCTTTCGACAAGCGTCGCTGGCTGCTGGCGCGGATGTGTTTATTCCCAAGTCATCCATGCGCACCGACCTGATTCCGGCTATTCAAAAACTTGCCAAAACTGATCGGAAACAGACGGTGAAATCGGCGCCCACAACGCTTTCACCAACCGTCGACACCAATGCACTGGCTCTCCAGCGCATTCTTGTCGTGGAGGACAATGTCCACTTGTGTCGCCTCTTTGGCAAGGCCCTGAATGCATCGGGTTACAAAGTTCACACCGCGACGACGGTCCAGGAGGCCCGCGATCTGTTGCCCCAGTTCCGTTTCGACGTTTTGCTCTGCGATATCCATATGGGGGACGACCGGGGCACTGATCTGTTGAACGAGTATTATGAAAAATTCGCCGTCAGTGGTACGCAGGTGGTCATTGTGTCGGGCGAGTCTCAATATCGCGGCACGTGTGAAGATATGGGCGTAGACTTTTTCCTGGAAAAACCGGTTGCCGTCGGAACACTGGTAGCCTTGGTAGATCGTCTGACGGCACGACAGACTTTGTCGGCCAATGACGCAAACAGCACAAAACAGAGATAGAGGAGTAGCCATGACTAACAACTCGTCTTCCTTGACTCGGTCACAATCTCAGGCGCGTGGCCTGTTGCAAAGATGGGCTGATCTTTCCTTGAGCAAAAAACTCGTCACCATATTGATTGGCACCACCATTATCGCGGTTGTTGTTTTTGGGAGTTTGATTCTCTATACTTTTTATGTCAACCTGAATACCCAAATCAAGAGCGAACAAATGGTTAACGCGCGGAGCAAGGTCACACATGTTGACGCGTTCTTGACTGGTGCTCAATCTGATGTGATTTTTCTGAGCCAGTCACCGACCCTCGTCCACTATTTGACCCAATTGGAAGCGGGGGTGTCTCCAGATGACCTCATCGATGCGCGTGCAACGATCGAGGCAGAGTTTCTGGCTTTTGCTCAAGCTCGGGTATTTTATGCGCAAGTACGCTTTATTGACAATACCGGTCAGGAGATTGTGCGAGTGGATACCTCGTCCGATGGCGTGTCCACTATAATTACACAAGCTAACTTGCAGAATAAAGGCGATCGATATTACTTTGAAAACAGCGTCGGTATCCCGCCAGGAGAA
This sequence comes from Chloroflexota bacterium, assembly GCA_024232355.1. The sequence continues at coordinate 7,552 of JAAEPW010001415.1, read as the reverse complement.
GTATACATCTCGCCGCTGGACTTGAATGTAGAGCAAGGTCAAATTGAGATACCGCACAAACCCGTTATCCGTTACGGCACTCCGGTGTATTTTAATGGACGCTCTCGTGGTATCATTATCACGAATGTTCTAGCAGAGAATTTTCTAACTCCACTGGGCGACGATCAGGTACCGGCTTTTCTGGTAGATGCCGGCGGCTACTATTTGTACCACCCGGATCAGGAGAAACGATGGGGGAGCGACCTAGAGACCGGAATTTCTTTGGCTCGGGACTTTCCCCAGTTGTTTCCGGCGCTCGTCTCTGGTAGATCCGATACAATCGTTGTTGACGAAACATTTTTTGCCTTTATCCCTGTGAAATTGCCCGGTGAGCGCTTGCCCCGCTGGTATCTGGCAAATTACGTTTCCAGAAGTGTGGCATTCGCGCCATTGATCCAAACGGCGTACATTGGCTTGGCTTTGTTGGCTGTTACGATACTAATCGCTGCTGCTGCCGCTCTGTTCCTCGACCGGACAGTTGCCAGGCCACTGGTTGATCTGACATACGTCGCCGAGAAAGTGGCGGCAGGCGATATGGCCGCGCGGGCACAGATTGTGTCTAGTGATGAGATTGGCGTACTTTCATCCACACTCAATGTAATGGCAGAGCGAACGGGCGTCTTGTTGCAGAGCTTGGAGACGCGCGCTCACGAATTGGAAGCGCGCACCCGCGAGATCGAGGCCAGCCAGCGCGTCACTTTTGCCGCCAGCGAGCGCACCAGCCCCGATGGGCTTCTCAGCCTGGTAGTGAACTTGATGCGCGACCAGTTCCACCTCTACCACGTCCAGGTCTATATTGTGGATGAGGAGGAGCAAGCGGCGGTGTTGCGCCAGAGTACTGGCTACGCGGGCCGCCGGCTTTTGCAGGGAAAACACCGGATTTTGCTGGACCAACCCGCGCTCGTCACCAAAGCGATTCACGAGGGTGAGCCGGCGGTGGTGGCCGATACGGGCGCGGATCCAGACTTTATGCCCAATCCCTTGCTCCCCGACACGCTGTCCGAGTTGGTGGTACCCTTAAAGACAGGCGACCGTGTCATTGGCGCGTTGGACGCGCAGGACCGCGCGATAGGCCGCTTTACGCCTAATATTGTGACCCTCTTCCAGTCGATGGCCGACCAGGTCACTTTTCTCTTTGAGAACAGCGACCTAGTTGAGCGCGTCACCGAGCATAGCGCGGCGCTGACCATCTTTACCGACCAGCTTCGTACTGCCGCTGATATTGCCCGGCGGCTGGGCGGCACTCTTGATCCCGAACGTTTGTTGCAGCAAGTGGTCGAGCTGATTCGCAGCCGCTTTGGCTTTTATCACGTTCACATCTACATGCTAGATGTGGCGACGGGTCGTTTGATCGTGCAAGCGGGTTCTGGCGAGGTGGGTCGGGTGCTGCGCGAGCGCGGTCACTTTATTCTCCTCGATGCCAAAAAGAGCCTCGTGGCCCGTGCCGCCCGCGCCCGCGAAACCGTGTTGGTGGAGGACACTACCCTCGAATCTGACTTTATGCCCAACCCGCTGCTACCCCAGACCCGGTCCAGTATGTCGATCCCCCTCGTCGCTGGCGACAAGACGCTGGGTGTGCTCAATATACAGGATGACCAACCCAACCGCTTTACCCAGGCCGACCGGGATACCTTTGATACCCTGGCCGGGCAGATCGCTACTGCTCTACAAACCGCCGGGCTTTTTGGCCAGATCCAGGCGGGATTCCGGGTCAGCCAGGCACTGGCTGGCGCTCAGACTGAGGAAGACGTGGCGGATGCCATAATGCTGGTCGCGGGCTTTCGTCCCCAGGCGCGGGTCTCCATGTACACGTTTGACCAGGACGGAAACGGCCGAACCGCTGTCGTGCGCCGCGATGAGGCTTTCGACAGCGACACTGTGTCTATGAACCCCGTCGGGACGCGCTTGGAGGCGTCACAATTCCCGCTGTTCCAACTTGTCTCGGCCGACGAGCCTTTTGTATCGCATAACCTGCCCCGTGACGAGCGCGTTGGGCCAGATAACCACGCGATGGCCGATCGGGTGGGAATTGCCAGCATCGCCGCCCTGCCTATCACGGCCGGGGACGAGTGGCTGGGCATGCTCGTGGCCTCATCCAAGGAAGAAGGGTTTTTTAACGAGCGCCGACTATACCTCTACCAATCCTTGGCCGAGCAGGGGGCGATTGCCCTGCGCACCGCCCGTCTCTTTGACGAGACCCAGCGGGCTGCCGAGGAATTGCGCGCGATGGACCGCCTCAAGAACGAGTTCCTGGCCAATATGAGCCACGAACTGCGCACGCCCCTCAACTCGATCATCGGCTACACCGAGATCATGCTCATGGGCATTGACGGCGAAATGGACCCGGACACCCACGAAGATGTACAAGCGATCCATACCAACGGCCGGCACCTGCTTAGCATGATCAACGACATTCTCGACATGGCCAAGATCGAGGCCGGCCGCCTGGCACTGAATTTGGAAGAGAACCACGTGGACTCTTTGATCGAAGATGCCAGTATCGTCGCCACTAAACTAGTGGCCGATAAACCGATCGGGTTGATCGTTGAGGTTGATGATGACCTGCCGCCAATTCAGGGTGACCGTATGCGGCTCGATCAGATTTTCAAAAACTTGGTGACCAACGCTGTCAAGTTTACCGAACAAGGGACTATTACCCTGCGGGCATATGTCGACCGCAGCGGTCGGGGCGACCGCGATTGGGTTTGCGTCGATATTGAAGATACCGGCCTTGGTATTGCCGAGGGCGATGTAGAGATGATATTTGACCGGTTCCAGCAAGTGGATGGCTCTAGCACCCGCAGCGCCGGAGGAACCGGCATGGGGCTGGCTATCACCCAAAATTTGGTACATCTGCACGGCGGCGTGATCGAGGTGAAAAGTAAACTTGGCGAGGGAAGTACCTTTACCGTGCGTTTGCCGGTGAAAGCGAACAAGTGAGCAAGCTTGTACAAATGGCAAGTCTGCAAGTGAGCAATTGCGCATCCCGTTTCACTAATCTGGAGGTCTAACTAATGAATACTAATCCTTCCACTGATCAAAAAGCAAGCCAGGGCAACCTGCTCCAACGTTTTGCTACGTCGCTGCGTTTCCAGTTGAGCGCCACGACGATCCTCATGGCGGTTGTGCCCTTGATGATCGCTGCTGTTGCACTGGGTACGCTCGTCTCTAACCAGGTGCGCGAGTCCATGACCCAGTCCGCGCTCGACCACCTGACGGCCATCCGTGAGGCCAAGGCTGGCGAGATCGGATCCTACTTTGGGGAGCGTGAGGGCGACATGGCCGTGCTGGTCGAGACGACGGGCACGCTGCAGCAGGACGCCTTTAACCAACTGTTGGCCCTGCAGACGGTCAAGAAAGGCCAGATCGAGGACTATTTGCAGACGACGTTCAACATGGTACACGCCCTCAAGGACAATCCTACTACGGCTCAGGCCATCGTGGAATTCAAGCAGGCCTTTGAGGCCGAAAGGGGACGCACTGGCGGGCGACAGTGGACGGCGGTTCATGAAAAGTTCAACGCTGTCTTTGAGGATGCCAACAATGACTTTGGCTTTTACGACATTTTCCTCATTGCCGAGGACGGTGATGTCATCTACACTGTGGCCCAAGAGCCTGACCTGGGCCAGAACCTCGTGACGGGCGACCTTCAAAACTCGGGGCTGGGTCAAGTGTTCCAGGAAGCTCATACCCAGGAAGTCGCCGTTGCGGACTTTGCACCTTATGCGCCGACCGGCGACCTTTTCGCCGCGTTCGTCGCCGGCGCGGTCACAGACATCACCGGCACGGTCGTCGGCGTGGTCGCCATCCAGATCCCGATAGACAAGATCGATGCCATTATGCAAGAGCGTGCGGGGCTGGCTGAGACGGGCGAGACCTATCTGGTGGGTTCTGATAATCTCTTCCGCTCCAACTCGCGCTTTGTAGACGAGGACACCATCATCAACCCTGCTTACGTGGTGGATACCGAGGCCACGCAAGCGGCGCTGGCCGGGAACTCGGGCCTGGACGTAATCCTCGACTATCGTGGCGAGCGCGTGCTGTCGGCCTATGCGCCTCTGGAGATTACTGGCCTGGATTGGGCCATCTTGGCAGAGATCGACCTGGTAGAGGCGCTAGCCCCCCGCATCGCGGGCGCGGAAAAGGACTTTTTCACCCAGTACAAAGAGACTTATGGCTATTATGACGTGTTCCTGATCGCTTCGGATGGTTACATCTTTTACACCGTCGATCACGAGTTGGATTACCAGACCAACATCCTCACCGGCCCCTACCAGGACTCTAACCTGGCGGCGCTGGTGGCAGACGTTATAGAGAACCAAGAGTTCGGAATAGCCGACTTTGCGCGTTATGAGCCTTCTCAGGGCGCGCCAGCGGCCTTTGCCGCCGCGCCGCTGCTGCGCGGCGACGAGGTGGAGATGGTCGTGGCCGTCCAACTCTCGCTGGACAAGATCAACGCCATTATGCAAACGACTGCCGGTTTGGGCGAGTCGGGCGAGACCTACCTGGTGGGACCGGACGAGATGTGGCGCAGCGACTCTCGTTTCCTGGTTGAACTGGGCGTTGAAAGCACCGTCTTGAACACCGAGACGACCGTGCGTACCGAGGCCTCGCTATCTGCCCTGGCCAATGAACCCCCTGGCACCCGGATCATTGATGACTATCGAGGCGAGCGGGTGCTGAGTTCTTGGATGCCGCTCGTCCTGGACGAGCCGGACTCGGATCATCCCGAGGGCATCACCTGGGCCGTCATCGCCGAGCAGGACGAATCCGAGGCGTTGGCCACCGTCGCCACTGTGGCCACCTTTATCACCACGTTGAGCCTGGGGCTGCTGGGCGTGATGGCCGTCGTCGCCGCGGTAGTCGGCTCGTGGATTGCCGGGCGGCTGGTCGAGCCCATCGTCGGCCTCACCGGCAGCGCGGCCGCCATCGCGAGCGGTGACCTGGACGTCGTCGTGGCTCCCTCGCCGAGCAGAAACGAGGTGGGTGTGCTGACCAACTCTTTTGCCACAATGACCCAGCAATTGCGCGATATGGTCGGCTCGTTGCGCGAGACAGCCGACAACCTGTCCGAGCGCACCCGAGAGTTGGAGGCCAGCCAGCGTGTTACCTTTGCCGCCAGCGAGCGCACCAGCCCCGACGAGCTTTTAGGGTTGGTGGTAGACCTGATCCGCGATCAGTTCGACCTCTACCACGCCCAGGTCTATCTGGTGGACGATGAACAGGAAGCGGCCGTGCTGCGCGAGTCGACCGGTTATGCCGGCAGCCAGCTCTTGCAAAAAGGGCACCAGATCCCATTAGACCGGGCCTCGCTCGTTACCCGCGCCATCCACTCTGGCGAGCCGGTGCTGGTGTCCGACACGGCCGAGGATCCCAACTTTATGCCCAACCCCTTGCTTCCCGAAACCCGGTCCGAGTTGGTGGTGCCTCTGCGGATCGGCGAGCAGGTGTTTGGCGCGCTGGACGCCCAGGACATGACGCCCGGCCGTTTCACCGAGAGCACCGTCGCTCTCTTTCGCACGATGGCCGACCAGGTCGCTTTCCTGTTTGAGAACAGTGACCTATTGTCCCGCGTCACCGAGCAGACCGAATCGCTGACCATCTTTACCACTCAGTTGCGTATCGCCGCCGATATTGCGGCCCAGTTGGGCACTGTGCTCGACCCCGACCAGTTGCTGCAACAGGTGGTCGAGCTGATGCAGAGCCGCTTTGGCCTCTACCACGCCCACATCTATGTACTGGATGAGGCGACGAGTACCCTGTCCATCCGCGCCGGTTCCGGTGAAGTGGGCCGCGTGCTGCGTGAAGAAGGCCACGCCATCCCGCTCGACCGCGAAAAGAGCTTGGTGGCCCGCGCCGCCCGCGACCAAGAAGCGGTGCTAATTGAAGACACTACCCTGGAATCCGACTTTATGCCCAACCCGCTGCTGCCCCAGACCCGCTCCGAGCTATCGGTGCCGCTGGTGGCCGGTGGTCGGGTGCTGGGCGTGCTCGATATGCAGGACGACCAGTCCGGACGCTTTTCCGAAAGCGACGTGGACACCTTTACCACTCTGGCTGGGCAGATCGCCGTCGCGCTGCAGAACGCCGGTCTGTTCGAACGGGTCGAAGCGGGCGCGCAAGAGACCCGCGTCCGCCTCGAGGTCAGCCAGGCACTGGCCGGCGCCCAGACCGAACAAGATGTGTTGGACGCCCTGCTCCAGCAGGCGGGCGTCTACCCAGAGGCCCAAGTCGTTCTCAGCTTGTACGACCTGCAGGCGGAGGAACCGACCCTCGTCGTCGCAAGCGCGTCGTCGTTCGAGAGTGGAATTGCTCCGGCCGAAATAGGCTCCCGTTTCCCAGCCTCACAATTTGCGATAATAAATTTGCTAGTGTCTGGAGAGCCATTGGCAGTGTCTAATCTGTCCTCTGATGAACGCATTGATCCTCCTACCCGTCAATATCTGACCGGGTTGGGGAACGCCAGTATGGTCATCACTGCGATGGTAGTGGGTGACGAGCAGATTGGCATCCTGCGAGCCGGCTCATCAAAGGCAGGTTTTTTTGACCAGCACAAGCTACACCTCTATCAAACCCTGGCCGAGCAGGGCGCGGCCGCTCTCCAGGCTGCCCGGCTGCGCGCCCAGATTCAAGAGCGGGAAGCCCGTTTCACTGGGTTTGCCAACGCCACGGACTATGGTTTTGGTCTGGGTGAACTCTCGGGCCAACTGACCTATGCGAATCCCGGTTTGCTCAACATCCTCGGCGAAGACAATCCAGAGGATGCCTACGCAAATACCTTTTTCGATTACTATTCCGAGGCGGATAGAAAAGCACTGGAAACAGAAATTCTGCCGATTGTTTTAGAAAAAGGACAGTGGGTGGGAGAACTCGCCCTCCTTTCGAGCAAGGGCAAGCTGACGCCAACTGAACAGAACATCTTTCTCATTTACGATGAACAGGGAGCGCCACGAATGGTGGCCAACATCATTACCGACATCACCGAGCGCAAGCGGGCGGAGCAGGAGATACAAAGGTCCGAAAGACAATATAGAGAACTGAACGCGGGGCTTCAAGATGGTATTGTGAGCGTTGATTTGGAGGGAAACACCCTGTCATGCAACCCCGCTTTTGAAGAAATGACCGGGTATAGCCTGAAAGACGCGCAGGAACGTACATTGTTGGACATGACGCCGGAAAAATGGCACGCGATGGAAGCCAAAATCCTGGAAGAGCAAGTATTGGTCAGGGGCTACTCTGACCTTTACGAAAAAGAGGTTCTCCACAAAGACGGCACTATTTTTCCAATAGAGATGACAGCGTATCTATCCAGGGATGAGCAAGGCAATCCCTCTGGTTTCTGGGCCTATATCCGCGACATCACCGAGCGCAAGCAGGCGGAGCAGGAGATCCGAGGGAACGAGAGAAAGTACCGCGCGCTGGCCGCCGTTCCCCGCGATGGTGAGGTGAGCGTTGGGCCGGATGGCAACACCGTCTCATGCACCCCGGCTTGTGAAGGGATCACGGGCTATAC
>JAAEPW010001414.1 GCA_024232355.1 Chloroflexota bacterium | reverse complement strand
TTGCATTATACTCAATTCAACGAAACCCAAAGTGGCGTGAGCACACTCGGACATTCTCAAAGGGGTGAAGTATGACACTTGCACCGGGCCAAGTCCTCCAAAACTGCTATCGTATCATCGCCTCTCTAAGAGAGGAAGAGATGAGAACGGTTTACCAAGCCTGGCATCTAGGCCTGGATCTGGCAGTCGCTATCAAAGAGATGATCCCGCAACACGGTCTTGATGCCCAGACATTGACCCAACTCGGACAACAGTTCAGGCAAGAGGCTGCGATTCTAGCTCGCTTGGACCATCCCCACCTGGTCGGTATCATGGACTTTTTTGAGGAAAAAGGCAATGCCTACGTGGTGATGCACTTTGTAGAAGGAGAGAGCTTGGCCGATCATGTCAAACGGGAGGGTGTATTACTAGAGGATCAGGTGCTAACTTGGGCACAGCAGTTGTTGGATGCACTGGCGTATTGTCACAGCCAGGGAATCATTCACCGAGACGTAAAGCCCCAGAATATAATCATCCGTCCTGATGGGC
>JAAEPW010001413.1 GCA_024232355.1 Chloroflexota bacterium | reverse complement strand
TGCCGCGTCCAGATCGTTTCCCAGCGGGTCAAAGCGCGCCGACTGCGAGTGCATCAACTCGACCACAAAGCGCATTGAGCGCGGCCAGTTGCACAACACGAACAGCCCCACCACCGAGCGGCCTTTGAATCCACCGAACAAATGCGCCCACACGCGATCAAAGGCATTGTGCGACTGGCCGACGTAAAAGGCGACGTCGTCGTCGCGGAACAGGTACAGGTCGTAACGCCGCCACTCGGTGGGGCATTGTTCGATGGTCAGGAGTTTGCGTATGGGTAGGGTGATGGTTGCGAGATCCATAGATATTCCTTGCACATCACTTCTACTTGCCAAAAATAGCAATTGGTAATTTAGTCATGAAACAAACTATTGCAACTTGATTAGATTAAATCGGCGACCAATACGACGCGGTGTGATGAAAGTCTCAACCGTCACTGCTTTGCACTCGACTGCTAGCCTATTCTTCCTGAACTTCGCTGTCGACAAATGCTTCTCTGGCATACTCTTCGAAAGCTATTCCTCCCCAACTTTCCCAAGGCTCTCTGTCTGTAGTAACAGTCCCCACCAATGTACCATCAGGTCTCAATTCAATGTTGTCCAGTTTAACAAAGTCGAGTTTGGCATAGCTGATGTCTGTTTCATTCAAGTAAGCATTGCTTATATCAGCATAACTGAGATCAGCGCTCAGGAAATCAGTTTTTTCTAATGAGGAGTGGTTGAGATCAGCATATTGTAGCTTCACATGACAGCAGCGAGCACCACTAAGTGAGGATAATATCAAATTAGTGTTCTGAAGGTTAGAACTACGTAGGTCAGCATTGCACAGTCTCGCCTCTCTAAGATTAGCTCCCTGGAGATTGGCACAACTGACTATCGTCTCTTCCAAATCAGAGCATTGGAGATTTGTACCTGCTAAATTAGCAAAGGCTAGATCGGCCCCGCGCAAGGAAGCTGAACTCAAGTCAGCCCCACTCAAATCAACGCCACGAAGGTATACATTATCGAGTTGGGCAGATTTCAAATAGGCTCCTTTTAAATCAGCACCTTCCAGATTAACTGCTGGCACTTTCAGAAAACCAGGTTTGAGAGTAATGAGTTGGGCTTCATATAGGAAAGCAAGTAAATGTGATTTTCTTATTGAATCTAGGCGGCGTAGTGCAGACAGTGTTCGAGTACGAGCTAAACACTGTATTCCTGGAAAACGAATATCCTGTTCTAAAAGCAACTCGGTCACTCGATCAAAATAGGTTTCCAATATAGCTTGTTGTTGAGTATCCTCAGTCACTTGGCCCGTTTGAAGAGCTTCAATGGATTTCTCATGTTCGTGCCTCCACTGTAGCAACAACTCGACTGGATACTTTTCTTCATCGGTATCTATTAGGCGTGCACACTTTCTGCATAACCAAATCCCATTTGATATATCACGCCGTTGTTCATTGGTCATATTAGAATCATACCTAGCTTGACCCGGTCTTGCAGATCTAATATGCGCCGCTTCCCCAAGATTTATGAATTTGGCTCCATCAGTATGTGGACCACTCGTGTGTTGATTGCAATTGGGCCTTGAGCAAATTTGTCCAGCCCTTTTGGCAAGAGTTTCCTTTGTTTGCTTGCTGAAATCTGGATTATCTCTCATAGTATTCAAAGCACAATGAATTCAAGTATCAAACTACTCATTTGTCAACACGGTCACAAGTTCACCAATCATGCCCCATACCAATAATACGATGTGCACTCAAAACGGCACAACCACCCAACGCCCATAAGCCACAAAAGCAGCCAGCGCACACATAACCAGACCCGCCACCACATTGGGGTTTTCGCGACAGACAAGATGGAAACCAACACCAACCAGCATCATCAAGGCAAGCAGCGCCGCCGACCAGGGCGTCAGCCAGACCAAAACCCCGGTCGCCCCCGGCAAGACCAGGGCGACTGCCCCCACAAAGGAACACAGGGCAGTCAGGTGCAGCACAGGCTGCGCCAACCTACCGAGCCGCCCGGTCCCCGGCTCCATTTTCGTCTCGTCCGGGCGCAAACTATGCGTAAAAGTAACCGTGACGAATTTCAGGGCCAGCACGATTTGCAAGACCCGCAAAAAGACGTTCATCCCGTTTCCTTTCGTTCAGGCAATATTCCGCATCCCATAGCGGTAATGCGCCGCGCAGGCCCCCTCCGCGCTGACCATACAAGGCCCAATCGGCCTTTGCGGCGTGCAAGCTTTGCCAAAGAGCGGGCACTCTATGGGCAACATCACCCCGCGCAAAATCTCCCCACAGCGGCAGCCGGGCGGTTCGCGGGCCGGGGTCACCTCTACCGGGAAAGCGCGAGCGGCGTCAAAGCGGGCATACGCCTCCCGCAGCCGCAGCCCACTGGCCGGGACAATGCCAAAACCGCGCCACTCGGCGTCGGCCACCTCGAACACCTGCTCCAACGCCTGCCGCGCACCGGCGTTCCCCTCCGGGCGCACGCTGCGGGCGTAGGTATTGTTCACGTCGGGCTTGCCCGCCTCCACCATCTCGACCAGCGCCAGGATCGCCCGCAAAATGTCCAACGGTTCGAACCCGGCCACGGCGCAGGGGATGCCGTAATCGTCGGGCAAAAAGCGCCAACCGTCCGAGCCGATG
>JAAEPW010001412.1 GCA_024232355.1 Chloroflexota bacterium | reverse complement strand
TCGATGCCGTCTCTGATGGCTCGGTCGCTGGTGCCATCTTTCCCGCAGTCGCCCACTGTTGATAGTGGAGCTGGCGTACACGAATTTCAGCCACCGGATCCATTCCCTAGTGCGAATGAATCTTCGCCAGAGGAATGGAATACTTTCTATTACCGGCCGCCGGCCTTTGAAGCTGAGCAGGCAAATGAAGTGGCGCAATCAGTGGAAGAAGTGCCGTCCTCGGACGAAGAACCGCCAGGGTTGGAGCCAGTGCCATCGTTTAACGAAGCGGAAGAACCGCCGAAACTGAAAATTGTGGCGTTGCCGCCTAAAGTTGGTGTGCGGCCACCCTGCATCGACATGGTGTTGCCTAGCACTGGCTTGCTGACGTTCAGTATGGACCAGATGCATGCGGCGCTGGACACCCGCCCGCATATATTTGCAGACACGACCAAAGATGATGGGAAGAAAGAAGAGAAGAGAGAAGATGTCGAACATGTGGGCCAAGACGTCACGCTGGATGGTCAGGGACAGGACGCCACTGATGAAGGGATGAAGGATGGAGGCCCCGGCACCATGGCATAAACACTTCTTGCCGCCCTCTGAGATATATATATATATATTTATCCAAAATCGACCGATTAATCGGTTCGGCAATCGGTTTACCGATTAATCGGCACATTTTGCTAATCG
>JAAEPW010001411.1 GCA_024232355.1 Chloroflexota bacterium | reverse complement strand
GATAACCGCAGCGCGCCCATCACGCTCACCTTTGAGATTGATACGCTTGTCCCGGTCATCAGTGTAAGTAGCGTGCTCGCATCGAGCGAACAGTACGAACCCTTTACCGTCACCGGCCTGGTCAGCGATACGAATGACGTGGTGATGCGGTTGACGATACTGACACCCAAGGGGCAGCTCACCGCCGACCGGGTCGAGCGGATAGGGAGCACCTGGGTTTATAGTGACACTGCCAAGTTCAGATGGGCGGGCGACTATCAGGTGTGGGTAGAGGCCGAGGATGCGATGGGCAACGTGGCGATTGCCGGTCCCTATCAGGTCGAGCGTCTGCCTGCCGAATACCGGATCTATCTACCGCTGGTGGCGAGGAATTGGGATCACAGCCTGGCTGTTTTCCCGAACCGGGTGCATCTGCCGGTGATTATGAAATAGATTGATCACACAACGTGTCATCAGAATGACTGTTTTCAAAAGCTAATGGCGTCCCAAATGCCCCGGTGTAAAGTGCACCGGGGCGTTTGTTTGTGCGGGCGGGAGGAGGTCGTTCGTTTCTCTCGGACGTTTGTGGATGCGGAAACTTGTTTTGGTGTGCGGAAATGGACTTGCAACAAAAAGTTCGACCTGTGCAATTTTAACTCCTGTCATAGGAAAATAGCAATTAGAGGCAACAGTTCTCCTATCGAAGCGAAATCACGCTTCTGCAGCGAAACGACTGGGCAGCGAACACAGTTCCGATGGCGATTCAGAGCGAG
>JAAEPW010001410.1 GCA_024232355.1 Chloroflexota bacterium | reverse complement strand
CAGTCGTATCGTCTCCAACTATTCGACCGCAGTTTGCTGGGCGGAATGCAAATCCCAACTGTCCATTTGCGCTTTAAAAATGACAGCGCGGGCAAAGTTTGCCTTTATCATCTCGATCGTCGGATCACTTTTCAAGGCTCCGGGGTGCATAGGAACAACATACTGCGCCTGGATAGTTTCCTGCACAAAGTGCTGCAAATCTGGGGTCGTGAACCAGCCAAGGGGCATAAAGGCAACGTCGACTTGCCGGCTTGGGAGCCCGTAATCTTGGAAAACGGCCAAAGTCTCTACGCCTCCGCTGAAACCTCCGGCATGGAAAATGCGAAACCCGCCTATGCTGATGATGAATCCAAAATTCTGGGCTACGCCATGGGGCAACCTGAATATCTCCAGCCCGATTCCATTCACGACCATTGCGTGCTGTTCACCTCTTTCGAGCGTGATGCCGATAGCTCTATCTTCCACCCCCGCAACCTCTGACCGAATCCGACTCGCGGCCTGGTCGGTCGAGAGAAAAATTCCATTGGGATTGTTTTCCAGATGTTTCCCGACCATGTCTGGACTAAAATGATCGGCGTGGGTGTGGGTCGCCAGAATCAAGTCCACATCGTTAAAGGGAGAGGTAGCGTTTTCCAACTGGCGAATTTCGGTCTGAGAGTAGGGATCATAATATTTCCCCCCACTAAAAAGACTATCGATCATCACCTTTTTCTCGCCGGCAGAGATCAAAAATCCAGAATTGTCAGTGTGGATGATTTTCAGGTCAGCGTCGTCTTGCACGAGGAAAACAGCCTCTGCGGCGTCACACTGCCCTTGTGGGTCGCAAGCCTGCAAACGAACTGTCTCAGGCCCGCGCCAACTCTCGTCGGGAAGCGACACCGTCACAACCCGGTCGGTGATCTGGACCCCCAGGTCCACATTCTCTGAATAGCTCCAGGTGATTTCCTGGTCCGCATTGTCAGAATCGTCCACGTATTCGTCGAGCACAATCTCGACAAAGTTCTCATCTGCAAAGATGACCTGGTCGTCAATGTCGGAAACCAAAGGCGGGTCGTTTTCGTCGATCACGATAAAGGTGATTTCCCCAGCGTCGCATTGACCCGTGGGATCGCAGGCCTGAACGTGGATGGTCTCCGATCCGACCCAGGCAACGGTGGGGGGTGTCATAGTCAAAATTCGTCTGGCGAGCTTGCCGCCCAACTCGACGTTCCCGGAAAAACTCCACGTGATTTCGTCCACGCTATGGTCAAGGTCTGAGACATAGTCGTCAAGCGCCAGCGGGGCAAAGCTCTCACCATCGGGGATCGTCACCTCGTCTACAAGGCTCACCACGGGTCCATTGTCGGGGGGTGTCGCCGTGGCGATCTCTGTCGCCGTCGGTTCGGGCACGTGAGCGGTTGGCGATGGCGCGGGCGTTTCTGTGGGTGCTACAGTGGGCGGAATTGACGTTTCTGTAGGCGGCACAGACGTCGTTGTGGGATTGGACGTTTGGCATGCGGTGACCAAAATTAGAACAACCAACATAGTGACTACTTTGTGTGACATACTCTCCTCCTCATATAGTGGGCGCCGACTTTTTATATCTGCATCTTGCTCGGCGCCTCGATAGACCATTAATGATACATGCAGCCCATATCCATGTCGAACAGTGTCGCGTTTCATCCCTTTTTTCTTCTACCTGCTGAACGAAAAAACAGTCCCAAATCGCGGATCTTGTTCAACAAGCCACAAGGCAACCTGGCTGCTTGCTCCCAGTGCGCCAGATCAAAGCCGCCTTGCTCGCAATAGTGTATCCCAAATGGGTGATTTGTCATCCCCAAAATTGATGATTTGGGTGGGTGATTGTGGAGACAAGT
>JAAEPW010001409.1 GCA_024232355.1 Chloroflexota bacterium | reverse complement strand
GAACACCTCGGGTGCGAGAACCTCGGGGATTGGCTGCATGAAAGGGAAATGGAAAATGCAACGACCAACGTGTGAGACGTGCCCGTATTTCAAGCCACAACCCGACTGGGATGGATTAGGAAGACACGACGGTGAATGCCGTGCCAACCCTCCACGATATACACGATATGTTGGCAACGGTAATATTGATCGTCCAATCGCAACTGATTGGGGTCAGGTTTCACATGGCGAATGGTGCGGCGAGCACCCCGACATGGACGACTGGATTTGCAATCATTGGGACAAACGTGACAAGTAACAACGGAGAGGAAATGGGAAAGATGATAAAGAAAATCAAACTAACATTTAGTGAACCAATTCTCGGGACGGCATCGGCCAACCCGGAATTGCATGAGGAATTTATTGCGTCAAAATCGGCGGACAAAGAAAAAGCAAAAGAAGAAATGTCAAACCTGCACACCGAGGAGTTGCTGGAAAAATCTGTCACGGTATTTCCACAAACACCGGACGGGACGCCTTTTCTCTATGACTATCAAGTTAAGGGGTTTTTAAAGGAAGCGATAGGAATGCAGGTCGAGTTTGGCTCAATTCAACTGCAGAAAGTACCGTCTGTGAAGTTATCAAAATTCACACACAAGCGCATCGTCGATAATTTTGTATTTGTATTCCCACGGGTCATCCCTCTGATACTGCCGGACGATAAGGGCATTTCAACCTGCACGAGACCATTACGAGCCGAAACGATGAAAGGGGAAAGAGTAGCCCTAGCAACATCCGAGGAAGCCCCGGCTGGCACCGTGCTCGAATGTGAGATCCGATGGCTAAATCCGAAGCTTGAAGAGATTGTCACGAATGCATTGAACTACGGCGAACTCAAGGGGCTCGGGCAATGGCGCAATAGTGGGAAGGGTCGATTTTCGTGGGAAGAAGTTGCATAGGCAAAGTGAAGTGCGGAGCCGCGGGGCATAGGCACAGCAAGGCTGGCAAAGCAGGGGGCGACGTTATGCAGGGAGTTGTACAGCACAGCAGTGGCGTGGCCAAGTGGAGCGATGCTATGGCAGAGTATTGATATGCAACGTGGAGCGTCGGCGTGGAGTCGCAGTGCCCGGCTTCGGCATGGCCGCGTGGCGCGACGAGGGGCCCGGCAACGGCAGAGTGACGTTTCGTCCGGCAACGGCAGAGTGACGTTTCGTAGGGCTAAGGCAGGGGAGTGTAGTGCGCGGGCTTAGATGAGATTAGCAAAGCAATGGCAAAGCCGCGTTTCGCGGTGTTGTGAGTGGCCGAGCGAAGGCAAAGTGCGACCAGGTGCCGCGGGGGCAAACCAACAAGGAGAAAAAATGCAAAAAACAAATACACTGATAGACAAAATTCTAGATGGCAAGGGCTGGGGTAGGATTCATCTCGAAGGAGAATTTCACGGGCTATCCAGATCCGGGCTCGGGCACAGGATACGCGGGGACGCCGCCTGGCCATCGGACGACTTCGAGAGGCTTTGTGAATTGCTCGGGACGGATACATTCAGCCCGGAGCTCGTCAAACAGGTTTTATTGGCCGACGGTCACCGGATCACCATGCGGAAGCCCCCTACCCCACCGGCCCCACCGCCACCCCCGGTACAACCCCCGCTGCCGAATTCTACCGGGGTCGAGATGACCAATTGTACCTTTTCGTCAGAGGGGGTCGAGTATCAAACCCAGGAAGGCACCAGTGCGCGCCGGTATGCGGAAGTCATGGGCAGGCTCAGAACCTTGGATGAGAAGCTCGACGATCACGGCAACGTGTACAAGATGCTCCTAAAGGCAATGCACGAGCTTTTGCTGGTCCTAAAAGAGATCAAGGCGGACACCGAATTTCTGAGAGGTCAAGATGTTGACGAAAAAACAAGCCCAACGGTTGTATCTAGCTGAATTCTGGCGATACCTGAGCGACGGGGAGATCGCGGCGTTTCAGTTGGAGGAAGATATTTTCTGTGTACCGTTCAGAACGTTTCGAGATGCCATTGAGCGGACGCTCGGCAGATCGGTTGAAAAAACAGAGAACAGGGCAACCCTGGCCGTCGAACTCGACAGACGAGGGGCAGCTGCACCGCCGTTGGCGGAAATCCTGAAATTGATGAGGGGAGTATAGAATGAGCAATTCAAGTAGTTCGAGTGGTGGTATCGGTTTTTGCGGTCTTTTGACCGTTGCATTCATCGTACTGAAGCTAATTGGTTATATCAGTTGGTCATGGTGGTGGGTGTTGGCACCGGTGTGGATTTCAATCATCATTGTGCTTTTGCTGGGATTCATTTTTATTCTGGCCGATGGTAGTTCCTGATAGGGAGGGGGTAGAAATTGGCGGGGTACACAAAGTTTTTTTCATCCATGCTGGATTCGACGATCTGGGATACGTCCAAAGATGTCCGGATACTATGGGTAACAATATTGCTGATGTCCGACAAAAACGGATTGGTCGAGGCGTCGATCCCGGGGCTCGCTCACCGATCGAGGTTGACCCTGGAAGAGACGTGCGATGCCATCGAAACGCTGTTGACCCCTGACGAGTACAGCCGGTCAAAGGACCATGACGGTCGGCGGATAGTGGCGGTTGACGGTGGGTGGCAAATTATCAACCACCTGAAATACCGGGACAAGATGAGCAAAGATGACCAGAGGGAGAAGGCGGCCGAACGGCAAAAGCGGTTCCGGGACCGTAACGTTACGCGTAACGCTCCGTCACGCCCCGTAACGCAAAGTAACGCAAGTAACGACATTCAGATCCAGATCCCAGATCCAGAATCAGATCCAGATCAAAAGAAGAAAGAGGGACCGGCCTACTCGGCCTCGTTTGAATCTTTTTGGAGGGTCTACCCGAGAAAGACAGCAAAACGCGCCGCGTACAAAGCCTGGCAAGCCATGGACCGCCGCACAATACCGCCGCACTCGATCATATTCGCGGCTATCGAAAAGCAAAAAGGGTCCGAGAAGTGGAAAGCCGGCTACATCCCCAACCCTGCGACCTGGCTTAACGGTGACTGCTGGGAGGACGAGGTGACCCCACAGGGGCGTGCAACCCCCTCCAGGCGACCCGAGCATACCCCCGACGGTGGGAACGGCACAGAAGCGAAGCTGAAGCGTCTAGCGGCGGCTATCAAATATGGCAGCGAGATAGACCCACGGGAGATTCGGGATTTGACGGCGCTCGCCGCAGCGGATGACATCCCCTATCCCCCGGTCCTACTCCAGTTTCTGAACGACCTGGACACTAGTGGAGCCCTGGAGCTCAGCGGGAGAAAAGCCGAGCCGTTTTGGTCACGTCCGATGATGGTGAGGGATTTACGGAAGTGGACGCCGGATGAGTCGGAAGAGGTTCGGGATTTAGTTGATGGGATGGTGGGCGAATGATTGTGCTTTACTGGAAAATCTACGGGGTCTATGTGACCGCTTCTGAGGAGCCGAGATTTAGCCGCAAGCGGACCGGTGCCAAATTCCGTCAGCGGTCTACACGAACGCGTTTCCATGAGAGCTATTCAGAGTTGGCAACAGATCGATCCGAGGACGGGCTTGGTTGCATGTCAGCCAACGCCCTTGGGGACGATTTTTTTGAAAAGATATTTGTATCAGAGGTGGACCAATGACCCCTCAATCCTGCTGGACCTGCAAGCACGCGATCCCCGGGATGCACCTGCTGTGCCGGCTGACCTGGGCCGGCGGGACACTCCGGGCTTGTGCAGACGCGCGAATATTTTTCGGTGGTGACCGTGACCACTGTCCGAAATACGAGGGGATGGTGGGGGAATGAAAACCAGAATAGTAAAACAATATATTTGTGAATATTGCGGAAAAAGGGGGCTATCCGCTGGACACATGGGAAAACACGAGCGCCACTGTACTATGAATCCAGCCCGAGAATGCCGGATGTGCACAATAATAGAGAGGCATGGCGACGGGGCGCACGCGTTTAGCATTGATGAGCTAAAGGCCTTCCTGCCAGAGCCAGTTGAAGATACCCGAAACGGAATGGAAGGCAGCGACATATATCTAAACACCAAAGAAATCAACATTGGCATCAAACAACTTTCGGAGGCGGTCAGCCATTGTCCGGCATGTGTATTGGCAGCAATACGACAGAAGGGAATCATGGTACCGGCCACAAGGTTCAATTACAAATCAGAAATAGATGATTTCTGGGGTGACTACAACGACGATATTTACGGCGGCAGGTGGTGAAATGACCCCCCCCCAATCCTGCTGGACCTGCAAGCACGCGATCCCCGGGATGCACCTGCTGTGCCGGCTGACCTGGGATGGTGGGTCACTCCGGGCTTGTGCAGACGCGAGAATCTTTTTCGGTGGTGACCGTAACCACTGTCCAAAATACGAGAGGATGGAGGGGATAGAATCAGATGGCGATCGTCTACCAGGGGACTGAGAGAATTGTTCGAATACAACTCAAATGCGATCATGACTGGGTCGGTCCGTGTATCAATCGAGACTTTCGATACAATCAGTGCAAGCGATGTGATCTACTGGAAATTGATGGGACTTGGGAGGATTTTCAGAATATGTCAGTTGCGAAGATTGAATATCTGGAAAAACGAATCGAAAAGCTTGAACAAACTGGGGAACCAAATGCCGAACAGAAATAGCAACGGAGCGAAACCTAATTGTCAGTGGTGCAGGGGCAAGGGGTATGTCTGGTATGTCATCGTCGGTGACAAGAAGACCGAGCAACTGTGCCGATGCGTCGATAAAAAACACAAGCAGAACAAGAAATACGATGAATGTACCTCACAGACGAACAGCTAATCCGCGAGATCGAGGCGGCGCGGCGGGAACTGGAACGCATGGCGCGTGAGAGGAAACAACTGTTGAAAAACCTCGAGGTTCTCGAGGGGGAACTACGGAGGCGGGCGAGATGAAAGAACGACCGATCATATTCAACGGCGAAATGGTCCGCGCCATACTCGGCGGGCGAAAGACTCAGGCGAGGATGCCGATCAAGCCGCAGCCTGTTATAGACGGGCTTCCAATGCATTTTACAGATGGCGTGCGGTTCTACGGAGAAGAGACACGATTTTGCCCCTACGGTCAACCCGGCGATCGTCTAATCATTACCGATGACAAAGGCAATGAACTGGACATCTCATCGAGTATCACCGACATGAGAGTTGAGCGGGTGCAGGATATTTCTACGGAGGGCATTCAGAGAGAAGGATTTAAGGGGAAATGGGAGCTTGAAACAGAACCCGATTCTGCCTTTTGCTTCATGGGCAGTGCTCCGGGGATTAGACGACAGTTTGCTGCTCTCTGGAATTCCATCTACGAGAAAAAAGGTTTTGGTTGGGACGCAAACCCCTGGGTTTGGGTCGTCGAGTTTGAGGTGGGGAGATGAGCGAACACACCGAACAAGCGGCGGTTATCAAGTGGGCGCGAGACGCGGAGATAATTTGGCCCGAGCTCGCGCTACTTCACGCGATACCAAACGGGGGGAAGAGAGAGAAGAAGGTCGCGGCTAGACTCAAGGCGGAAGGGGTCAAGCCAGGTGTGCCTGACATGTGTCTCCCGGTAGCGAGGGGTGGTTATCACAGCCTGTGGATCGAACTCAAGACCGAACGGGGGCGGTTGACTGCGGAACAAAATTGGTGGCTTGGCGCACTGGAAGCACACGGAAACAAGGCGCTGATGTGCCGCGGCGCGGCCGCAACGATACGGACGATAGAAGAATATCTAAGGGGGGTAGCATGACCGAGCGCAAACCAGAGCCACAATGGAAAATCGAGCGGATTATTCATTGGTACACCGCGACGGAACTCGAAAACAAAGTTATCTATCGCGGGAAAAAAATAGTAAATGGCGCAGAGGTGATTGTGGAAGAATGGATGAACGACTGCGCGTTTGCTCGTTGTTTTACCCGTTACGGTTTGCGCAGGTTGCCAAGTGGGGATTACTGCGAGAAGCACTATCTCGAATCCCCGTGTTGCACATTCCCCGGCTGTGCTGAGCCAGCTGTCAACTACAAAACGAACACCGAGCACCGATGCGGTCGCCATTGGATGGGGAAAGAAGACAACGCCGAATCGGCGCGATTACTGGCAAGGTCAAGGTCTGCACTTGCCAACTACGACCAGATGAAGCCGCCGCTGTGTTCGATATTCAGCAGAGACTTTGTGCAGGGGGTCAGGAAGTACATGAAAGAGCACGGGCTAAACCTGGACATCAATGAAGTAACGGACGCACACAAGCGACTGTCGAAAGCAAAAAAGATTGCCGGGATTATGGCAGCCCGCAAAACGAACAAGAGAATAGAAGAATTGAGAGGGGAACATGAAAACGCAGAGTGAACCGACGACGACACAGAAGCAAAAAATCAATGTGATGCTCCACAGTGAGATTACCCAAACGTTTCGGAACACATTTTACGGCAATATCATGAACGCCACGAACGTCGGGAGACGCGGGCCGGTGCTCACAAAACAACGGCTACTGGCCGCCGTCCTGGACAGCAACGAAAACGCAATTACCTACGCGGAAAAACTGAACGCCGCACTTCCGCGATTGATTGTCACAGTCGAGGGGAACTATGTCTACACGCAAAAACGTTGCTAGCGCGCCGATCGTCTACAAGATTCTTCAACTGATTGACCATTTCAGAGGCGACCCGACCCCGCATTTTTCGGACTCCTGGATCGCCAAGCGTGTTGGGGAGCAAGTAGAGGACGTCCAGTTGGCGCTCGCCCGCATGAGAGATGACGCGTGGCTTGCCGTGCAACGCGGCCCCGATGGGACTGCGGCGTACTGGCTGACCAGAGACGGCGGCCGCCCTGCCCTGGCTGAGGCTCGTGCGAACCCGCGGCTCCGGCTCAACCTGACTATCTGGAAAAACGAGGTGTTGACCGGTATGAGAGAGGGGACACCACCGAAGGGTGACCCACAGGGTGGAAGTTGGCAACAGACGGAGATAACCCGAGCGGCCCTGCCATCG
>JAAEPW010001408.1 GCA_024232355.1 Chloroflexota bacterium | reverse complement strand
GCAAGAGAACCTGGGCGAGTTGAACGGCTATATGGAAGAGACGATCAGCGGCGCGCGGGTGATCAAGGCCTACCGCCAGGAAAAATCCGCCGTCGAAAATTTTGAAGAACTCAGCCTCGCCACCCGCAAGGCGGATGGCCGGGCCAACTTTTTGGGGATGCTGATCAACCCGACGACGACGTTCCTATCCAACCTGGACATTGCCATTGTCGCGATGGCCGGTGGGTGGATGGCCGTGCGCGGCGCGATCCAAGTGGGGCTGGTAGCGACCTTTCTCAACTATGCTCGCCAATTCGCCCGCCCCCTGTCGCAGTTGGCGCAGCTTATGAACACCATCCTGCAAGCCATCGCCGGTGCAGAACGTGTCTTTGAGATCCTCGACGAGCAACCCGAGATCGTGGATCGGCCGGACGCCGTGGCGCTGCCCGACGTTGAGGGCCACGTGGTTTTTGAGCAAGTTGACTTTAGCTACGTGCCGGGCATCCAAATCTTGTACGACAACTCTTTCGAGGCCAAGCCGGGCCAAATGATCGGCCTGTGCGGGCCAACCGGGGCCGGTAAAAGCACCATCATCAACGTCCTGACCCGTTTTTACGACATCAGCGATGGCACGATCTCGGTTGATGGGCAGAAAATCACCGAGGTGCAGCAGGACAGTCTGCGCCGTCGCACGGGTATCGTCTTGCAGGTTCCTTTCCTCTTTTCGGAAACGGTGATGGAGAACCTGCGCTACGGGCGACTTGATGCCAGCAACGAGGAATGTATCGAGGCCGCGAAACTGGCCAACGCCCACGAGTTTATCGAACGCTTGCCGGACGGCTACCAGACCGTGCTATCGGAGCGAGGGAGCAATCTGAGCCAGGGACAGCGGCAACTGCTGACCATCGCCCGCGCCATCCTAGCCGACCCCGACATTCTAATCCTGGATGAGGCGACGAGCAGCGTGGACACCCGCACGGAGAAAAAGATCCAGGAGGCATTGTTGCGCTTGATGAAAGGGTGTACCAGTTTTGTGATCGCGCACCGGCTCAGTACCATCCGTGATGCAGACAAGATCATCGCCCTCGACCGGGGCCAAATTGTGGATATGGGACCGCATGACGCGCTCATGGCGCGGAAAGGCTTTTACCACGATTTGTACATGAGCCAGTTCAAGGATGAATTGCGGCAAGGAGATGGACAGCGATGATGGAAGAAAAGGTTTTACCGGAATCAAGGCTCGAACAACAACCCGGATGCCTGCACTGATCTGGCGGGCACTAGTGCTTCACGGGAGCACCTACGTTTCACTAGCCGGCAGACCATCGCCCACGCGCTATGGCTGGGGCATTTTGCTCATTATCCTGTTGCTGGTGGGCGGGGCACAGACCATCGGGCTGGAAAGGGGGAATGAACGTTAGCGCCAGTTCTTGATCCGTTTCCGTATCTCGCAGGGTCAGTCCTGCTACCTCCAAGTGACCAACTACTCCCGCGCTGCAATGCGGCTACTCCGCTATTGTGGTCCTGTCCATTCTAATCCGGAGGGTCTTTTTCCCGCTCGCTGTAATTGCACAGAACACGCTCCAGGTGACAATTGTCCCTAGCGTCAGGGGAACGAAAGCGGCATCTCGCAAATAATGTGTTGTCCCTCGTAAACGCCAAGCAATGAAATACATTGCCGCACATCACCGCAAGCGTGTTCATGAACGACTATGAACGAGGCTTGCACGCCGACTACGAGGAGTGGTTGGAGGAACTAGCCCCGCACGCGCCCATCAACCGCTACCGCCACAACCGCACCGGTGAGGACAATGGAGACGCACACCTAAAGCGACAGGTGATGGGGCGTGAGGTCGTCGTGGCGATCACCAATGGCGGCTGGACTTTGGTCCCTGGGAGCAGATCTTTTACGGCGAGTTTGACGGTGGGCGACGGAAGTGGGTGTTGGTCAAGATTATTGGTGAGTGATAGAGCCTAGACTCGGGTCATTCCGCTACAGGCAAGGTAAAGTAAAAGAGATTTCCTTGACCTTTATCACTCTCCACTCCCACTTGCCCACCGAGCTTTTCCACGATGCGCTGCACGAGGGCCAATCCCAGGCCGTATTGGGTATCGTGCAGCCGTTCGCGCCGTGTGGATGGGGCGAACAGCCTCACTTGCTCCTCCGGCAAGAGGCCGCGCCCATTGTCGCGCACCCAGAAGCGTATTGTAGAACCGTTCGCGTCGAAACCCAATTCCACGCGCGGTGGCCGTCCACCATACTTGATGGCGTTGTGGATATAGTTGGCCCACACTTCCTCGACCCACGGAGCATAGCCCAGCGCCATTGGCCAGTTTTCGGGCTGAGTGATCTCGGTCTTGTATCGTTCGATGATATAGGCCAGGCGTTCCAAGACCAGAGCCACGATGCCGGTTGTGTCTAGGGGAGCTATCTCTTCCTCTACTTTTTGAGGAGGACCGGTCTGCGTTGCCAGCAACTTGTCGACCACGCTGACCATCTCGCCACCCCGTATCGCAATTGTGTGTAGATAGTGGTTCAGCTCTTCGGTGGACAGTGTCGTGTGATCTTTTTCCAGCATCTGGGCAAAGCTGACGATCAGGCCCAGTGATGTCCGGAGGTCTTCGACCATCACGTTGGTAAAGGCATCCAGTTGTTTGTGGCTTGCCTGAAGGTCGAGGGTACGCTGGCGTAATGTCCCGGTCAGGCGGGCGTTTTCGATGGCGATAGCTGCCGAGGCGGCCAAGGTCTCGGCCAAGACGCGATCGTTCCAGGTGAATTCACCCGCTTGCTTGTTCACTACCTCTAGCACGCCGATCACCCGGTCGTGGGTCCACAAGGGGACTGCCAGCAAGGAAGTTGTTTGAAAACCGGTCTGCTCGTCGATGCCCGAGAAAAATCGGTGATCGTCCCGTACATTGGGGACGACGGCACTTTCTCGCCTCTGAGCCACCCATCCGGCAATTCCCTCGCCGGGACGTATGCGCAGGTCGACCGGCGTGCGGGTCTCTCCGTGGTGGTACGCCATCCGGCAGACCAGCCAATCGCTTTCTGACACGCCCTCTCTCAGCCAGACCGACGCACCCTCCGCGCCGATGATCTCTGTGGCCGCCGGTAACAGTTGCTCGGTGACCTGATTCGAATCGATCGTTGCCGTAAGCTCTTGGCCGACCCGGTTGAGCAGATTCAGTGCGCGGTTACTCTGACGCGTACTTTCGGACGCTTCCAAATCGACAATGCGCTGGCACATTTGCACCAACTCGTTTAACAGTTGCTCTTTTGTAAGAGGCTTATCGAACCCTTTCATCATGTCCCTCCTCAAGCTTGACAATAGGCACAATATTAACTCACCCGCTGCGTGGGTGTGACTTGGTGATGGCAGACATCTGATTGGTTAGCAGATCATTTACACTGTTTTTGTGAGACGACGGAATCGAGGCGATCCGCATATCAAACAACGGGGGATACCCTTTGACTGTGATCAGTAACCAATCCGTTGCATCTGCACTTGCTATCCAGTGATACTCTTTGATCTGTTTCCACTTTACACTATAGTTGTTCGCAAACACCCCTTTCTGTGTGACAAAAGATTTCATTTTACTGCGTAAGAGATATGGGACAACAAGCAACGCAAAAACAACAAGCTCGACAATCACCCTAATTTCCAGTCTGCTGTCGCTCAAGTTCTCAATGAACTCTAGTCCAAAGTAGACCAACAACCATACGACCAGCTCACCAGAAGATTGATCAGATTTGTTAAAATCAAATCGAGTTGAGCCTGCATTCAACCTGGAGATAACCAATGCCAGTAACCATATCCACAGCACTATTGCCAATAAATAATTGACCGTTATCGTGAATACATCCCACTCGGATCCAACTATCAAAAAGACAATGACAGCTAACAGAGCAAGTATTATGATTTCTATAATCTCTTTGACAAGCAGTCTCTGTGCAATTGAGATGCCATATTGGTTCTTGTGTTTGTGGTATCTCGAACTCATCCCCATAAACAAGAAAAAGGCTGCAATTGAAACAATGATTACGACAACAGTAACAAATATGGAATCCAATTTATCTGCCTCCGGATGCAGCGTTAAGCAGTTCACCAAACAACCCCTGACTGAAGGAACAACCCGATTGCACGATGGGCATCCCCATAGCCAGACATATTGGCAGCATGCTAAAGACAAGTATAAACCATCCGATGGCGATGGCAACCTTGGCCCGCTTTTCGTTCTTTGACCCCCAGCCACCATTGCGAGCGTCCCTGAGGGCCTTGTATCCCAAAATCAGACCCACGACCGGGCCGCCAAAGGGAATGAAAAACGATCCCACGGCAGACACCAGGATGCTGAGAGTGGCTGGGTTCATCTTTTTTGTCTCGGCGACGACCGGCGCCCAGTTCACTAGCACCTGGCCACAGTTGTTGCAATAACGGTCGCCGTGCTCGTTGTCGAATCTGCAGCGCGGGCATTTGGCCGGGTCGGGTTTGGCCTCACGGGCTGCCAGAACCGTCCCGCAGTAGGTGCACTGGTGCTTGTTCCGTTCGATCTCGATCAAATTGGTGCTGCCACAATTGGGGCATTCCCAAAAGTTGACGTCACTCACTTGATGCCTCCTCTTGAGGCGGGGCAACCGGTCGTTCACTCCGCCGGATCGCCCGCGAGTACAACGGCAGCACCGGCGAGAGAATAAACGCGGAGGTCGCCAGTGCCGCCCGAATAGACACATTGCCGATCATGCCGACGATCGGTCCGCCGGTGATCTGGCCGACGGCATCCACCTGGCTGCTCACCGAAAACATCGTCGCCCGCACCTGGGGATCGTCGATGCGCTGGTTGAACCACGCGCTGTAGAGCGGTCCGTTGATGCTTCTGGATACACCGATCACCCAATATAACACCAACGCAACCCAAAAAGTTCTCGTCAGGCCAAAACCTGCCAGGGCAAGGACGATCACGCCCGCGTTCCACATCAAGACGCGGGCCAGTATTGCGGAGCGGTTCGTGTCGACGCGCCGCCGGGTAATCTCTGTCGCCGCCAGGCAGATGAGTGATAGTACAGCCTGGATGATGCCGAACCAGACCACCGGGTCTAACGCACCGATCCACGGAGGAACGGCGAAATTCTCCAAAAGGTGGGCCGTCCACAAGCGGTCAAAGCCCTCGCTGTACAGGCCAAAAAATAGCCCGATGCCGAGCAGCACGAGCATGACCGGATGCCGTCGCGTCACCTGCTGCGCATCCCGCATTGTTTTGAGCATCATCCCCCAGGTCGTGCGATCATCTGGAGGTGTGGGCGTGAACCCTTCCTCGGTCATCGCAAGAGCCAAAAAGACCGCCAGCAGCACCATCAGCACGCCACCCAGAACAATGGGTAACCGGATCGCAATGCTGCCCAACGCCACACTGATTGGAATGGCGATCAACGCGCCAACTTGGCCAGCCTGCGACCCGCGCAGGAACGCATCACCGGCGCGGTCGGTGCCGATTTCGTCCACGATCCACGCCTGGGTAGCCCCACTGGTGAACGTGTACCCAAAGCCCCACAGAACTTGAGCGAGGGCGACCATCCCAAAGACCGGGAACGAGCCTTCGACGATAAATCCCAGACCCATCAAAACGTATCCGATGATCACCGAAAGACGGCGACTCTTTACGTCTGCCATTACCCCGGTGGGGATCTCGAACAGGAATACGGTCCCTTCCAAAATCGTCCCCACCAGCACCAATTGGAGGGGCGTGAGCTTGACCACCGTCACGTGATAGATCAGGTTGACCGTAAAGATCAACGAGAAAAGCAAAGCTACACTGAACTCCAAGATCACGTAAACCGTGAATGCCCCCAACTTTTTGCCCAAGTTAACCTCTTTTTCTTTTCCGTTCAACCAGAATGTTCTTCTGTCTCTCTTTTCTGGCAGTGTCTTTTTCCACGAAAATCTTTTTCCCCGTAAAGGGATCGGTCTCGGTATAGTACATCAAGCTGGAATAATTGGACGGCGTGGGGGTAAAAATCTGCACCTGTCTGGGATTGATTTGCAAGGTGCGGCTGGCAAGCCTTTTGAGCTGCCGCATATCCCGTTCGGTACAGCCAGGGTGAGCGGCGATCAAATAGTAGGTGAGGAATTGGTCTTTATTGGCTGCTCGGGTCAGCCGGTAGAACCAGTCTTTGAACTCGAAAAGCAATTTCCGGCCCGGTTTGCCCATCCTTTTGAGTACGTGGTCTTCCGTATGCTCTGGCGCGATCTTCATCTGGCCGGAGACGTGATGGCCCACCACATTTCGTAGGTACTTGGGGCCGTGTTTTTTGTCGGCAAGGATCATGTCGTACCGGATGCCCGATGCCACAAAGACCTTTTTGATCCCTTTGACCTTGCGAAGACTGCCCAGTAGCGCGATCTGTTTGCGATGATCTACTTCTAGTTGGGAACAAACTTGAGGGTAGATGCACCGCTTGTCCTCACAACTCCCACGGCGCAGTTTTTTCTGGCACTCGAATCCGTACATGTTGGCAGTCGGACCGGATAAATCCTGGATGTATCCTTTAAAGTCGGGGAATTCCACGAGCTGCCTGGCTTCTCTCAAAATGGAACCCTGGCTGCGCCACCGGACCGTTCTGCCCTGGTGGACGGCGATGGAGCAAAAGTTGCACTCGCCGTAACAGCCCCGGTGTGTGGCAATGGAAAACTTTATCGTCTCTAGGGCCTTTACGCTCCCGTGTTTTGCATAGAATGGGTGCAGGGCTCGTTCGAAATCTATGTCGTATACCCGATCCAGTTCTTTCTGGTTCAAATAAGGCACGGGTGGGTTCTGCACTAGGTAGCGCGTGTCCTGTTTCTGGCACAGGCCCTTGGCCGTGATCGGGTCGTTGTTGCGATAAAATGTGTGAAACATATCAATGAACGCCTGTTTGTCGCTCGTTACTCGTTCATAGGAAGGCAACTCGACGTAATCCTCTTTGCTCTCTTTGGAAATGTAACAAATCCCGCGCAGATTTTCAATTTTGTCTCCGCTTTTCAATGTCTGAGCCAGGGCCAGAACCGTTTTTTCTCCCATCCCATAGACGAGCACATCCGCCTTGGCGTCGAACAGGATGGAGCGCCGTATCTTGTTCGACCAATAGTCATAGTGGGCGATCCGACGTAGGCTGGCCTCGACGCCGCCCAGCACGATGGGTTGGGTGCCTTTGAATGTCCTGCGAATCAGATTTGTGTAGACAATCACGGCCCGGTCTGGGCGACGCTCGTTCTTTCCGCCGGGTGTGAGATCGTCAGCCTTTTTTCGCTTTTTAGTCGCCGTATAGTTGGCGACCATCGAGTCGATGCAGCCGCCCGTCACGCCCCAGAACAACTCGGGTTCTCCAAGCCGAGCGATGTCCTTGTCCGAGTGCGCGTCGGGCTGGGCGATGATGCCGACGCGGTATCCAGCGTCCACCAGCACCTTCCCAATAATGGCGGCTCCAATGAATGGACTGTCCACATAGGCGTCACCCGTCACGAGTATGACGTCAAGTTTTGTCCATCCCAGATTGTCTAGTTCTTGTTTTGTGGTCGGCAAAAACATGATTCATTACCAACTAGGGCGCGGTGGCAAAGAGACATTTGAGATAAGCACCCTCTTTAAAAGTAATTGGATGGTCCAAGGGATGACCGGTACGCTCGATCTCGCGCAGCGGTCGTCTGGCCTGCACGGCTGCCCGATGCACTGCCGAAAAAAACTCGTCGGCAGCAACCCGGCTCGAACAAGAAGCCATCACCAGCGTCCCTCCAGATTGTAAAACTCCCAAGCCCAGGCGCGTTAGCCGTTGGTAGGCCGACAAGGCCCGCTCTACCTCGGCGCGCTTTTTGGCAAAAGCGGGTGGGTCGATAATCACTAGGTCAAAGCGGCGGTTACGTCCTAATCGGGCCAACGCTTCGAACGCATCCTCGGCTAGCCGCTCATATTTGTCGGCGACTGCTGCCACGGATGGGTAGTCGCGGTTCAGAGCCAGGTTGCGCGCTGCGGCATCTAGTGCCGGGCGGCTCACGTCCACGTCGACGATGGCGCGCGCTCCACCCCGCGCTGCATATAGCGAAAAACCGCCCGTGTACGCAAAAACGTTCAGCACTGTCTTGCCAGTCGCCAGCTTTTCCACCCGGGCTCGGTTCTCCCGTTGGTCCAGAAAAAAGCCCGTTTTTTGTCCGTGAATCGGGTCGGCCTCAAAGCGCAGCCCGTTCTCTCGAAAAATCACCGGGCCGTCGAACGCTGGGCCGAACAGGATCGTCCCATCGCTCAGATTGTACAAATGTTGCGGCTGCTCTTGCATAGCCCGGCCCAGGCGTAGGACGAGACGCTCGGTTGGGATGACGTTTGCTATGGCAGCCAAAAGGTTGTGCAGGTGCGGAATCCAGGCTAACGTGTAGAGTTTGAGCACCAACGTCTCGTCGTAGCGATCCAAGACCAGGCCGGGCAAACCGTCGTTTTCCCCGTGGACCAGCCGGTAGCCGGTAGTGTCATCCTTTTGTAAAGGGTTGCGTAGCTGTGTGGCCGTCGTCAGCCGAGCCTGGAACCAATCTCGGTCGATGGTCGCACGCTCTCCCTGTTGCAGAATTCGCACCCGAATCGACGAATACGGATCGTATAATCCCACGGCCAGGAAACGGCGTTGCCGGTCAAAAACGACGGCCAGGTCACCGACGCTTCCCTCGCGGTTCTGCCGGCGAATCGCCTGGTCAAATATCCAGGGATGCCCTCGGCGGAGTGCTCGTTCCGCCGCCGGTGTGACATGCACGGCGACACGTTGAGCCGCTGTGCTCGGAATTTGTGCTACCATGATACAAGTATAGCATGCTCGTTACCCGCTGACAACCATCTATGTCAAGAAAATCATAGCCGCACCGGCAAGCGCAACAACTGTACCAGTAATCGAGCGCGGGCTGATCTTTTCGTCAAACACCAAACGAGTCATAGGGATCATGATGATGGGGCTCAAAGCCATTAACGTCGAGGCGATGCCCACGTGAGCGCGTTGGACGGCTATCATAGACAACCAGACACCGATGAACGGCCCGGTCAGCGAGCCACCCAGAAGCGGTAGCAAAGCTTTTTTGTCTTTCCACGCGCGCCAGGTCTCTCCAACATGCCCCCGGACCAGGGCAAAGAACCAAATCACGACCACGGCAACTGTCGCCCGGATCAGTGTGGCCGACAAGGGAGCAAAATCTCCAACGAGCCCTTGCTTGGCCATCACCAATCCCAGGGCCTGTCCTGACGCGCCACCCAGACCTAGCAGTATGCCCAATCTGTGTCGCCTCTTATCCTTGTCTGGCATCTCTTGTTCCTGCTGTCTTTCCGACACCACCCATGCGACGCCGCCCACCGCCAACAGGATCGCGCCAACTTCCACCGGATGCAACGTTTCGCCCAGCCAGCCCCAGGCCAGCAGAGTGCTGATGACGGGCACGAGCGTCATCAGCAACATCCCTCGACGTGGCCCAATGAGCACGAATGATTGGAACAGGCAGGCATCTCCCAGCACCAGGCCAGCCGTCCCCGAAAGCCCCAGCCAGCCCAGTCGAAAGGTCTCGACGTGCGTGGGCCACAGTTCGCCGTAAAGCAGCATATGGGCCAGTGATAGGTATACCACCGTCAGAGCCAACCGGGTGCGGTTGACTGTCCCTGACCCGATTCGCCGGCTTGCCAGCGTGAACTGAATCGAGGTGAGCGACCAACACAGGGCCGTTGTTAGCGCAGCGATTTCTCCCATAAAGACTCCTCTGACAATTTGATTGGGAACAGAGTATAGTACATCTATGCCAAGTGGGCAAATGACTAATTTGACAGTTCGATCATTTCGGAGGATAATAATGTTATCTCAGGAATAAGGAGGTGGTGCCTATGGATAATTGTTCTGATTACCCGGTCCGGCTTCACCTCCTGGTGAGATAGCCGGACCAAAAGGGGGTACGGCGCATCCTACGGGGTGCGCCGTATCATTTTGAGAGGGATATGTGCAAAAAAAGCGCAACTGTGTGAGCGAAATGCCGTAATCGCTAGAACATATAGGCTCTCTAGGATTTCGCGGGGTCACCACGATTTTCAATGGATGACACCCTCATATCTGGGTATTTGGCTCACAAAACGCCCGAATATAGTGTAGAACAAATATTCGCCCCGCGAAATCCCAAAGAGCCAACATATAATAATCATACCAAGCAGCCTGACGGGGATCCACGTGCCTCATGTCACCCCCCGTCGTCACTAAAGGATGATTTTCAATCCTTGCAGCCGATCCATTCACACCGCCGAACGATTTCCTTCTGTAGCAGGATAGTTATAATCCCCAAAACGACAAATTCCTATTGACGTGTTAGCAATCGTATAGAAAGGCAGGGCAACAAGCAACGCATTCCTTGTGCGGTCCTGTGCAGCCAGAGGGGAGACGTGGTGGTAATAGTTTTTGTGCTGGAATGTCTGACGTGGAATACCTCGCCCCTACGTATTGGTCTTTGCCTTGAGTTGTTTGGAATTTGGTTTACTGTTTTGAGCATAGTGCTGGCAGTAGCTTTGCACTCCGCAAAGGGAGCAGGCGGGGTTGTTTTTTAGACAGATGCCTCTTTCGATCCCGAATTTTGTCGACCTGTGCAATAGGAATGAAGCCAAAATCGCCAAAATAAGGTAAAATAGAAGGTACATATGTAAGGAGGCGACGATGGCCAAGAACTACAAGATCAAAGTGCATGTAGAAATTGTGGAAAGTGAAGAAGAAACCCAAGAAG
>JAAEPW010001407.1 GCA_024232355.1 Chloroflexota bacterium | reverse complement strand
TGGATCGGCCTGGTGACCGAGCCATTGTTTGGGGCGCTGTTCGTGCTGTGGATCATTCGGAAGGCAAAGAAATAAAAGGATTACAACTAGAGGAACAGGTCTATGAAAGAATTCACATATTCAAACAAACCTCAAGATGCGGGGCGATATACAGAAAAGAATGATAGTATGTACACAATGTTCGCTGGCTTTTACAACTGGGCTGTCAAAGCGTTGCCCGTTTGGAAGAACTGGATCACGAGCGTCATTCCGCATATCCAGGGGCCACGGGTTCTGGAGGCTTCGTTTGGCACGGGCTATCTTTTGATGCAGTATGCGGATCGGTTTGATACTTTTGGCATCGATTATAACGAAAAGATGCTATCGATTGCCAGGAACAACCTGGACAGGAAAGGGATCACGGCCAGACTGGAACAAGCCAACGTCGAGTCTTTGCCTTACGAGGATGAAATGTTTGACAGCATCGTCAACACGATGGCCTTTAGCGGATATCCCAATGAGGTCAAGGCAATGTCGGAATTGCACCGGGTTCTGAAAAAAGGTGGCAGATTGCTATTGGTCGATATCAACTATCCCGCGAATAGAAACTGGCTGGGGATGGGGTCGGTCAAATTTTGGGCCAGCGCAGGCGATATCATCAGGGATATGGGCGCACTATTCGAGCAATTTGATTTCACATACACGGATGAGGAAATCGGCGGCTTTGGCTGCGTCCACCTGTATGTCGCCGAGAAGGTATAAAGATGAACACAACCCCACCCATCATCGAAACCCACGCGCTGACGCGGGATTTCAAAAAGACGCGGGCGGTGGACTCGTTGGACCTGTCGATCCAGCCTGGCGAGCTTTTTGGGCTGGTCGGGCCGGATGGGGCGGGCAAGACCACCACCCTGCGCTTGTTGGCCGGTCTGCTCGACATCAGCTCAGGGACGGCCCACGTGGCCGGTCACGATCTGTCCCGCCAGGCCGAGGCGATCAAGCGCAAGATCGGCTACATGGCCCAACAATTCAGCCTCTACGGCGAGCTTTCGGTGGCCGAGAACCTGTCCTTTTTTGCCGAACTGTTCGACGTGCCCGTCGCCAAGTTGCGTGAGCGCACAGAACGTCTGCTCACGTTTGCCGGATTGACCGAGTTCAAAAACCGTCGCGCCACGCACCTCTCCGGTGGGATGCAGAAAAAGCTGGCCCTGGCCTGCACCCTGATCCACCAGCCCGAGATACTG
>JAAEPW010001406.1 GCA_024232355.1 Chloroflexota bacterium | reverse complement strand
CAACGTAATCATCTGAACGACCGGATAATCATGGTTCACAATCGACTCAAATAACATCCGTCCTAATCCTGGGAATGCAAAGATTGTTTCCGTCAATATCGCTCCTGACAAAAGACCGCCAATCTGCAATCCCATAATTGTAACGATCGGTAAAAGTGCATTTGGAAAACCGTGTTTCGTGATGGCAATACGGTAACGCAAACCTTTTGCACGAGCTGTCAGCATATAATTTGCCCCCAGCTCTTCCAACAGGCTGGAGCGAGTCAAGCGGGCGACGATCGCTAAAGGAATCATGCTCAACGTGACTGCCGGTAATATCAGATGCTTGATGGTGTCTACCAGCACTGTCAAGTCCAGTGTGATAATTGAATTAAAAATGTACAGGTTGGACAGAAAATCAAGCACAAAGAACCTTGCGCTGCCTTCGGCGGCTGTCATCCCATACACTTTATAAAATGGATCGGAGATCACCCCTACGGAAACCCTCCCTGTTGGTGGTAACCAGAACGGCGTATCTCTTAATAGCACCGCAAATACATACATTAGTATCAGTCCCAACCAGAAAACCGGCATCGATACCCCTATATTCGCCCCGATCATAGTCGTCACGTCAATTGGTGAGTTTCTATTAATTGCCGATATTATTCCGGCCGGAATACCGATCGCAACCGCGATTAAAAATGCCGTCACACTGAGTTCTACTGTGGCTGGCAGTCGCTCGACCAGAATCTGAATAACCGGACGGTTGAATCGAATCGAGTTCCCAAAGTCTCCCCGGATCACGTCCTGCATATAAATGACGAACTGTACTGGGATCGGTTTGTCCATCCCTTTGGCCCTGAGGAGTCTTTCGCACATCTCGGGCGTCCATTTGTCGCCCAGTAACATCTCACACGGGTGAAACGGTACCGAA
This sequence comes from Chloroflexota bacterium, assembly GCA_024232355.1. Next base: position 3,976 of record JAAEPW010001406.1, on the reverse strand, counting down.
CGCGCAAGTATGAAAGTAATTATCAAGACTCCAAATAGAACCGGTATTGATGAAAGCAAGCGGCGAAATATATAAATGCCCATCAGGTGATCTCTCCGAGACTCTCTATTTCATATGTGATGGTTATCCCATCCGATTTCCTCGCAGATCTTGTCCCACAGACCGGACAAACCCTATTCTAGGATCGCCATAAGTATAGCAGTGATCTATGTCCCTGCAACTTGGCGAAACCTCATCACGAATGAGGCGACGATGGTGTGGGTTTCGGTGTGCTTTGTCCATAAATTGCTACAAGAATCGGCCTGACCTGCTCATTGCCTCCGCCGCCCCCGCAACCCCAGTCCGCTCCCTCGCCGTCTCTCCCTTGGTCTGGTCAGGTGGTGTATTGGCTTGTTTCCTTGAGCCGGGGGCGGTGGAATGCGGGGTGGGGGAGTTGGTGGTTGGGGTGGTGGTGTGGTTAGGGGCTGCTGTGCCTTTCGGTGGTGCGGGTCTAGGGATGGTGCTTTGTTTGCTGTGGGGGGAGCGAGAGGAGTTGCGATGGGGGAGACTAACGAGTCCATTGGCACAGATGCTGTTTGACAGCCTGAGAGGGCGAATGTACAATCTAGCGAAGACAGTCATCGTTTGCCTTTCAGATTGGGATTGGAAGATCATCATGCCACCACAAAATGGCCAAGTTGTGCTCTGGCATAGAACAGGTATCCTTTTCGTTCATCACAAGGCGATGTGATGTACTCTATTGCTCTGCGTTACGGCACTATGACCTGGGCTATCGCTTCCGCTAACGGTCTGTGGAATCTAAACCTTATCTACGTCGGTCCGCGTCTCGTCATTCCGTAAGAATGGGGGTTGGAGATTGGTAAGTATGAGCAAGCCATTCTTTTCCGTTGGGTTGATTATAGGGCTGGGGTTGGTCATTCTGGTGCTGGCCGCGCCAGCGTTGAGCCAGTCACAGGATTCATCCACCCTGATCCGAATTGGATTGAACGAGCCGGATGATTTGACTCACATCGAGGCGCTGGGCCTGCCGGTGCTTGCCCACCTGACCACGCCGGGCGATGACTATCTCTTGGTTGTGCTCGACGCTCGCAACCAGAATCACGTCCAGTCACTGGGGCTCACATACTCGGTTCTTGATTCCGATGCCAACGAGGCGACCTATTATGTGATCGAGAGCGAGCATCCTCGTCTGGCTGAACGGGTTGACCCATCCGACCGTTTGTGGTCAACCTTTGCCATCCTCTACGACAATGGTCGCCAGGCAGTGGGGCGGCTGCGAGAAAAAGTATCACCATTGGACGTGGATAGCCTGGGTATTTCCGTGGCTCGCCTAGGTATCGACGGAGACTTGGTCCAACTCGCTCCACGTACTGTTGGCGCAATTCCTACTACGCCGCTTCACGACCCATTGGTGGCTGATCTGCTCGCCCGAGTTACCACTGATGAGGTCTCCGGTTATGCTGGTGGAATTAGTGGTGAGTGGCCCGTCAGCATCGGGGGGCAGGCTTACTCCATAGCTACGCGCTATTCCTACAGCGGCGAGCCGATCGCCAAGGCGACCCAATACGTCTACGAGCATATGCAGACGCTAGGCTATGACGTCAGCTATCACAACTTTGATCTGTCAGGTTACGCCTTGCGCAACGTCGTCGGTGAGAAACGAGGCCTCGTGCATCCCGACCAGATTTTTCTCCTTAGCGCTCACCTGGACTCCAGGGCCGTAGTCTCTCCTCACAATCCTGCTCCCGGCGCAGACGATAACGCGAGTGGCTCCACGGCGTTGCTGGTCGTAGCCGACCTGCTGGCTGATCTCGACCTGGCCTACACTATCCGCATTGTCTTTTTCACTGGCGAGGAACAGGGCATGTACGGCAGTTATTACTATGCTCGCGACGCGGCCAATGCAGGGGAAGACATTCTCGGCGTTCTCAACCTCGATATGATTGCCTGGGACGCGGAGGGTGGTCCAGACATAGATCTGCATTCCCATCTCCCCGGTATCGAGGATGACTCGGATGCTTTGGCTGATCTCTTTACCGCTGTGGTAGATGTGTACGACCTTGGCCTAGATCCCCAAATCGTCGAGAGTGGGGCGGTCTTTTCCGACCATTCCCGCTTTTGGGATCGTGGATACGCGGCGATCCTGGCTATCGAGGATTATTACAACGTCGATGAGTATCCAGCCGAGCCTCGTGACTGGAACACCAACTATCACACAGTGAACGACCGGCTCAGCACCCTCAATTTAACCTATTTTTGCGAGTACGTACGTGCCAGCCTGGCAACCTTTGCCCACCTGGCCGAGCCGATGCGAATCCTCGGTGGCACCGTTACGGATGCCAGTATCGCTGCCCCAGTGAACAGCGCCACAGTGGTAGCGGTTGGCCAGAATGGCGCGTTCAATGATACGGTCGATGGTTCCGGTGGTTACGAAATTGTATTGCCCACTGGTATCTACAAGGTAACCGTCTCGGCTGAGGGGTATTATTCACAGGTGCTCGCCAGCGTCACAATTCTCACCGGCACTAGCACGATATTGGATTTCGCATTGGAATCGATAATTCCCCCGCCACCTTATGATTTCAATCTCGTGGGGCCAAACATTCGTTTTGGGAAACCTGGAGAGCGCGTTACGCACACGATCACTATCGCCAACGTCGGGGCACAGAGCGATACCTATGACTTGGCCTTTGGCTCATCAGCCTGGACCACCACGCTGCCTTTTACCCGCAGTATCGTGATTTCCTTACAACAACAGATCACTGTGCCACTGACGGTGACTATTCCGCCCGATGCAACGCGAGGGGACCAGGATCAAATCACACTGACCGTCACTTCGGTCTACAGTTCCGTTCACACGGATCGAATCGCGTTGCGTACCGCCGTTGGGCACCCAAGTTATTTGCCATTGATGTCAAGAAATTTCCCGACCAGTGGTTCTCAGTCTTGTGTTGAAGTAGTCACCAACGGCGGTTTCGAGGATGATGGCGGCTGGGATATTCCTGTCACCGAGTATTCCGCTGGCTATAGTATAGCAGTCGTCCACAGCGGTGACCGCTCGATGCGTGTGGGGATCGTCGAGCCCCCCGACAACATCTACAGCTACTCCGCTGCTCGACAGACGGTGACCATTCCCGCCGATGTTATCAGCGCTACGCTGCGTTTTTGGCTCTATCCCATAACTGGCGAGTCTCCGGACAACCTGAGTATTTCCTTCCGTCCATTGGTGGCTACAATCGAACAAGCCACCCTGGCAAGCGACTGGCAATACGTGCTTGTTCTCGATGGGAATGGTCAGCAGATCAGGACGTTGGTCTGGCAGCGCACGGATGACCAACAGTGGACGTCCCACGAGTTCGATATGGGAGTCCACGCCGGGCAGACCATCAAGCTACAGTTTGGCGTTTACAACGACGGTGTAGACGGTGTCACGGGCATATACGTGGACGACGTTTCGTTAGAGATCGCGGTGATTGGTAGTTTGTGGAGGAAAGGCGATGAAGGCTGAGTTTTGCGTGGGGATTCTGGTGGTGATTGGTGAGTGGCGTTGTCTGTGACCACAAACGGGGAGGGGAGCACTGTTGATAGGTTGACTTTGTTGCGGTGATTGGTAGTTTGTGGGAGGTGACCCTTGCCCCGCCCCATCGCTCGCCCCCGCCGAAACAGAGATCAACCCCTCGGCTCGCATCGCTTTTCCCCCGTAAGAAAACCTGACGCGGTGGACACTCTACCGATGATGGAGATCTGGATTGCTGTTTGTGTGCCCACAGATTGCCACAGAGTCCATCGACCTGACCTGCCCTATCATCTCCGCCTCCGACGCAGCCCCAGTCCGCTCCCTCGCCGTTTCCCCCTGGTCTGTCCAGGTGGTGCATTGGCTTGTTCCCTTGGGCTAGGGGCGATGGAATGCGGGGTGAGGTGGGGAGACTAACGAGTCATTGATGCAGGTGCTGTTTGACATCCTGGGAGAGAGAAT
>JAAEPW010001405.1 GCA_024232355.1 Chloroflexota bacterium | reverse complement strand
GTCTTTCGCCAAGATACGAGTGATTTTTGACATTTGGGGTTTTCTCCTTGTCTCCGTTATGCTTAATTTCAAACTCGACACGGGAAAATTCTCTCATGTCTTGCCCTGCTGTCAAGAAAAAATTAAGTTGACGCATATGGGGCCGGTCCCTCGGCTCTCCTCGCTTTCTCCCCGTGAGAGACCCTGGTAATGAACCTCGTGCAGAGGCGATGGAATGCGGCGGGGCGAAAATTGAAAGTGGATGTGGTGGTGTGGACTTTTGTGTGGCGAGCGTGCGTGACAGGGTTGGGGAGAAGAGAAGATGTGTCCACAGATTGCCACAAGATTATCACCCTGCCCCATTGCCCCCGCCGCCGCCGTAGCCCAGTCCGCTCCCTCGCCGTCTTCCCCTGGTCTACCCAGGCAGTGCATTGGCTTGTTTCCTTGGGCCAGGGGCGGGGGAAAATCGGTGAGAGGCGTTGTCTGTGACCACAAGCGGGGAGGTGGCCGCTGTTGACGGGTTGGTTCTGTTGTGGTGATTGCCGGTTTGTGGTTATCGCTCGCCACCGCTGAAACCAACGCACAATCCCTCGACCCACCATCGCTTTCCCGTCTCTCTGTGTAAAACCCTGGGAATGAACCTTGGGCCAAGGACGATGGAATGCGGGGGGGGAGTTGGCGGTGGAGGTGGCAGGGTTACCCAGGAGCAGATGGACGTGAGTTGCTGCAGACTAACGCATTGTCCGATTTCGCTGTCACGGCAGTGAGTGGTATGGCCTATGACACGGCATCATGGTGATTCGCGTGTAAATCTGACATGTGCAGAGTAAAACAACAGACCGCTGGCTTGAAAAGCAAGATAGGCCAGCGGTCTGTTGCGTTTGTATGAGATGGGAATCAGTGACTCTTGAGCACCAGCGGCAGGTAGACGTCAAAGCCGCTCTTGACGATGAACCCGGCATCGTAAAAACGCTGATCTACTGGGTCCAGCGTTTTTACGGCGATTTTGCTGTTTTGGTCTTGACAAATTGCACTTGCTCAAGTATAATATATAAGAATTGATATAGTAAAGATTTACCTATGAGGTGTTTATGTCACTCAAGCACACACTGCTAGCCTTTCTCAGCTATGGCCCCCTAACTGGCTACGAGTTAAAGAGGCACATAGATAATTCAACCCAGTTCTTTTGGCACGCGGCCCTCAGCCAGATTTACCCCACGCTGAAAGCGATGGGAGGCGATGGCTTGATCGAATTTGAGGTGAAACCCCAGGAAGGAAAGCCGGACAAGAAAATCTATACCATCACCGAGACGGGCCGAAGCGCTTTGCTGGATTGGTTGGCTGAACCAATGGATGAGTTGTTGCCTATGAAAAGGCCAGCCCTGCTCAAGTTGTTCTTTTCTGGAACGTTGGACAAGGAGACAATTTTGGATCATTTTCAGCGCCAGTTGGACTTGCACCGCATCCAATTGACCCGGTACGAACAAGAAACCTCAGCCTATATTGGGCAAATCGTCGCCGAAACCGGTCTCGTCCGCGAGAGTATGCTATGGGAACTGGTACGGCAGTTTGGGGAAGAACACGAACACGCTTACATCCGCTGGTTGAAACAGGCCATTGAAACTATTGAACAGGAATTGTAATCAGGGCGAACTATTATGGAACAACTTGCTAATCTCAATCTTCGTCAGACCATCGAGGGCATGCCCCTCACCTTTGACGCCAGTGCGGCCAAAGGACTAACCGCCACGATCCAATTCGACGTGAGCGGCCCCGAATCTGGCGTTTATCACCTGCGCATCGCTGGCGGCGATGGAAGCACAGCAGCTGAGTGCGCTTTTTACACCGGCCCGGCTGCCGAGCCTACCCTCACCATCTCTACCCCGTCCGATGTGTGGCTGCGGATCAGCAGTGGCGAACTCTCGGGCCAGGAGGCTTTGATGCAGGGCCTTTACACCGCCGATGGTGACTTGAGCCTATTGCTGAAAATGGACAACCTATTCAAGCCTTCCGATCAAGCATCCTATGAAGCGCCTGCCAACCAACGTCCCGTCGGGCCGTTGCCGCTTTCCGGAATGGCCTGGATGACGGTCGCTTTCATCCCCTGGATTCTCCACTGGAGCACCTTTGACATCCCCAGCATGAGTCACTGGATCAGCGTCGGGCTGCCGCTGCTGCTATCGACGTTGATCGTCGGCTACAGGCTGATCTTTGACCGAGACGATCCCTTGTGGTTGCCCCCCACCTGGATGGAGTGGGGTGGGCTGGGTTTCTTTGCGCTGTCCGGTGTTCTGGTCTGGCGCGGCGACGCCGGGTTTATGATTTGGGGTTCAGTAGTTAGCGGCGTTGTGATGGCTGGTTTGTGGCTGGGGACGTTATTGTTTTCCGACATGCCGCTTTCAGGCAGCTATTCCAAATGGGGCTATGCTAAAGCTCTATGGCGCAACAGTATGTTCATCTACCCCAACACTATTATCAGCCTGATGTGGGGCTGGCAGTTTATCGCCGCGGCCCTGTTGGGTGTGGCCGCTATCTTGCTTCCGAACCTGATGGCCGTTTTTACCACGCTGCGCTACTTGTTGCTGGCGCCGGCCTTTATCTTTACCTCCAGGTACCAGAAACGAGCTATGCAGTTGCGGGTTGATGATTACGAGACAACGCTGGCCCGGCTGCGTTTTTGGGCTGGGATGGGGCTTTCGGTGATTTCGGGCCTATTGCTGGCAGCCACCATGCCCAATTTCGACGTGGGGTTGCTGGGCTGGCTAGCGCTCGTGCCGCTGTTGATGGCGATTACCATCGCGCCGGCCAAGCAATACTATGTCCTGGCGCTGCCCTTTGGACTGATCTGGTCCATCGCCGTTCACAACTGGTACCCCCACATCTTTAGTCCAGCCTTGGGCTATTTCCTGATTGTCGCCGTCGGCACGTTCTACGCCGGGATCGTCCTGTTAGGCGTTTGGCTCCAAGCCCGGCTACCAGACACGCTCAAGCTGCTGGCCCTGCCCGTGACCTGGGCGGCAGCCGAGTTTGTCAAGTTCATCGCTCCGGTGGTTGAGGATTGGTGGTTTGTACTGCTGGCAAAATCCCAATGGCGATTTCCCCCTGCGCTGCAAGTTCTGAGCGTCACCGGATTTCCTGGACTCAGCTTTTTGGTGATGCTGGCGAATGTGGCGCTGACGTTGTTGCTATTGAGAAACCGGGTTTTTCGTGTAAGCGGAGCGACCAAACCTGGTTTCCGGGCCAGCATCGTCGCGCTGATCATCGTCGCCGCTATCGTTGGCTGGGGCGCGGTGACCATCCCTGATTGGCCCGCAGACACCTTTAGCATCGCCGCCCTGACTGATATGGTCAACCAGGACCCGGACATTCTATCCACCGGCGAGTTTGCCTCTGAGGATTTTGGCACCGCTGCCAATCCCCCGGAGACGTCCCAAGCGATTTTTGACGTGGACGCCGCGCTGACCCGCTCAGTCGCCGACCAGCAGCCCGCCTTTGTGGTCTGGCCAGAGAACGAGTTCAGCGACGCCAGCGACCCGAGATTTATAGATCAACTCGAGGGGCTGGCGTGGGAGATGGACGCCTACATCGTGGCCGACGTGGTGTGGCAGGCTCCTACCGGTATGCACGATACCGCGTTGATGGTTGGCCCGGACGGAGACGAGATCGGCCGTCGGGCCAAGATCAACACCACCGATGGGGAAGAAAATGTCGGCTTTGTTCCAGGGCCGAGGGAATATCCGGTCTTGCACACTCCTTATGGGCAAGTCGGCATCGGCGTCTGCTGGGACCGGCACAGACTGTTCATTACCCGCGAACTGGCGCGCAGCGGCGCAGAGATTGTGCTCATGCCGGCGGACGACGATTTCGGTGGCACCCCCTGGTTCCCGGCTTTTCACGCTTCCGACGGCGTCTTTCGCGCTGTCGAGAACCGCGCCGCCTTTGGAGTGGGTACGATCAACGGACTCTCGTTGGTGATCGACCCCTACGGCCGCATCACCGCCGAGGGGAATATCAATCAACGGGGCGTCATTATCGGCGAGACTTTTACTGTGCCGGGGCAAACGCCCTATACCCGCTGGGGCGACTGGTTCGGCTGGCTGATGGTGGCGGGGACGGCTCTCCTTGTTGGTGTCGCCGTGTTCAACAGTCGGAAACGTAAAGAATAGTAGAGAGATTCTAAATGATAAAGTACATTCAACCCGTCGCGGTGGCCAAAGCCAGTGGATTGACCGTTCAAGTATATCGCCAAATCAAGCGAGACTTTGGCGCTCTGGTGGAGCCATTTGCGTTGCACTCGCCGGCGCCGCAGTTGATGGCCGGTGTCTGGATGGCGACCCGCGAGACGGAACTGGTCGGTAAGGTGCGGCGGGAACTCAAGGAAGCAGTTGCCACGGCCATTTCCCAACTCAACCAGTGCCCGTATTGTCAGGATGCCCATACCATGATGCTGCACGCGACGGCGGCGCATAATGCCGCCACAGCCATCAGCCACAGACGCGACGAGCAGATTCAGGACTCGGTGCTGCGCGAGATCGTTGCCTGGGCCGCTGCTACCCGCTCGCCGGGTGATGCGATTTTGCTGTCGCCGCCTTTTTCGGAAGGAGAAGCGCCAGAGATTGTTGGCACGGCCGTAACACTCTATTACCTCAACCGCATGGTTGACGTGTTCTTGAGCGAGACACCTCTGCCCTCCAACCACGACTGGGCAAAGGGTATTCTCAAGCGTATGGCCGGGTGGTACTTTTCACACGCAGCACGGCGGCAGAAACTGACCGGGGCGTCCCTGGAACTATTGCCCGTCGCTGATCTGCCCGCCGACCTGGCTTGGGCATCGGGCTCATCGACCGTTTCCAGCGCATTTGCACGCTGGGCAGAAGTGATTGAGACAGCCGGTCGGAATGTGTTACCCGACGATGTGCGCGCCTTGGTCAGCGAACGTGTTGCCGCCTGGAATGGCGAGCATCCCGGCCTCAGCCGTGCTTGGGTGGAGGAGGCAATGACCGGATTAGATGACTCGTCCAAACCGGCTGCGCGCTTGGCTCTGCTGGTGGCGTTGGCGTCATATCAGGTGGACGAAGGGGTAATAAAAGACTATCGTACCTGGCGCCCTGGCGATGATGCACTTGTCGAGGCTGCGGCCTGGGCCAGCTTTATCGCTGCCCGGCGCGTTGGAACGTGGCTTTGGCAAGAGAATACGAATTTTCGGGATTAGGCGGATTTTTCTCACGCTCAAATCCGCAAATCCGTGTTCTCACGATTACGATAATTTAGGAGGTCAGTAATGAAAGTTCTAGCATTAAACGGTTCACCACGAATGAAAGCCAGCAGCACCTATCACATGATGAAACCCTTTCTCGAAGGAATGGAAGCGGCCGGTGCGGAAACAAAAGTGATCCACATTCGCAAACTGCACCTGGAGCCCTGCATCGGCTGCTATACTTGTTGGGCGCGTACTCCTGGCGTGTGCGTTCACGATGACAGTATGGGCAAAGTGCTGGAAAAGTACAACACTGCCGATATGGTGATCTTTGGCACTCCGCTCTACCATTTCACCATGAGTGGCATCATGAAAGATTTTGTTGACCGTCTCTTGCCGCGCCTGGAACCGTGGTTGATTCCGCACCCCAACGTCCCAGGTGTGACCGGTCACCCGGAACGCGTCCACAAGCCAGACAAGATGTTTTTGATCTCGCCCTGTGGATTCCCCGAATTTGAACACTTTGAATCGCTGGTTGCCACCTTTAAGCAGATTGCGCGTATGGAAAACTGGGAATATGCAGGCGAGATTCTACGTCCTGGCGCGGAGCCTCTCAGCCGCCGTTCGCTGCAAGGGTTGTTCACCCACTATTATGATCTGATGCGTCGGGCGGGTGAGCAGGTCGCCCGCGAGGGGCGCATTGCGGACGAATTGCAAGCCGAATTATGCCAGGACTTGTTTCCCGGTGGCAAGCAAGCTTTCTACGATATGGCCGCCGGTTATTGGACAGAGCAGATGGATAGGTTTCAAGTTCCAGAAGAGATGCGGCACACGGTCCCGCTTCTGGCGGAAGAACTGGATAGCACACCTTTTGCTCCCTCCGATGCCAAAGTAGAAAGCACGGTGGCACACATCGAGGGCCACTTTTACGTTTCCAATGCCTACATGATGCAATACTTGGCCGGAATCTATGATCCCAAGGCTGTCCCGGAACTGGAAGCAACCATTCAGATCCACTTGGTTCCGCCTAAAGCAGATTTTGACCCCGGCCCAACAGAATGGTATCTCAATATCAATAGCGGGCATTGCACGGCCCAGCAGGGGCAGACGCCACGTCCTACCCTCCGAATATCTACCCCTCACGAGATCTGGCAAGCCATCGGCAGCGGAGAAATAGATGGGATGGAAGCCTTTGAAAATGGTAGATTTGAGGCCAGCGGTTCAATGCAACTCCTGTCTGATTTCCCGCGCCTCTTTCAGTATCCCAAGCCGGGCGAGGGCGGCGAGGTAAACCCGGAACTACACGCGATGATGGTGGGTATGCCGACTGCTTTCAATCCCCAGGCCGCAAAAGGTCTGGACGCGACCATCCAATACGTTCTCAGCGGTAAGGGGGGCAGCTTGTACTATGTCCGTATCCGAGAGGGCAATTGCACAGCCCATCGCGGCGTCGTTGACGAGCCGGCGCTCACGATTCACGCTCCTGCGGATATATGGTTGGCGATTTCCAAAGGCGAACTGGATGGGAGCCAGGCATTTATGCAGGGGATGTACCGGGTAACGGGTGACATGAGCATCTTGCTCAAGTTGGACGACTTGTTCGTCGCTGGCAGCAGGGATAGTTTTTCTGACGAATTATCAATCGAGGAAGAAACGATGGTAGATAGAAGCAGTCTCACATGCCGCGAAATCATCGCCGGTATGCCCGGTGCATTCAGCGTCGAGGCAGCCGGTGACATGATTGCAGACATTCAATTTTGTGTGAGCGGAAAAGAACCGGGCAATTATTACTTGCATATTGAAAGCGGTGTATGTGCTTTCCACGAGGGAACCTCAGAGACTCCCAAGCTCACTATCCACACACCATCGGAAATTTGGGTGTTGGTCAGCAACGGTGAAATAGATGGTCAGCAAGCCTTTATGAAGGGCAAATATCGCGTGGAGGGCGATTTTAGCCTGTTAATGAAATTGAATGACCTTTTCAAGGCGGGTTAAACGATACAGGAAAGGTGACCAAGGCGTGGTGAGTTACACTAGAACAATCTAACACTCCTTATGGGTCAGTATCGCGGGATTGGGATGATTAGAGAAGGGGTGAGTGTGGCCACAGATTACTACAGAGTCTATCGGCCTGACCCGCCTCATTGCCTTCGCCGCCGCCGTGATCCCAATCCGCTCCCTCGTCGTCTCCCCCGGGTTTGTCCAGGTGGTGCATTGGCTTGTTTCCTTGGGTTGGGGGCGGTGGAATGCGGGGTGTCTGTGACCACAAGCGGGGAGGTGATGGCTGCTGATGGGTTGGCTTTGTTGTGGTGATTGACGGTTTGTGGGTAGCGATCCTTGCTCCCGCCCCATTGCTTGCCACCGCCGAAACAGAGGACTGATTCCTCGGCTCACCTCGTTTTCTCTCCGTGCAAAACCCTGGTAATGAACCTCGTGCAAAGCGATGGAATATGGCGTGGGGAGTAGGTGTTGGGGGCGGTGTGTGGTGGGATTGGGTGATGAGGAGAGAGGGTTGGTGTGTTCAGAGGCGTCTGGGCGTTGTGGGATGGGGCTGCTGTGCCTTTCGATGGGACGAGCCTGGGGGGGGCGTTGATTTGCTGTGGTGGGTGGGGGGGGGGGTTTTTGGGGGGGTACAATACTGGATTTTGAAAGATCCGTGCATTGGTTGTCCAAAGGCAAAGTCCCGACGATGAAGCAGCGAATTTCGCCGGGCCGTTCGGCGGGGAGCCTCCCGCGCTTTTGGGGGGAGGCTCCCCGCCGAACGGTTTATTCAGGGACTTGGCGACTCAGCTCCTGGCCATCCTTGAAGTAGAGAGACTCTTGAATTAATGTTCTTGGATTTGTTTTGGGGCAATTGGTGTGTAAATTTTCACAAATAGTGGTTCATTATACCGTCAATCTACGTCAATTTGGT
>JAAEPW010001404.1 GCA_024232355.1 Chloroflexota bacterium | reverse complement strand
TCGAAGTGCCTGACCCCGCCATCCCCCGCCATCGATTTCAAACACATTTTCATTAGTTATCACTTGACCTAGATAACGGCTGAGAGACTAAAATCTTAATAATTTTGGAAAGGAACTTACTACTGGTCTGTTTTTTCTTCGGCTGACGCCTTGTACGTAGATGTCCAACTGGCCATTTTTTTCTCTACATCTTTGATCTTTTGGACAACCTTTTGTTCTTGCTCTCGCAACGACTTTGACTCTAGCCGCATTTTCAAACTCCTTTTAGGGTCACTTACCCGCCCTGCCTCTCGCGCCTGGCGTTGCGCTTCACGGGCTTGTTCGCGGAGAGCGCGCTTTTGTTCCTCCAAGCTGGCGCGGAGTCGCTGCAATGCTTTTATAGAGTTCGGTTCGATCGGCTCAGGCGCCTCGGGTGCGCTTCGTAGTGATTCCTGGCGTCGATGTAGACTGAGTGAGCTTGGCCCGCTTCGCTTACGGTTGCCTTTATTGGGATCATTCTCGGCATTATCGGCCGATTTGTGTGATGACTCAGATGAAGGCCCACCCGCAGTCTGACCAAAGAAAGACCAACCCGCGATGCCAATCAAAAACAACACCAACAGTGGGAGCAAGACTCGTGTACGAAAGTTCTTCATTTTATTTAGTTTACCACTTGAAATAGGATGTTAAAGTGTCTTCAAAATATTTTGCAAATTTGTCGACTGAGTGGGAAAAATGCCATGGGGGGATCAGTAAGACAAAACCGTGAAGGGAACTCAAAATGCAAAAGAACCAACGAAATGCACTTGGTTTGCTCGCAATCGCAGTCATAGCGCTCGCAAGCAGTGCTGTCATGGCCGCGGAACGACAGTGGAACGGCGACATCGATAATAATTGGTACACCGCCGAAAACTGGACACCGGTAGGCGTGCCGGAGATCGGGGACGATGTCGTTCTAAATGATGGTCGTGTAGAGCGACGAACCTACGGGAATCGCAATCTCGGTTCGTTCACGATGGGTGCAGACGGTGGCGCGGCAGAGTTTGTTCAAGGCCAAAGCGCATCGTTCTACCTCGATTTGGAGGGCAACCTCAATGTTGGGGTTTGCGATATGGGATCCGATGATTCCCAGGCCTCTGTCATCGGCAATGTCGGATTCAGGGCGCAAACCTCGGGAGTTGCTCGCATCGGCGTCAGCAACGATGAGGGATCGGTTACGGTTCCAGCATTTGACGCTGATTTATTGAATTTCTCGCACATCGAGTTCGGCGTGGCCGGCGGCCTTGGTGATGTCTCGGTTTCAGCTAACTACGCCTATACTTACGGAGACGGCACGGGCGATCTCATACTCGGTCTTTCAGAAGCAGATGGCTCGGTCATCATTGACTGGGTGGGCTACAATTGGAACTTTGCCAACGCGCGAATAGGTGTGACCGAACCCGGATCCACCGGCGATGTCACGGGCTTCATTCAAACGTTCGGCGGATTTTCAGGCGCCACGGATGTTCTCATCGGCGTTGCAGGCGGGACCGGCGCGGTGGACATCGAATTCGTTGCCGGGCAGCACAACTCTGCTCCCAGTGGCCTGCTCCATATGGGCGCCGGCGCGACCATCGTCATGCCGATCTGGCACATGAACGGCCAAGACCCGGCCGACGTAATTAATCCGTTCGAGCCCACAGGCACTATCGTTTTGGACGGCGACTTTGTGGCCGACTTCCTAAAACCCCCTCCGGCTGGAACCCACACCTATGTCTTGCTGCGCGATGCGACCGGCGGCGGCCTGGGAGGTACCCCCGGAACCGTCACGGCCCGTTATTTGAATCAGGGCTTCACCGTAGATGAAGCAAACACTGGAATCATAGACCAGGGCGGCACTGAGGTTGTGCAGATAACTATCACAGGATCTCCTATCGAGCCTGGATGGTTGCCGTCTTCAGGCGATTGGAGCGATGTCGCCAACTGGTCGAGTCCCGAGCTTCCCGGGCTTGGAGATCCGGTCGAAATCGCCAAGGCGCGCGGCGCGACAATCTCCGGTCATGCTGAAGCATACAGCGTCGATGTGGGTGGTCCTAGCGGTTCGGGCACCCTCGAACTCGTAAGTGGCGGCGAGCTTGTGATGCGAGAAATTTTGGGTCTGCCCTATATCCCCGGAGGCGAAAGTGGCAGTGGCAGCTCCACCGTCACCGTGACCGATGCCGCACTCTACCATGCCGATCGAAACCGTAGCATAACCATCGCGGTGGCCAAGGCCGATGGCAGCGGTAACATCACCGGCGCTCTCAACATCGCCGGGTCGACCGTCGACACCAATGGTCCAATCTACGCGGCCACGCTGGGGACAGACGTGCCGGGTTCTACCAACAGTGCGACTGCAACGATCAACGTCACAAACTCCACCATGAATACAGCACAGTGGGACGTGGGATATAGTTCATGCAACTCCAATGACACCACCTGTGTCGTCGAAGCAATCGTGACAGTAACAGACTCCGTGATGACAAGCGCCCCAAAGATCGCTAACTACATCGTTGACGGCGCAAATTCAGCTGCCAACAGTGGCGCCGAGCCCATTCGTGTCGATTGGGACAATGTCACCATGAACTATGGCGGCAATGGCGGATCCGTCGAAATTCTCAACGGATCGACCAATGGCAGCTATTCAACGGCCGATTTCGACGCTATTTGGAATGTGAACGATTCAACGGTCAACATAACGGGTTTCGAGATGGCCGAACTAACCGCCTACGGTCTGGAATCTGTCCACACCGCCAAGGCCACGTGGAACGTCACTAACAGCTCAGTCAACGTGGAGCTCGGCTCAATGTATATCGGAGATGTCTATGCTGCCGAAGGATCCTCCCTCGATGTTGAGGCCGCAATCAACTTGACCGATTCCACGCTTGTAACCACGGCGGGGATCGATCTTGGAAACTTCGGTTGTTATGAAGGCGGAACCGCGGTCACCCATTGTGCAATGGACCTAACAATGAACGCTATTGGTTCCCAGATCACACTTGGCGATCGCGATTTTGAGATTGGTGACTTTTATTCCGACCCAACCGCCGATGCCGAAGCATCCATCATAGTTACCCTGGAGGACAGTCTGCTTGTCGCCCCCGGCCTTAAAATGGTTTCCTACGAGGTAACAAACGGAACCCTGTTGGTGGATGTTGTTGTAACTCGCAGCTTCGTGGACCTCAATGACTCGTTGCGGCTCAATGGCGGCACTCTCACCTTTGGCATCGATGGAACTGATCGGGCCGACGGAACGGTTGTTCCCGGAACCTATGGAGCCATGGATGCCGCGAGCGCCACGCTCGGTGCCAATGCCGAAATCTTAGCCAACTTTACAACCGGTCCGGGAAAAGGAACCTTCAGTTACGATCTACTCGTCACTCCTGAGGGTGGCATCGCAGATGAGGGAGTAACTCTCAATGTCAAACTTCTGCCCGGTTACACACTCGATAGCTTTGCGATTGAACCGGATGACCTGGGAGAGGGTCCAGTCGATGTGCTTCGCGTAACCATCACAGGTCACGACGGAGATGACGACGGCGTGCTGGACGCGCTCGACAACTGCCCAGTCGACGCCAACCCCGACCAAATCGACGAGGACGGAGATGGATACGGCGCGGTTTGCGATCCAGACGGCGATCATGTCCAGGGTTGCGGGGATGCTTCCGCCGGTTCGGATATCAGTGGAGTCGACCTGAGCGGTCTCGAGTGCGAAAACGCGGACCTGTCCGGTGTAACCGGGAGCAGTGTCTCAATGAGCGGCGTTGATTTGTCAGGTGCAAACCTAAGTGAAGCAGATCTTCGTCTAGTAAATGGAGCCGGTGCAAATTTTACGGGCGCAAACTTAAGTGACGCAGCCTTAAGTGGAGCAATCCTAGGGAATGCAAACTTCCGAGATGCCGACCTCACAGGCGCCAACATCCGCGGCGCCGGCCTGCGCAATGCAGACTTCACGGGAGCAGATCTGAGCGACGCCACCCTCTGGGCTGTGTATGCACCGAGGGCTGACTTCACCAATGCAAATCTCGAAGGCGCGGTGATCAGCGGAATAACATGGGGCGCAACCTGGTCCAACACCATCTGCCCGGACGGAACCAACTCAGACGACAATCTAAGGGGCTGCCGCGGTCACATGTAACCGTAATCAGTGGCACAACGCGGAGTGAGGGGGTCAGGCACTTCGACTTGCAACTTTCTCAGAGAAAGTTGCAAG
>JAAEPW010001403.1 GCA_024232355.1 Chloroflexota bacterium | reverse complement strand
TTATCTGTAAAAACAGAGCGCAGCATGAATATATGCTACATATGAACCAAAAATTTCCGCTGGGCTTCGCCCAGACCCAATCATCAAATAATCAAAACCCAAATCACCAATCACGGTCCCGAACGTACACATCGCACGTCGGTGTTGCTGTTCTTATAGCTGGCGCTCACGTGCCCGCTGACGAAATAGACGACCCACGCGTAGTCGGTATAGTCCGCGCGCTCTGACGCCGACCAGTAATAACCGCACGTACCACTTAGTGCCCCATCCCAGTAGCATCCTCCTGTCCCTGGGCCTTCCAGTGTACCACATGCGCTGGGATAGCACTCGCTACTTACCCAACACGATAAGCTCAAACAGTTGTCCCAAACTCCGCAGTATCCACTTGGGACCGTGGTCCATTCCATGTCCCACTCTAATACATTGCACTCCGCATCGCTTCCGCTGCGTACCAGTGTCCTCAGCTCACTGATCGTCGGCAGTCGCCAGGCATCACTACAAAGAGCCAAGGCTTCGTCCCATGTATGGAGGATTCCACTCGGCGGATCTTGCCAGCACAAGCCAGTATTTGGGTCGTATATATCGGGCACTCCGTCAGCAGTGCAATCTTGTGATGTCATATCGCAGTGAACGCCATCGGTGCAATCCAGGCAGGTCTTGTGATCAACGTCGCAGCAACTATCGGCGTCCTCGCAATCACATACACCATCATCTTCATCGGTGGAGCCATCGCAGTCATTGTCTAAACCGTCGCAAACTTCGACTTCAGCTGGTCCCACGACACAGCTGTCCTCCACAGCGCCGCCGTTGCAGGAAGTAACACCCGTCGATGCACAGGCACCAACGCCGCAACTCGTAGGTAATGGGTCATAGTCTTCATCGGTTTCACCGTCGCAGTCATTGTCTAAACCGTCGCACACCTCAGCTGATGGCTCGCAACGCACGCATCGC
>JAAEPW010001402.1 GCA_024232355.1 Chloroflexota bacterium | reverse complement strand
TGCTGGTGGAAGGGGTTCGCAGTCCGGGGGTCTACCCGCATACGTACAACACTCCACAGAGCCACCGCTCAGTCACAAGGCCGTGAAGAGTACCCAAACAGGGACCAACACAAATACCCCATCTGGATGTGTGTCAGCGCCTGGTGCCAAAATCATGCAATCAAAATATGTGCCCAGGACTGAACATGTCGACGGGCGAGAACACATTCTGCTGGCAGTGGACGAAGGGCCAGGCCCGCACACCGTCCAGACCGTTCTGTGCAGACCGCTGTTTCCGGTCGGTAGTCTCGTTCTAGCCTGATGCACTCGCGGAACCAGAGGACAGGTGCCGAGCCGGAGTCCAATGCGCGTTGAGACGGTGCTGGGGCGGTATAAC
This sequence comes from Chloroflexota bacterium, assembly GCA_024232355.1. Next base: position 412 of record JAAEPW010001402.1, on the reverse strand, counting down.
TACATCCTGTCAGATGGGAAGCACTGGTCGGCGCGGCGTCTCGTGCAAGCCAGAAAGACGGCAATGATGACTGGGACATAGAGAGCCGCGGACCGCTAAATCAACAAGAACCGTCGAGGGACGCTGGGCCAGAAGAGATCGGCCGGAAGAGAACAAGAACCCGCTGGGCCAGAAGAGATCGGCATCGATCATCTATGTTGATCTCGCCTAAGTGGGGGGAGATGTGGTATCGTGTAATTAGTGTACATAAATTGCACTAGATTCTTGTTGAGTGTGGCCCGTGAAGTAAAAGGGCACGTGAATGTTACATGTGTGTTGCATGTAAATTTGTTGGTACTAAAGTGTCAGTTTGTACTGGCAGGTCGATCTCGAGCAAAGAGAGATCGACATGCCATTCTTCTCTCGAGCGGCC
>JAAEPW010001401.1 GCA_024232355.1 Chloroflexota bacterium | reverse complement strand
TCTTGTGGAAACTGTCCCTAGATGTGGCGGTTTCATCAGAATTTGGGACACTTTGGGCCACATATGGTGCTTGCTGCATCATCACTTAATAGCCATAAGCGTGACAAATGACCCACTAGGAGAAGGGATCAACCACGAGGTATGTTTGGTAGAGTATTCATCTATTAGGAGATGTGCTAACATTGTCTATGACTGAAAAAACTGTGAAACAAATCACTGGGTTAGAGTCAACATCTAATCTTTCAAAAGAGCCAATTGCCACACAGTCACGATGGCGCGAGACATTGATTGGCATAGGCGCTTTTATCGCCCAGAGACTGATCTTTGGAGTACTGGTCCTGGTAGTCATTATTTTCCTCAGTTACCTGGGATTGGGTATGGCCCAGGGTATGGCTTTTTATCCGGCATTGGGCCAATCTGCGCTCAAGACCCTAGATTACGTGGGCCGATTGACCCGAGGCGAACTCGGTTTCTCTGCGGCGGGTAGCTTGACCTCTATTCCTGTCACCATCGCCGAGGTGCTCCCCGATTTCCTTGGAAAGAGCCTTGGTCTGTTGACGGTTTCCTTGTTGGTCGCGACGTTGGTGGGGGTAACCCTGGGAATCTGGGCGGCGGGACGTCGTCAGTCTGGTTGGTCACTGGTCACTATCCTGGCCTCCATTGTCGGTGTGTCGGTGCCTAGTTTCTTTGCCGCACTGCTTCTCCAGATGGCCGCCATCCGTTTGACGCAATCTGTGGGCCGTCCCGTGTTGCCTGTAGGGGGATTTGGTTGGGATAAACACATTATTATGCCCGCACTGGTACTGGCTGCCCGGCCCATCGCCCAAATTACTCGCGTTACTTTTGTCTCTGTGAGTGATGTGCTGAGCCAAGACTATGTGCGCACGGCCCGCAGCAAAGGTTTGCAAGAGCGGCAGGTGATATTGCATCACGTGATCCGCAACGCGGCTATCCCTGTATTGACCACAATGGGTCTCTCTCTGCGCTTTTCGTTGAGCAGCCTGCCGGTGGTCGAATTCTTTTTTAGCTGGCCTGGTGTGGGCTTTAGTTTGCTCAAGGCTATATCCCGGCAGGACGATAATCTGACCGTGGCTCTGATTCTCTGTTTGGGGATATTGTTCATTCTGGTGAACCTCATTCTGGAAGTGTGCTATCGTCTTATTGATCCCCGGTTGCGAGATACGATTGCCGACGCCGGGCGTAGAGAACGGGTGAGCTTGAAGAGAATAGCCAGGTCTGTGCTTGATGCCGTGCGGGACCTGTCGATGAATAACTCTCTCAAGCGTTGGCTGGCTCGGTGCAAATCGCCTGCTTCTCCTGACCCTTTCCGAGCGATACTGGAAAAGCGCGGCATAGCGCTTGACGTTTCTACAGAGGAGTATCAAGCGGAGAGACGGCGCATGTGGGTGCGAGGGACATTGAGTAATTTTCCCTTTATGGTCGGCGCGATCCTGGTGCTTGGTCTGGTTGTCCTCTTTTTGTTTGGGCCGTGGCTGGCGCCTTCTAATCCCTACACGACGCAAGGCTTGACCTATGTAGACGGCGAGATCATTGTTCCACCCTTTGCCCCTAACGAGACTTTTCTCTGGGGGACCGATGCACTCGGTCGTGATATTCTGAGCCTCATCCTGGCCGGAGCTCAACAGACCGTGCTTTTGGTTGTACTGGTGGTATCAGCCCGTATGGTGGTGGGTGTGGTTTTGGGGTCCATAGCTGGTTGGCTGAATGGAAGTTGGGTGGACCGTTTGCTATTGGGTTTCTCCGAAACGATTGCGGCGTTTCCCACCTTGCTTCTGGCGATGACGTTCATCTTGGCGCTGGGTATTCGCCAGGGATTCCGGCCTTTTGTCATTGCTCTCTGCCTGGTAGGGTGGGGTGAGGTGATGCAGTTTGTGCGGGGTGAGGTGATGACCATCCGGCCCAAGCTCTTTGTTGAAAGCGCGGTGGCCTTGGGTCTGCGCACGCCGCGCATTGTTTGGCGTCACGTCTTGCCCAATTTGCTCTCGGCCTTGATTTCTATCGCCGCTCTGGAGATGGGGGCTACCCTGATGCTCTTGGGCGAACTGGGTTTTGTCGGTATCTTTATCGGTGGTGGGGCTTTTGCCGAACTGAACGTGGCTGCAGCGCCCTATCACTATTCCGACGTGCCCGAGTGGGGCGCATTGTTGAGCAACGTCCGTCGCTATGCGCGTGCTTATCCCTGGATGGCCTTGTACCCTGGCCTGGCCTTTTTCACCGCTATTCTGGGGTTCAATCTCTTTGGCGAGGGGATACGCCGCATGGTAGAGACCGTCGGCATTGGAATCTCGCGCCTGCTCAACCGGTATACCGTGGCGGCGGGATTGTTGATGGTTGTGGGCATCAATTGGGCGCAGGCGAACACAGGTGCGATAGCTTTTTACCGCCAGCAGGCCAATGAATTCGACGGTCGGCAAGCGCTGGCCCATGTTCAGGCTCTAACTGACCCGGCCCTGGATGGCCGTGCGCTGGGTACGCCAGGGATGGACGCGGCGGCAGAGTACGTTGCACAACAATTCCACGCCCTGGGCCTTCAGTCTGCCGGGGAGAATATGACTTATTTTCAGACCCGGAAACGATCTTTTGAAGGCTTGAATGATGTCCCTCAGTTGTCCATTGATGATGGCGGCCAATCTGCGGTCTATCACCAGGATTTCGCCGAGTTCGTGGGATACGATCGCAACTGGGGTCAGGCTCAGGGCAAAGTTCGCTTTGTTGCTATGGGAAACATGATCAGGAGCGGCGCAGGATTTGTTGGAGCTAGGTACAAGGCTCTAGAGGGCCTGGACTATTCCAAAGAAGTCCTGATGGTTCTCTCTGGCAGAGAAGTAGACTTTCTTACTGATGTGCCTTATGATGGCATTCTCGTTGTAGATAGAGATCCTGTAGGCGTAGAGCGCCGTTATACACTGTCGTCGCGCGATCCCAACTGGCAAATGTTTGGTACTGGCACTGAACGAGGATATGATAGGCCCGCATTGTGGATCAACGAGGCTACGGCGGATCGTCTGTTGGAGGGGACTGGGCAAACCATGGCTGATCTGCGTCCAATAGCCGAAGAGTTGAACGTGAACGAGGTGATTGGTCTGCCAACAGAAATTATGGCCTCGGTGGATATGACAGGCACGATCCATGATCGGGTGGAGGTTCGTCACGTCATCGGCCACTTGCCTGGCCTCTCGGACAGCCGATATGGGGGCATAAATGACCGGATGATCGTGGTGATGGTTCAGTACGACACCCCACCCCCCAGCCCAGACGGAACACTGTACCCCGCCGCCAACGACAATGCCAGCGGAGTGGCCGTGATGTTGGAGGCTATCCGTACGCTGCAAGAGACGGGCTACCAGCCCTACCGAACCTTTCTTTTCGTCGCCTATAGCGCTGAAGGCTTAGAGATGGGCGAGTCGGTCTATCCACCAGAAGTGGACAGGTTTCTCCTTGCCAAACACGGTTTTTCCTCCAACTTTGAGATCGATGCTGTAGTTGATCTGCGAGGATTGGGAGCGGGTGAAGGGGATGGACTGATTATCCTGGCGGGCGGTAGTATGCGCCTGACTGATCTTTTTGAACAATCAGCTCAACAGATGCGAGTCGAATCCCGGCGTGGTGGAGAAGCGGTGGATATTGGCATTATCTTTGAAGATCAAGACCGGCAGGCAGGCGGGCAGGAAGCGCCTCAGGTCGGCCTGAGTTGGGACGGCGGAGAGTTGACCTCCCGACGGTCAGCAGATACGCTGGAATCTGTATCGGCGGACAAGCTTGAACAGGCTGGCCGTGCGCTAAGCTTGGTCCTGATGGTATTGGGTCGCGAGATCCAGTACTAGTGGGTCATTTGGTTTGCAGATAGCCATATATTGACCTTGGTTCGCTTGCGGCGGACAGGGCGCTTCGTACAAGCTCCAGAAGCACCCAACGCATGGCGACGCTGACGACTACGCTCGCGGCGGGCAGCCCGTTTA
>JAAEPW010001400.1 GCA_024232355.1 Chloroflexota bacterium | reverse complement strand
TTTTGGTGCAAAAACTGGCTCAAAAGGGTGTGAAAACCCTCCAAATTCCCGCTTGTGGGTTGCTGGCTGAGAAAAATCCGAACTGCTAGACAACCTGAAAAAGGGTCTTGAAAAAAGTGTCTATCTAACTTGAACCACGCCAAAATGATCAGGCAATAGGCGAGCGGGTATAAGGACACGTGAAAACGTCAGTTTGCCGCTCGTGAAATTATGCTATTGTAACCCGGAATTCAGTACCCGACAGAAGAGACCTCAAGCCCACCCACACGCCGACAATATGCAGTGGTAGCAGCTTCAATTGAAGAACGTAACGACACCTTGGAGCGATGCAGTGTGAGGCCCATTGTCCATCCAGGTTCCCCCATTGGTGAGAGCGCTCAGGTTGAGGGTGGCCAGGTGAACGTCGAGTCGCTCTAGCAGGTCAGCGACGGTGTGGTCTCAACCCGCTCCCTCGCCGTCTTCCCCTGGTTTGCTCAGGCAGTGCATTAGCTTGTTTCCTTGGGCCGGGGGCGGTGGGGTACGGGGGGGGGAGTTGGGGTTGAGGGTGGAGCTTGTTCAGGGGAAGCTGGGCGTTGTGGAACGGGGCACTGCGGTTTGACAGGAGGTGGAGGAAATGGGTGTTGGCCAAGATCATTTGGGAGTGAGTGATTCGTTCCTCAATCTTGGTGCTTTGCCTCATATCTCGAGTTTGTACCGTTTGGCTTTGCATGAGCGGTTATGGTTGTTTTACACATCGAAACCCTCGATATGGCAGACTGAGTTGCTTTGTTTTCGACCACGCCTTGCCATCGTAGACAATGATGTAGGCGTGGTCTTCATCTACCTCTGTCGCCGTCCACCAGTAGATCACTTGGGAATATGTGTTCCACAGCGGAGACTCTTTGTCGGGTCTCGTTTGGTAGGTAGCCTCGGCAATTTCTGCATCCCACGCCCCGCCGCTGTTCTGGCCGTGGCGAACCATAGAGCGCACGGCTTCATCCACGGTCGGCAATCGCCATACGTTTTGTGGCTCAGGGGCGAGGGTCAGGCCATCCTCGCCGAGACGTTGGCACACCTGCTCTGCTTCGTACCAGTCTACGCCCGTGCACGGCCATCCAGGTCCGTCGGGAGCCCAGATCAGATTCACTCCGTTTCCACGCACCAACCGGGCTTGGAGGTTGCCATCGTCACGTCAATGCGTTGGGACACGCGGAGGACGGGTTCGATGCCGCACAAGGCGAGGGTCAGAATGGGCAGTCCAACAGCCAGAGAGACGGCTATCTTGCGTGGTTGGGGACGACCAAACCAGTACATCGCGCCCATCCCAATTAGTGGTGCGATGATCAAAAAGGTGGCCGCATTGGCGGATGATTGAAAAAACCAGATGGCGAACAAGGCCAAGATCACGTGTAGACCGCTACCAAACCGGGACCAGAAAATTGAAACGAGCGTGACGCCCATAAAGACGAGCATCGGGCCAAGATACTGCGCGAACATCAATCCCACGTTCGACAGCAACGACTCGTAATACCAACCCTCGTGAAAGTTCTCGACGATGCCCCAAAATGCCCAAAAGCAGGTGACGGCGGTAGATAAACCGACCGCGACCCACCCCGCTATCTGGCGCTTGTCTAGTTGTTTCATCGTGGTTCTCCTTGATGCAACGGGCGGCGTATCAGCCGGCCTCGACACAATTGACCGAAATCAGTGACAAGCCTAGGGAATAGAGCCTGCGCAATAGCCGGGATCGACAGGCGCTCCTTCCAGTTGCGTCCGATAGTATCGCTCGCAGATGTGCGCGTCCGCCAGGGCTGTTCAGTTCTCCACGGTTTGGTGGATGAGAAACCGGGTTTTTGTGCAACCTACGGGTTGCCTTAAACTTGGTTTCTTTCCCCGTCAAGACGTCTCTTTTTAATAATCCAGGGTTGGCAGATGAGAAACCAGGTTTATGGCAACCGTAGGTTGCACGAAAAACCCCGGTTTCTTCGCCCCGAACTTTTGACAAGATACCACCACTTGTTTAGAACTGAACAGCCCTGGCGCGCCCGCCACGCGAGCCAGCAGCCGCGATTGGAAATCGCGCCTATAGAGACTCTTGAAAAAGTAGTCATATCTGGACAGTAGGATGAAAACTGTAAGACTATGATGGGTGAAGCATCGT
>JAAEPW010001399.1 GCA_024232355.1 Chloroflexota bacterium | reverse complement strand
TCTCCTCCACCAACCCCTCGCCGACAGTTCTTTGGGGACCTCGCTTCTTGGCACTCAATCCTTCCAACTGCCCTTCATCCCTCGCCCGACGCCACCGGCTCAAGTACGACGAGTATATCCCCTCCCGCCGCACCAGCGCGCCGATCTCGCTCGGCCTTGTGCATGCGTCTACTTCTTCCAGGATGCGTAGTTTCTCCTTTGCGCTGAATTGTCTGCGCTGTCTGGCTTTGACTTCCGGATCAGGTCTTTCTGTTTGCTTGGTCACTTTTTGCTTCATCTTTTCACTCTCCTCTGCTCTCTATTCTACCCTAAATTATTGAGCAGAGTTGTGTCACTTATATTAGCACATAGGGGCAGTGTCAACTGCACCCGAGAATGGTCTTGTTCCGCCTGTGCCCAACGGTGAATGGTCAGTGCATCTACACCGTCGGTTCCACGTTGTTGAATTCCTTGGTCGATCGTTTCCAGGGCGGCCTGCCATCTAGTCTGATACCGTTCGGGGGATCGCTGATGTCGCTGGTGGGTACGCGCCAGACGAACCTCGCAACTGGGAATGTAGCGTTCCAGGCGCTCAAGGCGTGTTTCCAGTTTCTTTTTTTGCGCAGCCAACTCGCTATTCTCAACTGGGTGTTTATCGTAGCCGACGTTGACGTTGCCTCCCAAGGTCACCCACCAGTCGCGGATACCGTTCTCCTGCCGTGGCTACCGAGCACGGTACCGGTCGGCAACCTCGGTTGCCGGTATAGTCCAATTGGATGTGATGATAGCGAATAGGCGTGCTTCTTCTTCCTTTGTCTCGTCAACAGGGCGGCGCAGTAGCACAACTCGTAGCTCCAAGCCATCTTCACCTTTGCGTCGGTCTGGCATCGTGTACTTGCCCTCGGCGATCTCTTGGATCAGCTTTCCGTGTTTGTCATAGCGATAAGGCTCGAAGGGGGTATACGACTCAAAGCTATTCAAACCATCGTACTGACTCGATTTCAAGCACGTGATGAACTGGCGCTCATGCTCGTCATCTCCCAATAACTCCTTAAAGTAAAGCACCGATAGACCTTCCCGATCAAAGATTTGATGGCTCAAACGCCGACTTTCCTCCAGCCCTTCGTAATAGGTCGCTCCATCAATCATTCCATTGATCAGGTGTGTATCTCCACGATAGGTCTTCAGAAACAACAAATGTCCGGCCTCGTGGCATGGTTCATTTTGAGTAAATGAGCACCTTGACAATTTAGGTTAAGAGAGGTACACCACTTTGAGATTGGATAAAAATACCCAAGGAGGTTACCTTCAATGTTACTAGCCTATCAACAAACAGCAGCAGCAAAAGTCTTGTGGCCTGAGCCAATGGAACCGGCCTGGCAAATGCAGCCCGGTGGAAATGATGAGACTGATACCAATTGGAAGCGGTCCGACATAACCTTATCGGATCGCTTGTTTATTGGCGGCGTCGTCAACATCCCTAGTGAGCGGCGACCTTGGGGCAGCATCACCTGGCTGTCCAACATCTACCAAACCAGTCGCGAGACGATCTACACAATTGGAGCACGAACGCGAGAAGGGGCACTGGTTCAGTTGAATGGGATTACGATGTAGCCGCGCTTTCCATAGCGCGTAAGGCCCTGTGAGGTATGGAAACCTCGGCTACAAGCCCCTTTTTGAGCCACAATTGGCTGACTATCCAGAAATCCCCCCCAACTGAACCAGTACCCTTGTCAATTATCCGCATTCTAATGGGTCACTACCGCAAAATCCCCAAATATATACTGGACGCTGACATCGAAAAATGCTTCGACAACATTGCAAGAGAACCCCTGGAACGCAAACTCAATGCCATTGGGCCAATCGCGCGACTGGTGCGAGACTGGCTCAGAGCAGGTATCCTGGACGGGGGTGAGTATCTATTCCCGGAGGCTGGGGTGCCACAAGGGGGTGTGATCTCACCCTTGTTGTGTAACGTGGCTCTGCACGGCTTTGAAGAAACTCTGATCTCTGTATCGTCTCGGTTCAGAATCGCCATTATTCGGTATGCCGATGACCTGGTGATTTTGTGTGAAGATTTGGACACGTTACTAAAAGTCAAACAAGAGGCCGAAACCTGGCTGGATGGGGTAGGATTGCGACTGAAACCCAGCAAGACCCGCGTGACTCACACGTTGAATGAATACGAAGGGAATGTGGGATTCGATTTCCTGGGGTTCAACGTTCGGCAATACCGGGTGGGTAAGTATCATACGCGCACTTATCGAGGAAAGCCAGGGTTCAAGACACTCATCAAGCCGAGCAAGAAAGCCTGCAAGCGGCAACTAGCAGAAATGCGAGAGGTGATACGCCAATACAGAGGTGCGCCTCAAGCTGCACTGGTCAAGGCACTCAATCCCAAGATTCGGGGTTGGACGCAGTACCACAGAGGGAGTGTTGCCAAGAAAACGTTTGGCCGGATGGACGCCCAACTCTATCGCAAGCTATACCGATGGTCTCGGTTTCGACACCCACGCAAGAAAGGTAGGTGGTGCGTCAGTCGCTACTGGAAACAACGCGGCAATCGCAAGAACTTTGGTGACGGAACAGTTTGGCTGGTCAAGTATTCCGACACGCCGATCAAACGTCACATCAAGGTCAGAGGCGACAAAAGTCCATATGATGGGGACTGGCCGTACTGGATTCAGCGCCGAGGACGCGACCCGACGAAATCGACACGGGTGCTCAAACTGCTGAAAAGGCAGAAATGTCGTTGCGGACTATGTGGGCTGTACTTTAAGGCAGAAGACGTGATAGAAAGACATCACTGGGACGGCAACCGGACGAATAACCGGTATTCCAATCTGGTGTTGCTACACGGACACTGCCACGATGAATTCACGACAGAAGGTGCCAATGACAATGGACCTCGTACTGAGGAGCCGCGTGAAGCGAAAGTCTCAAGCGCGGTTTTGTAGCGGGGACGGGTCAGGCGACTGACCCGCCCACCGTAACGGCTGGCCAAGACGAAGGAAGGGTTGCTTCGTCGTTTGAAACTGGTGATGGGCTATTACAATTTTTGCCTACCTCACCTGTCCCTCCGGGAAGCATTGCCGAAACCAATACCGACCAAAGGTAATGGTTCGCCCAAGAAATGGATGCCCCGGACACCTGCTATGGCGG
>JAAEPW010001398.1 GCA_024232355.1 Chloroflexota bacterium | reverse complement strand
GAGGCCCGGAAGCAGAACTGACCAGCGCAACAGATGGCGGCCTGGATCCTGATCAACAAATGAGGGCTTCGAATGCGCTATGCGCAGGATCTCGAATGGAGGTGCGGAACGGGCAGTATCCTATTCACCAAAGGGGACCTGTTCCAACTGATCAAGACTGCAGGAGGTTTCGAGCAGAACTTGATCCTGTGGGATTTGCCGCATAACCTGCAGCAAATGGCCCAGATGCAGAACGACGTGTTGGTGCGCCACACACAGTTGGGTGCTATCAATCGGCTATACGGCGGATTGGTGATGGGTCAGTACGCGACTGCGGGAGGAATCGGGATGACGGGACAACCGAAGAAGTTCTATGTGCCGTTGCTGCAGTTGCCGACGCTAGTGCTCTACGCCGACGAGGATGTGGACGCCATGATCAACAGGCATTTCAAGCTGGGAATGCCCAGACTTGAATTGGGGCAGTACAGCATTGGCATGGGAGGCGACGTGGAGCTGACCAAAGTGGGAAGGCAGATGCTGCAGTTCAGAGAACGGGGCATGCAGCGAATGGAACCGTCGACTGGCCGAAGGGGCGTGACAACGATGCTGGACCAGATCAACACCTATCGCAGTGTTGTGGGAAGGGAAATGGGAGATCCGGTACCGGTGCAGCAACT
>JAAEPW010001397.1 GCA_024232355.1 Chloroflexota bacterium | reverse complement strand
GGGCAGCAACGGGAGCTGTTTCGGGAGCTTTTGAGCCGGTACCATTATCTGGGTTACGCGATGCCCTACGGTGCCCGGCTGCAGTACTTGGTCTACGTCACGCGACCCGGGCGCGAAGTGGTCGGGTGCGTGCAATTTTCTAGCCCTGCCTGGCGCATGAAGGTTAGAGACCAATGGATCGGCTGGGACGATGCGACTCGCAAGTTGCGACTGCAGCACATTGTCAACAACAGCCGCCTGCTGTTGATAGCGCGCATCCGCAACCTGGCCAGCATGGCGCTGTCTCGTACTCTTAAGCGGTTGCGTACCGACTGGCGGCGGCAATATGGGGTGGATCCCTGGCTGCTGGAGACATTGGTGGATCGTCAGCGGTTTTACGGGAGGTGCTATCGTGCGTCCAACTGGACAGTTCTGGGAGAAACCAGCGGTCGTGGACGTATGGACCGAACCCACCAGCGTCACGGGGCCAAGGTAAAGACTGTATTGGCTTATCCGCTGGTCAAGAATGCCAAGAATAAGCTGATAAAAGGAAAGTAGGGGACGATGGCGGCACTGGCCAAACTGTCATTTCTGGAACAAGCATACAGCCAGGCACGGCAAGAGTTTGAAGGCATCGTAGGATACCTCGACTCTAAGGAAGCCTCTGAGATGACCCACAGCGAACTTGAGCGCGAGCTTGAAAAGAAGGGTCGGGAACTGATGCGTACGTTGCTTCAGGAGCATCTTGATAACCGTGGCCCCGGTCAATGCGAGGACCCCGTGGAGGGTGCTGACGGGGTTAAGCGGCCGCGTGTACGACCCCAGCAGCGGGAGCTTGAAACGGTGTTCGGCACTGTCTCGGTAGAACGGGCAGGATACGGCCAACAAGGGGTGGAGAGTCTGCATCCTTTGGATGCTGAGCTTAACCTGCCCAATGAGCGCTACTCTCTTGAGATGCGCCGCCGTGTGGCAGAAGAAGCCGCCAAGAGCTCCTTTGACGAAACACATGCGAGCATCCGTAAAAACACCGGCGGTCATGTCCCCAAACGTCAGCTCGAAGAGTTGGTGGTGCGAGCTGCCCGGGACTTCGATGCCTTTTACCGGGGCCGCCAAGCGCTGGCTGGTGAGAGTCAAGGAGCTAGTTCGATTTTGGCCATCAGCGTCGATGGCAAGGGTGTGACAATGCGAACCGAGGATCTAAGGGAGCAGACTCGCAAAGCCGCGGAAGCACGCGTACACAAAATGGGCACGCGGTTGTCCAAGGGAGAAAAGAAGAACTCCAAGCGCATGGCCACAGTGGCTGCCGTCTACACGATCATGCCGTTTGTGCGGACGCCCGAAGCGTTGGTTAGCGACACCTGCAGCACCGATCGCGCGCCACCACGACCCAGACCGGAGCAAAAACGTGTCTGGGCGAGTATGGAGAAAACCCCTGAACAGGTCATCAAAGAGATGTTTCAGGAAGCCAGTTACCGGGATCCGGCCGATGAGAAGATCTGGATAGCATTGGTTGATGGCAATAAAAGTCAAATCAGCATCCTGAAACGGCTGGCCAAGAAAAGCGGTGTTGACCTTACGATCATCGTCGATCTAATGCACGTCATCGAGTACCTGTGGGATGCCGCTAGGGCGTTTCATCCTGAACCCGGATCGGAATTGGAAAACTGGGTCCGGCATCGTCTGCTTGAAATTCTCCGTGGCAAGGCGGGGTTGATGGCAGGGGGAATGCGCCGAAGCGCAACGATTCGCGGTCTGTCTACCAAAGCACGCGAACCTGTGGACGCTTGTGCACGCTATTTGTCCAATCATTCTCCCTACCTTCTCTACCGATTGCTACCTTGCCAAAGGACTGCCTATCGCCACAGGAGTTATCGAAGATGCCTGCCGGCACTTGGTCAAAGATCGAATGGCTGTGACCGGCGCCCGATGGAGTCTGGCCGGCGGTGAGGCCGTTTTGCGATTGCGCGCCCTCCGATCCAGCTGCGACTTCGACGAGTATTGGACATTCCATGAAGCCTGCGCATACGAAAGAAACCATCAATCCCTCTACAGCAGCGGCATCGTGCCGTATACTACTGCTACGCCTTCGAACGAAGAACGCGATCATTTGAAAGTAATCAAATAAACCACTTTGACTTGTACTGAGCATCACAAACTGCCGTCAACTGCTAGAAATGGTCGTCCTAAAAGAGCCGCACCCATATAATTATTGTCAACTTGCTCGTCAATACCTATAAGATCAATTTCCTTAACAATATGGCCTAAGTTTTCAAGGAGCAATGCCGTCTCCTTTACTGCTGATACACAATCCTTATGAACTGCTGTTTCTCTTGGTGTGTTAACTGTAAAACCAATTTTAAGTTTACCCGGATCAGCTCCCACTTCATTTATAAAAGGACGATCGGGTGTTGGGGCATAGTACGGTGCACCAATGTCAGGCCCATGGGTTGCGTCCAACATGGCTGCACTGTCACGAACTGATCTTGTAACGACATGCTCACATACCAG
>JAAEPW010001396.1 GCA_024232355.1 Chloroflexota bacterium | reverse complement strand
TGCGAGAATGCAGCTTGCAGGTTTGCAAGGGGGATCGTCTGCTGCTACAAGGCCCCTCTGGCGGGGGAAAATCTACGTTGGCTGCTCTCCTGGCGGGTTTACGCGCTCCCGAGTCTGGCCTTTTGCTGTTGCGGGGTTTTGACCGGCAAACCGTGGGGACTGATGAGTGGCGGCGACGGGTGGTAGCGGCCCCCCAGTTTCACGAGAACCATGTGCTCACCGAGACCTTTGCCTTTAACCTGTTGATGGGGCGACGCTGGCCGCCGTGGCCTGAAGATCTAAAAGAGGCCGAGATGATTTGTCGCGAACTGGGGCTGGGCGACTTGCTCGACCGTATGCCGGCCGGTTTCCAGCAGATGATCGGCGAGAGCGGTTGGCGGCTTTCTCACGGCGAGTGCAGCCGCCTCTACCTTGCCCGCGCCATTCTCCAAAAGGCTGACTTTATTATTCTCGACGAGAGTCTTGGCGCGCTTGATCCCGAGAACCTTTATCGAGCGTTGCGCTGTGTTCTCGACCAGGCGCCCACGTTGCTGGTCATTGCGCATCCTTAGCGGCAAAGAGAGAAAAAGATTTTGACAAGGAACACAGATTACGATACAATATCTCAGCCAACAAAAAAAACCCCTATGCGACGATACACGGTCCTTTATCCACTTTTAAGCAAAGATAGGACAATGCCAGCGTGATTGATAGTATACTCGACCTCATCACCACTGCGGCTTGGCTCTTGTTAGGGGCAAGCACGACCGTCTTTTTTGTGCGTACTGCCTGGCAGAAAGGGATCAAGGTTGCTATTGTCAGATTGTTGTCGTTCCGAATATTGCTGCCT
>JAAEPW010001395.1 GCA_024232355.1 Chloroflexota bacterium | reverse complement strand
GGGATTTGCACCACCAGGCATTCCCACTTTTGTATATCCGCAACCAACACGTAGTCCGGGGTCTAAGTCGAAGACTGATGTCCCGATCTCAGTCTCTCCTAGTCAACCGCCCACTGGAGGCACTGCCAAATGGCAGGCCCTGGCGCAGGGACGATCACCATTGGTTCGTGCGGAGGACCGCCGCTGAGCCGGAGAGCTTAATCTTGGCCGACCGCCACCCACCAGAGTCGTGATGACCCTGCCCATGCCTACAGTGCTGGGGCATCGCCCGACCGAACAGACATGACGTGAATCTTGCCAAGAAATCGAGCGAGGAAAACGCGAGTTGAAAGAGGATGTGGCCACGTTTGCCTCGACTGAACAGGCAAGCAATGGCACGCCCATCCCATATCTGGTTAACCCGCAATCCGACAAGACTCCGCCGGCCTATGCTCGCCAAATGGCTAGATGTGCTGTTGGCTGGAATCATCGCACAGATTTCTGGGGTAGTGACGCTTCTTTGCAGCAGCGTCCTCGACCCACGGCCGCTGAGCGCCGAACGTGCGCCTTTATACAAGCCGACGGACGGCATACCATCGCCAGCAGCGAGACTAGTTCACACACCTATGCTACTGCACCGGATGGCTTCGAGACAGACGAGAT
>JAAEPW010001394.1 GCA_024232355.1 Chloroflexota bacterium | reverse complement strand
CGGTGGGTACTCTGTCGCTGCTGGTGGTGGTTGGGATTGCGGTCAGTGTGTCCACAGATTGCCACAGGAAACATCGGCCTGACCTGCTCATCACCGCCGCCGACGCAACCCCAGTCCGCTCCCTCGCCGTCTCCCCCTGGTCTGCCCGGGTGGTGTCATTGGCTTGTTTCCTTGGGGCGGTGGGATGCGGGGAGGGGAGTTGGCGGTGGGGGTGGTGGGACACTAACGAGTCTATTGGCGCAGGTACTGTTTGACAGCCTGAGAGGACGAATGTACAATTTATTGAAGGGATTTCTTTGTTTGCCTTTTGGGTTAGAGTTGAGAGGCTGCCATTTTACCACAAAGTAAGAGAAATTGAGCGCAGGTGCAGAATGGATGTGCTTTTCGGCCAGCACAGGCATCGGCGCGGCGCCAAATGCGGCGTTTGTGTCTTTCCTGTGCCCAGTTTTGGGTCTGGGACGCTGTTTGGTCGTTGTCTGGGGTGTGGCTGAATTATCCGCATTGTAATGGGCCACCACCGATTATTTTTTCCTTTGTCTTCATATCATAGCACTCGCATTCCACTTATGCTCTCTTAACGAATTAGCTGGCCAACGCTCCCGGGTTCAGCCGTGCCCGCCAATACAAGGCTCGTTATTGGCCTAGAAGGCTTGGATACAAGATATCATTGCAACTCAAGCGCGTAAGGATGTTGACTCCCATGCGGGGTATCGGGTAGGCCAGCGGTTACCCGGCACGACCATAACTTGGGCCGTTGTATATCAAGAACCGGACTACTCTGGTGCATTGTCCCTTCTGTACGTCCTCGAATCAATGCACTAACAACAAATCAAGAGCCCCTGCAATTCCACAAACCACAATCAACGCCCATGAAAAAAGCGACTTGAATTCATTCTTTGGATGCTTTAAGAACAACATGTGCAGAAATGCAATACCGCAAAAGTCGCTAGGAGAGCCAATCCGTCCCTGGGGACGCCAAACCGTATACCTGCCAGCAACTTGGAAAAGTTGGTCCAGATGTCAGAAAAACGATCAAAAATGGTAAAACGTCAACTTTTTCCAAGATTTG
>JAAEPW010001393.1 GCA_024232355.1 Chloroflexota bacterium | reverse complement strand
GTCGAGTCCCGTTTCGGATTTAGTCGACTATCCGAGTTTCCGACGCTGTCTTACTTCCCGTGAGGGAATTGCTTTGCGTCGTCTCAAGAGTTCCTTCAATAGGGCCGCGCTGCTCATTCGTTTGATCGAACTCGTGGTTCAGACCGATTCCGAGCTATACGCGGCACCAAACCGAATCGGAATGAAATCCTACTCCTGGCTCAGCGCACAAAACATCGTCATGGAACTAAGCAACAGCGGCTGTCTTTGCCAGCCCGGCCTCCTGGTTCCACGGTTCTTTACGCAACAACATCACCCAACAACGGACAAGCAGCTTTCGAGCCACTGCCACGATCGCCTTCTTCTTGCGTGTCTTCTGGTTGCTACAGAGACGGTCGTACACCGACCGTGCCCAGGGGTTATAACGCAGCATCATCCAGGCCGCTTCGACCAGCGCGCCACGTAACAGTCTGGGGCCTCGCTTATTGATTCGGCCGCTACGATCCATCTCACCCGATTGATACCGTCGCGGAACCAGGCCGGCATAGGAAGACACTTGGCGGGCATTCTTGAAACGGTGAGGATCGTCGATGTAGGCCACCACGACCTCGGCCGTCTTGCGACCTACGCCGGGAATGGTCTGCAGGAGTTGGACTCGCTCGTCCTCCTTCGCCAACGCCTTAAGCTTCTTGTGGAGTTGATCCTGGTGCTCACGAAGTCGTTCGAGTTCTGTCAGTTCCAGGTCTAGCTCGCCGCGCCACAACTCGTCGTTTGCGCACTCCGAAAGTGGCTTGCGGTGCCGGCCAATCTGATCCAGCCTTTCCAACGCCCATGCCTTTTGGCCTCGCTCCATTGGAATCCCACGTTGTGCAAAGATCGAACGAATGTTGTTCTTCACTCGGGTGGTGCGACTGACGATGACCTTGCGGTATTTTACGATCCGGCGATATTCGCGCTGCTGATAGCACGGCACGTATACCGGCACTAGCTGATCGAGTGCAGCCAGTTTGGCAATCTTGAGCGCGTCATCGCGGTCGGTCTTGCGTTTAACATTCTTCCACTTCCACGCTTCCTGGGCTGGGTTGCAGACCAGCACCTCATAGCCGGCCGCCGTACAGACATCGTGGACCCAACCCGCAATCCCGCAGGCCTCGATCACAACAAGGTTGGGTTCGTAGTTCTTGAGGACAGTCTCAAGATAATGGCGATCCGTTGTCAAGGTCCAAAACTCCGTTTCGTTCGTCTCGGTATCCAGCAAGCAAGTAACCGACTTGAACTTTCCGAGATCAATGGCGAGAATCTTTGTCATGGCCGAGTGCTCCTCTTGAGAACGTGCTAATGCCCACTCAAGTGTTGCTCGCAGCAGATGCGGGCACCGGATACACGGCTTACATGGATTCTTTTGATGACAGCATCGTCATCAAGGGCTTGAGGGGCGGCAGACAGCCAACGGGAGACAAGCCTGTTAGAGGCGTCAAAGGGAGCGAATGTGTTATATGGAACGATTGGGGAAGGGCACTGGAGATCGGTGCGGAAACGGTTGCACCTGAGATAAGCAACATAGTCTTCAGAGACTGCGACATTAGCCGCACAGC
>JAAEPW010001392.1 GCA_024232355.1 Chloroflexota bacterium | reverse complement strand
TCTGTGCGTCATAGTACTAGCGAAAGGGTTGAAGCGCTTCGTTCCGGTTTCATACCAAAGACGAAGCGTTCTTTTTCCCCAAAAAGGACGGATTTCGACAACGAATCCCCGACATCATAAGGATTATACTAGCAAAGCTATCAAGATCCCTGTCCCATAGGTACCCTAATGCCTGCCCGAGCCACCCAACCCCCAATTGGGTGGCTCTTCCCTTTTGGGGAAAACATCTCATCGCAAATTATGCGATCATCATAGGGAAAACCAACTACGTTGTGTCTCCATTTTGGCCGAAGCATCTCCCACTGTGACGTGTATTCTGCGCCCGTGAAGCGATGGATTATGTCAGGTTGTGAATCGCAGATGGTTCAATTCCGACGTTCCGCCCAGAACACCCCGGCCAGAACCAGCAAGCCGCCGGCCGCAGTGAAGAAGCCAAAGTGCTCCCCCAGCAACGGTACCGCCAGCGCGGTGGTAGACAGCGGCTCCAGATAGAGAAATATGCCGGCTTTGGCCGCCCCCAATTTCGCCACCCCTTCCTGCCAGAACCAGTGGGCCACGGCCAGTC
>JAAEPW010001391.1 GCA_024232355.1 Chloroflexota bacterium | reverse complement strand
TTCTCGTTCGTCCACCTTGATCATCTCCTCCTCCGGTATCTTGAGTTTTATCCTCAATGATACCAGATTATTGCTCAGGTGGCCCTGTTTTCGATTGTCAAAACTTTGTCAGGTGGCCCTGTTTTATATTATCAAAAACACGGGGGTAACGGGAGCGCATAACCCGCACTCATTCAGACACCGCTTTGCTATCAATTTCCTATCCTCTGGCGGTGACATCGGCGTGCTGTCCAAGCTGATGGGGCACACGTCCGTAGTTGTCACAATTCGATGGTATGGGCGCTTTGCGTTTGAGGAACTGCAAGAACAACACGAAAAGCATAGTTTGGTAGTTCAGATGTTTGGTGATGAGAGGAATGGCAAAAATGGAAAATGATGGTATAATGCAAGCTGACTCTATCGCTGGGGTGTGGCCAAGTGGTAAGGCAACGGACTTTGAATCCGTGTACCGGGCGTTCGAATCGCTCCACCCCAGCCTGTCCCCTGTAATTTCAGCAAGATGCTGTGGGGTTGCGGGGTTCACAAAAGGCCACCAACTTGTGTAAAGTTGGTGGCCTTTTGTGATTCTATGATTTCAGGGCTACGAGTTCAGTAAATGCCCCACTAATTATTGTGTACGGGTTCTCTTTGTGCGTATTGGCCCTACACTCATATTTCAGTTTCCAGTGCTCGTTTCACAGCCTCGGCCAGTCTTTCCATATTCAGAGGTTTGCGCAGCCAATCTACGAAATCTTCTCTCGATAGGTCTTGATTCTCTGCGTCTAGTGGATAGCCCGTCATCACAATGATCTTGGTTTTTGGGCTCTGCTGTTTCAAAGTGCGAATTAGCTCGACGCCACCGATACCCGGCATGACGAGATCGCTCAACACCAGGGCGATCTCGTGTTTGTGTTGTGCAAAGACAGATTGTGCCTCTTGACCGTCTGCGGCTGTCAGTATTTGATAGCCTAGCAATTGCAGTGTTTTGGCTATTGCATTTCTTGTGACTTGTTGGTCCTCCACTACCAAGATTGTTTCTCCATGCCCTTGTACTGTGGTGCTTGCCTTTGGTTTTGGTGTTTTTACTGTGGATGTCTGAAGGGCTGGCAAGTATAGGATAAAGGTTGTTCCCTGTTCTATTTGGCTCTTTACGTTGATGTGTCCTTCATGCTGCTCGACGATGCCATGCACCTGAGCTAACCCCAGCCCTGTACCTTTCTTTGGCGCTTTGGTAGTGAAAAATGGGTCAAAGATATGCGGTAGAACGTCGGGTGGGATGCCTGTGCCGGTGTCCGACATCATCACTTGGACCCATTCTCCTGGTTTCATCTCGGGTACAGGGGCAGGTTTACCGACACCAACCTGTATCCGGTCCAATCTGATTCGTAGCCTGCCACCATCAGGCATCGCATCCCGGGCGTTGACGACCAGATTCATTATTGTCTGCTGAATGCGGGTTGGATCGGCATTCACCATATACTCACCACGCCCAAAACTCAATTCTAATGCAATGTTCTCTGGCAGTGTGCGTTCCAATAGTTTCTTTAATTCACTTAGGAACGGATTCAGGTTTAGCGGTTTGGGTGCAATGGCCGAAGTACGCCCAAAGTCCAAGATTTGCTCAATTAGATTGGTGGCCTGCTCGGCTTGTTCGTGGATGGTTTTTAACAACTCGTGATCATGAGGAGAGAGTGCCCGATTATGCGACAGCATACTGGTGTACAAGATAATGACCGACATGATGTTGTTAAAGTCATGTGCGATACCCGCTGCCAACTGCCCAACTACGGCCAACCGCTCTTGTCGTTGGACACGATCTTCGATCTTTCGTTCTTGAGTGACGTCGCGCAACACCAGTACCCATCCTTCTGTTTCGGGTTCGAGTCCTGCCGCGTGGGCGGCTACCAGAAAAATTCGATGGGGCGGTTCTTTTATTTGTATCTCGTGCCACAGTCTCTCTGGGGGAGGAAGCAATAGTTTCTCGATTGGATGTTCGCCCAGATGAGTTAGCGCCGTGACCTCCTCGGTGCCACATAGCGCGACCATATACTCTCGTGCGGCCGGATTTGCCAAGAGGATGCGCATGTCGCTGTCCAGCAAAAGCATGCCTGCCGACACTGTATTCACGATTTGTTGCATCTGTTCTGCTTGTTCTTGCACCTGTTTTAGCAAGCGCAGTCGCTCTACTACCGCGCCTAGCTGCTGCCCCACCGCTTTTCCCAATCCGACTTCCTCGGTAGTCCATTGCCGGGGTGCCAGGTCACCCAAATTCAATCTTCCGATAGGTTGCCCCTCGACCATAATGGGAACGGAGAGAGTACCGCGGATGCTGGGTGAGGCAATGTGTGGGATAACATCTCCTTGTTGCGTATCCTCGACCGCAACGATGTCCGGTATGTCCATTGCTACTGCTCGAAATGTTTGAAGAATACTTTGTTTTATCTCTGGAGAAAGCCCTCGCATCGCCTGTTGGTCCCCTACCCAGATTGCACCTATGTCTACCCCGAACGCTCGTAGGGTCTGATTTAGGACAATGTCCAGCAACTCTTGCAGGTCGGCTGCCGCAACGGCAGCAGCGATGACGGCGTTGATAGCCTCTTGTTGTATAGCCCGGCGGCGGATTTCCTCCTCGGCTTGTTTTTGTGTAGTGATGTCTGTAAAGACGGAGAGTGTACCTCGGAATTCTCCGTCTTCAAACAGCGGACGAGCACTAATGACGACGTTTATCTGTCGTCCTTCCTTTGTCAGCAAGATCGTCTCGTACCGGGTGGCGATGCCATGAGGTCGTTTGGCTGTTTCTTCCTCAACCTTTGCCCTGTGACCGGGTGCCGACATGTTTATTGTAGGCTGACCCTTTAACTCTTTGATGGTATAGCCCACGATCTCGGCACCCTTGGGGTTGACAAAGGTGATACATCCTGTTACATCTTCAATGAGAATGCCCTCATCCATATCCTGGACAATGTTTTGGTTAAATGCTCGCAGCTTGTCTGTTTCTTCGTATAGGTGTGCATTCTCGATGGCCATCGCCGCGATTCCGGCCAATGATTCTACCAATTTTTGATCCGTTAGTTGAAAGCGATCTGGTTCTGCATCCAGTATCTGGAGTACGCCGATCACTTTATCTCTGACTTGGAGAGGAACACTGAGAATGGATCGTTGTTCTATCCTCGTTTGTTGATCCACTTGTTTAAAATGGCGCTTGTAGGTCTGCGTGTCTGGCACGATCAAGCTCTCACCGCTCTCTGCCACTTGGCCGACGATTCCCTCTCCTGATGCCAGACGCCAGCCACGCACAACGTTATCTTGTGGCCCAACAACTTGACGGCAAACGAGTTCGCCTGTCTCTGGATCTTTGAGCCAAGCAGAAGCAGCGGTCACGTCCAACAGGCGGTGTACTTCTGTCAGAATGGTGGCCAGTACCTGGTTCAAGTTGAGCGTGGCGCCGAGTGCTAGACCCACTTGGTTCAGCAATTCCAACTCGCGATATTGTTGTCCGAGTGTTTCTGCTGCT
Source organism: Chloroflexota bacterium (assembly GCA_024232355.1). The sequence goes on along the minus strand of JAAEPW010001391.1, from coordinate 49,424 downwards.
TCCTTGCGTTCGGTGATGTCGCGGATGGCAACGACTCGGACAGGTTGATCTCGATATATCAATGCTTGGGTGATCATCTCAATATGGAATTCTGTGCCATCCTGCCTGAGCCCCAGTGATTCGAGTGGCTGTGCGGCGCCTGTGCTTACGGCATGTGCCAGTTGCGCACGCGCGCTCTCGGCGATGAAATCTGTCAGTGACATCCCAAGAGCTTTTAAAGGCTCGTAACCAAACATCTTGGCAGCGCCTGGGTTGACTTCGATCAATCTTCCTTCTTTCCTAGTGCTAATGACCAGACCCTCAAAGGCACTTTCCAAGAGGATGCGGTATTGTTTTTCCCTTTCGACTAGCTCGGCTTGACGATCCTCTACCATCTGGGTTTGGCTGCGAACTGCCAATACGATCAAGATGGACTCGGCTAGGATAAGGAGCACGGGGCCGGTGAGTATGTCCGAAAATGATACTTGGGGAAAGAGCGGTGGCAAGAGTAACATGATGACCACGTTGACGGTCACGACAATGATCGTGGTTGGTATGGGGAGCAAGATGCTCGTAAATAGTATCGGCATGACCAACATAACGAGCGAGTTGGGATCGTCCGAGTCGTAGTAAAGACTTGATCCCGTAAGCGTTGTGATGGTCGCAGCATAGACTGCAGTAAAAAAGCTGATTACAGTAAGCCTTGCTGCTGGTATGTAACGTCCGGCGCGATTCATACCGTATGCGATTGCAAAAAGAATCCAAGTTCCTGCCGTTACGTATGAATCTGGGTTTTGCAGAGGGAGGGCAGTTGGCTCGGCGAAAACAGATATGATGTAGAACAAAACGAGCAATGAGGTCAACAAAAGTAAGGCAACCAATAGAGATGCCAAAAACCGCGCCTGACGGCGGGTTCCAACATCCTCGATAGATGGATGCGGCTCGGTGAGCCAGTGCCAGATCTTTCTCAGTAACTCTATGGGCGACTTGGGTTCTTTCATCATTGTACCTTGTTGTGTGCTTGGCAGGTACTGCACTTGCCGTTTCTGTCATCGCACCCAAATTTCTACTTGTGGTATAGGAAAGTGTAACTGTAGCTGTGGTTTCTGTATTGCGCTATGGAAAGTGTGGCTATGATTGTAAAGCCTTCTTGTTACAGTTTCCTTTCCACTTGCGTCAACTATAGTATAATCTAACTTGTGTGTTAAGGAAAGTGTTTGATTTTATGGTTCATTGTTGAGGGATAAGGTATGTCTGGTCTTCGGATCGCAATGCTGAGCGTGCACACTTGCCCGCTGGCTACGTTAGGTGGCAAAGAGACGGGGGGAATGAACGTCTATGTACGGGATCTGTCCCGCGAACTGGCTCGTCGGGGGCATCACGTGGATGTCTACACACGCTCACAGGATGTCAACATCCCCCGTATCGTTGACGGGACCGGTAACAACGGTTCGGGGAATCTATCTACCCAACCCGACGATTCACACGCCGAGGGATTGGGGCGTGGTGCACGGATCATTCACATCCCGGCTGGCCCCGAGCGGCCTTATGACAAGCACAAGGTCTACGATCACCTGCCCGAGTTTGTGGATGGCGTGGTAGCCCAAGCCGAGGCCGACGGCATCCGCTACGATGTGTTGCACAGCCACTATTGGCTCTCTGGCGTGGCGGCGCACGAATTGCGCGAGCGTTGGGGAGCGCCCATCGCGCACATGTTCCACACGCTGGGTGAGATGAAGAACGTTGTGGCGCAGCGACCCGAAGATCGGGAGACGTCGCGCCGCATTGAGGTTGAGGGAGAGATCGTGCGCTTTGCCGACGCGCTAGTTGCTGCCACGCCCGTTGAGGAGGAGCAGTTGACGCGGCTGTACGACGCCGACCCGGATCGCATTCACATCATCTCACCGGGGGTAGACGTGGACCGTTTCCACCCCATTCCCAGCGCGTATGCCAAGGAGCACATTGGGATATGCCCCGACCGCCGCACTATTCTGTTCGTCGGGCGCATCGAGCCGCTCAAGGGAATCGACAATTTGATCCGGGCCATCGCCTTAGTGGTCGACAAGCGGCCGCATCTGCGCGGGTGGCTGTGCGTCCCCATCATCGGCGGCGACCCAGACCGCATCCGTCAGGACGACGAGATGATGCGTCTGCAAGAGCTGCGGGAAGAGTTGGGCATCGGCGACGTGGTCACGTTCTTGGGAGCGCAAGATCAGGACCAGTTGCAGTACTGCTACGCGGCGGCCGAGGTGGTGGTAATGCCGTCCGACTATGAGAGTTTTGGCATGGTGGCGTTGGAGGCGATGGCGTGCGGCACGCCGGTGATCGCTTCCGATGTGGGCGGGTTGTCTTACCTGGTGCGGAACGGTCGCACAGGCTATCGCGTGCCTGCCCGCGACCCCAAGGCGCTGGCGGGCAAAATCACCCGCCTCTTGGGCGACGAGGGGCTGCGACGGCGCATCGGCCAGCGCGCCGCCTGCTGGGCCGAGTCCTATTCCTGGCCGCGTATTGCCGATCGGATCGAAAATTTATACGATCAGATCACGAATCACAAGTGATGGATTGCGGATCGTTTTTGTCACTCTGGTAATTCACCCGGCGTCGGTGGAACGCGGTCGAAAAAGTCCTGACTGCAATCATCGCTGTCTTGCTTGGGCGGGCGGCGCTCCAACGAGTGGCCTTGGTCGCTGACTCCTGGATGTGGTATTACACCAGTATAGCTTCCCGTGCCGTAGGTGACCACGTCAACCGGAGCTTGGGTGGCGTCTAGCAGCAGTACCTCATCACCGGCGTTGCCCAACGCAAAACCAAACCCGTCCCAGGAACCGGCCCGCTCCATATTGGGCACTGATGGATCGTCGCGATTGGGATCGAGCAGGAACTCGAAATCCGGCGTAAAGCTGACGTCGGCGGCCTGGTGGGCGATGACGATGACGCCCTCTGCCACCAACACCGCGCCGGGTGGAAAGTAATATAGTCCGCTGCCGTACTCGCCCGCCGGTCCCACGTCGCCCAGGTACCAGCCGCTCAGGTTCACGTGCTCGATGGTGGGATTGTAGACCTCGACCCACTCTTGCCCGGTGTCGCCGCCGCTGGGATTGTACAGTACCTCGCTGATCAACAGGTGGCTCCCTGGCGCTTGTTGCTGCCAGTCATAGTCGAACATGCTGTATAAATAGTTGTAGAGACCGGTCGAGCGCACTTGGAGCGCCATCTCGCGGTTGACCTTGTTGGACGTTTCGCTGCCGTTGATGCTGCCCACGTGGGCATACTTGTTTCCCCCGCCCAGGTCAACCAGCACCATCTTGTTGTGGATACCGTGCTGGGTGGGATCGCCCAGGTGGGCGCTCATATCCAGCCCCTCGGCTTGAGCGATGACGTTGACGTAGGCGGCGGTCTCAATGTTGTTGGTCAGCGAAAGGTACTCGATGCCAAAATCACCGCCGTTGAGCAGGATGCGGACCATCGCGCCTCGGCGGGCGGCGGCGATGTAGGACTCTATGCGCAGGTTGGGCGAGTCGGTGGGATTATCCCCCCAGTCCGGGTATTCGTAGAGTTGCTGCACATATACGGCGTCGCCCGCGCTTGCCTGGGCTACCAGCCCCAGCAAGGCATCGCTGCTGCGGAGCGCGGATTCCGGCGACGTCACCAACTCGAACCAATCTCCGGTCGTCGCCAACGCCTGGGGGAACTGGACGGTGTACGTCATCCAATCCCCGCCGGTGTCGGGTGTGAATTCTGGCGGCGGCGACTCGTATCCCAACACGTTGTCCGGCCCCCACATACTGACGTCGGCGTGGTGATCGGGGTCGCAATCGGCCTGGAATATCTCCACTGCGCGCGCCACCATCTCTGGCGCGTCGGTCACCAGCACGACTCCCCGCGAGCCGCCGGTGCCATTGGCCTTGTCATCATCGGGAAGGCTGCTAAAGGTCAGGTTTTGCGACCCGACCAGCAAACGCTCTCGGTCCACGATCATGAACTTTGTATGTATAAAACTGTATCTATCGTAGATATTGAGACTGCTTTCATTAACCATAAAGTAACAGAGACCATTGCCGGTGTTGTGCAATTGCTCACACGCCCACAACTCTTGGTCCTCAATTCCGCCCACGGGGCCACCCTCCAACAACACGGTGACGCTGATGCCCTGTTGGGCCTTTTGCACCAGTTCTGTCACCAGCCCATAGTGTTCCAACGTATACAGTTCCAACTCTATGCTTTCCTCCGCCGAGCGGATGGTGTCTACCACCACTTGGTAGGCGTTGTCCGGGGCGATGCCGACGGTCACCGCGCCGGTCGCGCCCAGTGCAGGTTGGAAGAACTGTTCCAAATCCCAACCCGGATACCGGGCGCGCTGTCCGTGCCAAGGATCGTCGGTGTGCTGCGCCCAGTCGGCGGCGGTATCGGTGTCGTCAAAGGCCAGGCCGGTTTCCTCGTCGAGGACGCGGTAGAGCACCTGACCCGCCTTGGCAAAGTTGGAGCCGCCGTAAGGCTGCACGGCGACGCCATCCCAGCCGTCAATGTTCATATTCCCGGCCTCATAGACCAACGCGTCTTGCACAAAGTCCTCCGCGTCGCGCAGCACGACTTCGTCTCCCGAATTGCTGAGGGCCGGCCAGCCAGAGAGCGTATGATCCGGGGCAAAACCAAAAGAGGTCTCAAAATACGTCTCGCTGCGAGCGAGCCAAAGCCGTTGGCGAGACGCGACGGTGACCGTTGGCAGATCGGCGCAACTCCAGTCGGTGGCTCCCATTTTGCACAGTTCCCAGCCGGTCAAGTCCACCTCACTGTCGCCGCCGTTGAGCAGCAGCACGGCTTCGTCATAGTCGCTGGTCTGCAAGCCATCGTAGAGCACTGCCTCGACGATCATTCCATAGCGCGGCGGGGTATAGTTGCGCAAGATCAGGGGAAGGTAAATTTTTATTGTCGTATCCACTGCCGTTATCCACGCATCGCTATTGTTATCAGTGATCGTCTCGCTGGCGGTCGTCGTCGCGGTGATCCGGTTGGTGAGGGTAAAGGCAGCATCCCCGCTCGCCTGGGCCGTGACGGTAATCAGGTGAGCAGTGTCCGTAAGCACATCACCAAGCTGCCATATTAAATGACCGCCGGAGCGATCAAAGGTGTACGGACTGGTATGGGTGACAAAATTCACAGCGGTGGGGAGGGTGTCGGTGAGACGCACGTCGGTGGCGGTGATAGTGCCGGTGTTGCTCAGGGCAATGTGGTACACGATCGAATTGCCAGGTTTCGTCACAGCCGGGCCGGTCTTGACGACGATCAGGTCGGCTTGGCCAGGGATGGTTATGGTGGTATCCCAAGAATCGGTGTTGTTCGCCGTCACAGTCTCGGTGGCGGCAGTGGTGGCGGTGACCCGGTTGGTAAGAGTGAGGGTGGGAACGGCTGTGCCCGCTACACGCCCGGTGACGGTGATTTGAAAAGTCCCAATGCCAACGTCCCCTGCATCCCAAGTGAGCGTCCGTCCCAGTCGCGTGAAAGCGAAATGACTGGTCTGCGCGACAAAGCTCACGCCGGTGGGAAGAGTGTCGGTGATTCGCACGCCGGTAGCAGTGATGGTGCCGACGTTGCCGAGGGTGAGGTAGTAGGTGATGGGGCTGCCAATGTTCACGGCGTCGGGGCCGGTCTTGACAATGTCCAGATCGGCGATGGGCGGTTGGTAGCACGAGTTCTCAGCCTCGGGCGTGCCGTTGATGAGGTTGCCGTCGGCGTCTTGACCGTTGTGGGTGACGCCGTCGTTGGTGCACCAGTTGGCGTCGGTGTCGGGGATAGCGGGATCGATGCGTTCCATTGTTTGCTTGGTGCCATTGTCGCCTGCGGGCCAACCGCCGCCGTCACTGTTGACTGTGTCTATGATTTGGTTGACGTCGTCGTACAATGTTAGATTTTCCCCGGGATCGTTCCCCATTGCACCAGTGTAGGTTTGATCTGCGGGGATGTCGTTTACGGTGGTATCATCGGTGCGCTCCAATAAAAAGTATCCGTTTGCCGATATGACACCAGACAGCGATATGCTGGGCGTGCCGTCGACAGCGACGATGGACCAGCCAGCAAGGTTGATGTCCTGATTGGTATTGTTATAGAGTTCGATCCACTCGTCGTTATATGAAGCTTCTGTGCCCATCCACGCTACTTCGTTGATGACAACATCGAGGGGATTGGCCAAAGGGACCGCGACGACTGATGCCTGCGCTGCACCTTGCAACCCGCTTATGATCGTTGTTACCATCAACCCGCCCAGCAGACAGGCCATCGTTAGATATGTTGTGCGTTTCATTGTCTTCTCCCTTTTCGCTCATTCATTCGTTTGATCTCAAATTCGTTGTCGTGCCCGGTGTGGATTGTACTCTGTCATGTCTGCACGCGCAAGTTTCCCCACTGCCTTTGGTGAGTACTAACGCTATATTGGAACTGACGCCGAAACGACCGTTCCGATCCGCTAGAGTTGGGGCGGTCGTGTTTTTGACTTTTGTGGAGGGAGGGGATATACTGACGCGTGATAATGGGTTGAGCAACCACGAGGTTGCAGTAATTATTCACAAGGAGAGAATGGTGCCTAGTTGGCAATTCCGTATCGTCAAGATGATCTTTTGGTTTCAACGTCTCTTGAATCCACCCACGGGAGCGCTAGATGTCGAAAAGGAACGCGTGGAAATAGAAGCACTTGCAGCGAGATTCAAAACAAAGATAAAGTTGACACGTACACCTGTGGACGCAAACGATGTCCCGGCAGAATGGATAGATACTCCAGCTGCATCATCCGAGCGTATTATTCTATACCTTCATGGCGGAAGCTATAACAGTGCTTCTATCAAATCTCATCATTCTCTAGCAGCTAATATTGCCAACTCGGCTCAAGCTCGTGCCTTGATTATTGATTACAGACTGGCTCCAGAAAATCCTTTTCCAGCGGCAGTTGATGATGCCGTCGCCGCTTACCAATGGCTTTTATCAAACAACATTGCATCAAACCGGATCATAGTCGCTGGGGATTCTTGTGGTGGTGGGTTGGCCTTGTCGCTCCTCATCAGTTTACGCGAGATCAATGAGCCATTGCCAGCAGCTGTGGTTTGTCTCTCTCCTTGGACAGACTTGACGTGTACTGGCGACTCGTGGGTCACAAATGCCAAAAACGACATTTTTCTTGATCCTGACTTTGAGAAGAAATCAGCAAAGTTGTATCTCGGCGATGCGGATCCTCAAACACCGTTGGCCTCTCCACTTTATGCTGACTTGAGAGCACTACCACCTCTATTAATTCAGGTGGGTTCTGATGAACTCTTACTTTCGGATGCCACTCGTTTGGCCGAACGAGCCAAGGCTGCTGGTGTCGATGTTACGTTAGAAGTTTGGAAAGATATGCAGCACGAGTGGCACTTTGCGGCTAGTGTTCTGCCTGAAGGAAAGCGGGCGATTGATCGCGTTGGTGAATTCATCATGAATCACTGTGGATAAGCTAGGCTGATTGATAAATCTTTTTTGGGACACAGATTGCACAGATTTCGTGAGTGTTTCAAGTCTGTGTTTATCTGCGAAATCTGTATCCTATCCCAACTCTACCTCTTCCGTCTCTGACACAATATCCCGCTGTTGGAGCGCCTCCTTTGTCTCTGGCTTGCCACGCCGTCGCTGCCATTGATACCATCCTCCCAGCACGACGATAGGCAATACCATCGCCAGCCCCAGAAACCACCAGGGATTCAGCCGTGGTTGGTCGGAAAAGCGATCCAGGTTAAAGAGAATCAACATCACGGCAGTCCATACAGTCATAAAGTTGGGGGCAGCGTCGCCGGAACGGAGCAGTTGTGCTCCCGTGGTCCGACGCTTACTGAAAGGATAAAATAGATTGCTGCCCATAAAGCCCAGTTGGTCCTCCAGGATGTGCCCCGCAAAGCCCAACCCGATGATCAAGCCGCCCCACTTGCCAAAGACCAGCCACCCCAGCAGCCCCAACGCTGCTGCCAGCGTCAGGCTGTGAGACCAGCGCCGGTGCCAGTCGAGAAAGTGAACGTAAAGTTGGTCGTCCTGCCGCTCGAACTTGAACGATGGCCCACTAAAGATGTCGATCTTGTTCTCGGCGTCGTAGGTGTGCACCATCGGCACACCTACCTTGACCCGCACCTCCTCCGCCCCTTCCGGCTCCGAGCCAGGGAGGGGGACCTGTCCAGTGTTGACGATTGGGCCGATGCGTACGGCCACTTCGTTCTGCTCCGGGTCAAAACGGATCGCGTACTGCCGCCACAGGTCGGCCCCCAGGCGGATGGTGTGGAGCATGACGTTTTGAGGCTTGTCGGTCTCGTATGCCTTGCGCATCGCCCCGACCATCCGCTCGGCGATGTCGCGAGCGTCCGGTTCCGCGCCGGGATCGATCTCTACGTCGTAGCGTTCGACGTATCTGGCGTATTTAAAATCGATGGTGTCGGGCAAGATACCGGCGATGCCTCCCAACATTGGTATGATTGAACCATCCGCTGCCTGCTGCACCACTTCTGGAAAAAATGTAGCGATGGCAACGCCGGTGATAAAGTGGGCGATTCCTTTCATATCAATCTCCGTGCGGTTTCTGAACAATGCTTAACGATGTGAGGATACAAGCCAGTTCTTCGCTCTCGCGTTGCAGCGCGATCCACTCGGCGCTGTCTGCGATCGATGATCTGACAACTCGGATCCAGTAGCGGGTCGCGCGAATCTTTTCGTGGGCAATGCCCATCCGCTCCGGTTCTGTTTCTCCTGCTTCTTCCATGATAGCCCCCACTGACGTCGCCGCTTCCAGCAATTGGCGCGCGACTACCTGAGTGGCGATGTTGTCAGGCAGGGAACGGATAGCGTGGACCACTCGCACCGCGAACTTGAACGTCCGCTCTTGAATGTCCGGCGATTTGGCTTGCGTCCAGTCTGTCGGCGCGTCAAACCATTCACACTGTTCGTTCATAGGGTATCTTTTGTCACTGGACTAGCCCGAGCCATCCCGCGATCACGCCGCCCGCTCCCACCATATTCAACGCGATCGGAAGCAGCAACACGCCCATACAGTTCATCCGGCGCGAACCCCAGAGGACGGGAATAAAGCCGATGCCTGTAGAAACAGCACAGATGAGCAGCCCGCCCCAGCCCGTCATCCCGACGACGATGACGAGCAGCACCGCCAGCGTGCCCAGGCTGACCCAGCGGTAGTGTATCTTGGTCACCAGCTTGATCGTGATGCGCGTCATCAGGAGGAGCAGGAAGAACGAGAGAATGCCGGTGAGTACCACGGCTGCCGTCGCCATATAATAAGTCTGCGGCGTGTGGGACGACCACAGGCTGCTGAGCATCCACGCCATCCCGCCCCGCGTCAGGTGCAGCCCCGGCACAAAGAAAAAGAGAAATCCGCCCACGTAATAGACGACCTTGGACGCACCCTGCGAGATGATGAACAGCCGGTCGTCCCGTTGGGCGGTGGCGTGACCGGCGATAAATCCGCCCAGCCCGCCAGTCACCACCGGAAAGAAGGCGGCGAACAGCCCGCCCAAAGCGCCCGCAAACGTTCCCCGCAGGAACAGCCACGGCGTGGCATCCACCGTCTTGGCAATGTGCTGCTCTGGCAGCTCGACCCGCGATAGAATGTTCTGTATAATCCAGGGCACGGCGAACAATCCGACAAAGGCTGGGAGCAAGTTCTGGTAGGCGACCGTCACCGGCACTAGGCTGCGGTAGAGCAGGATAAAGCCCAGGATGCCAGAGAGCAAAAAGGTAATGATCCCGGCCGTCAGACTCTTCCAACCATCCCACCAGCGACGGAACCCTGCCGGGGCGCGGTCAGAGCCTTTGGGCCACTCAGAGATGAGCATAAAGGCAATCACCGTCCACAGAATCCAGTGCATATGGGGTTGGAGGATGGCCCGCAGTGCGGGCAGCAGGGACGAAGCAACCGGCGTCAGCAACGCCAGTACCGCGATGCCGCCCAACCCGCCGATGCCGGTCAGCACGACGGCCTCGTACCCACGCTGCTGTAAAAGGTATTTTTGCCCGGGCAGCACTACAAAGACGGTTGAATCGTCGGGCGCAGACAAAAAGATGCTGGGGATAGTGTTTAAAATTGAGTAACTGGTGATCAAGCCGAGGAAAAAGAAGGCCAGCATCTCTGGCGGCACAAACTCGCCCAACGCAGCCGTGGCCAAGACGATAAACCCGGCGACGTTATAGATGTGCAGTGCGGGCACCAGTGCCAGCACCGACGCGACCAATGCGCCCCCAACAGCATAGAGCAGGGGTACGATGATATTCATAACCAGTCTCCTACTCTCATTCTTATTCTATCAACATGCCATTCGCTTCTGGGATGATCTCCAGATCGCCTTGATATTCCTCAATCTCGCCTGTCACCTCGACCGTCGCGTCCGCCACTAGTTTGTCGGCGTTGGGGATCGCATCGTAGACGTTCTGCCAGAGCAGGAGTATGATGGTGCCGGTGCCGTCGCTCAATTGGAATTTGACTCCGGCGGAAAAGGTCTCTGGTTCCCCCAGAGTTCCTCGAACTGTTGCTGTCTGTCCCAATTGAGTCAAAGTGATGTCGCCAATGGCGACTGAATCATCGCTGATAGGAAGCGCCGTCGGTTGCGCGACAGGGGCAGACGCGGGACTGGTGATCGTCACACTACCCGCCTCGGGGATGATTTCCAACTCGCCTTGGTATTCTTCGATCCGCCCCACGATTTGGACCTGCGTCCCGGCGATCAGTAGGTCAGCGTCGGGGACAGCATCATAAACGTTCTGCCAAAGGAGTATGATGATGGTGCCAGTGCCGTCGTCCAGAGAGAACTTGACACCTTGTGAAAAGTCCTGCGGCTCGCCGAGGGTACCTTCTAGCAGCAGGATTGCCTCTACGTCGTCAGTCGTGACGTCGCCGATGACGCGCGTCTCGGCCTCAACTGGTGCTGGCGTGGCTTCTGGGGGAGAGGTTGCTGCCACACTGGTCACCCGGATGTCGCTCGCGTTGCGGGGAACAAGTTCCAGTTCGCCCCGGTACTCGACGACCTCGCCTGTAACGATAACTTGCGCGCCTTCTCCCAAGCCCTCCGGCGCGTTCTCGGCGACGTCGCTCCACAGGAGTAGGGTGATTTGGCCGGTGCCGTCGTCGAACATAAATTTGACGCCAGCCGAGAATTGATCGGGCGGGCCAAGCGTCCCTTGCATCGTGACCACGCGGCCTGCGTCATTGGTTGTCAGTGCACCGGCTGTCGCTTCGGCAGGTGGCGCAACGGCGACGAGTACTTGTATGTCCTCAATCAGTTCGGGTATCAGTTCCAACTCGTCTCGATATTGGGCGAGTTCTCCTTGCACCTGAATCTCTGCGCCTACGTCCAGCGCCGCCGGGTTGGGCAGAGTCTCATAGAGTGATTGCCACAGCAACACGATGATCTCACCGCTTCCGTCGTCCAGTGCGAGTTTGACGCCAGCGGAAAAAGAATCTACCCCGACGACCGTGCCGTGCACGACGGACAGCCGCCCTGCCTCGACGGTGGTCAGTTCGCCGATGGGCTTTTCGAGGGCGACGGATAGCGGTTGGTCAAGCAGCGCGACGTCGGCCACGGATGCGGGGACGAGCTGTGGCGTGTCGCCATAGAGCGAAACAGCCGCCACAACCTCCACCGATTGGCCTGTGGAGAGGGTGGGGGTGATGCCGCTGAGCGCGACAAGATCTTCGCTCACGGCGATGGGGATGGAGCCAGTCTCGTCGCGGACGGTGATCAGCGTTAGACCCTCGTAGGGATCGTGTACCTCACGCACCTGGCCGCGCACTCGCACCCGCAGGTATTGGTCCTCTGGTGCCAGAGTGCCGATCTGGCGGTCCATAGCCTCTGCCCGGATGATGTGGAGTTGCTCAGGCACGTTGATCGTCAGCGATAAAAGATCCTCGCGTACCCTGAGGGTGCCAGCCACCTGGACTAGGTCACCCGGTGCAGGCACGCGCCCCTCGACAATGATCTGCTGCGTTTCTGCCCGGTAAGCCGAAATGCGGATCTCGCCCGTGTCGTCCTCGATCCAAAAGCTGAGATAATCACTTTCGGGGTCGTAAGAGGGGGCGCGGGTGCAATGACCCTCCAACCGAACGTATGCCATATTCATCGTCGCGCCCGCCTGCCCGATTTGAATCAAGGGAATCTCGGCACGTGTCGCGGCGAACCAGAGGATGACAATTCCAACAGTGGCGAGCAGAATTGCAACGATCTTGACGGCGCGGATGGATGTGCGTCCGGTCAAATGAGCGCCACAGTAAGGGCATGCCTCGTGGGGACCAACGTATCGTCCGCAACTGAGGCAATGACTGGTTGTTGTCGTGTCTGTTGTGTCCATAATGGATCTCCTCAATCATAACGCATAGATCGGTGAGGGTGAGTGTACTCTGGTTTTGACTTTCGCGCAAGGATGAGATATACTGCGGGAGAGTTGGGCAGTAGGGATGGCCTTGTTCATGTTGCTGGCTCGCTGCACAGCAATGAGTGGGAGACATTACATCTACAGAGGAGTGGGGTCAGCAAGTGGACGGAGAGAAAATTGTCAAACGGTACGAAACAGGGGAACGTGATTTCCCTATGGCCGATCTGGAAAAAGCTGATCTACGTGAAGCGAACTTGTGGTGGGTCAACTTGGAAGGGGCCAACCTGCGGGGGGCTGATTTGGAAGGGGCCAACCTGCGGGGAGCCAATCTGATCGGGGCCAATTTGAGTGGAGCTGATCTAGATCGGGTCAACTTGAGCGGGGCAGCTCTGTATGGGGCCGACTTGCAACAAGCTAACTTGAGAGGGAGTGACTTGAGTGCCGCCAATATGGGCAAGGCGAATTTGAGCGGAGCTAATCTGGCCAGGGCCAATCTGGAGAGGGCCGATCTGCGTGAGGCTAATTTGAGTGGGGCTCTTGTAGACGATAGACAACTTGCCCAAGTCAATTTTCTCCAGGGAGCGATCTTGCCAGATGGCACAAGACACGAATGATGCGCAAAAAAAAGTCGCGCTGGCTATTGTCTGATAAGCCAGCGCGACTAGGTTTCAATTTCAAGAATAGTTGTCAAAATTCTATACGTACCTCCTTTTTATGATTCTGTTACTTGCAACCACCACCACAGTTATGCTCATAAATACCTCCTGTTAGTGATTGTGTTACGCTATTATTATAGGCGTTATGACGGCCCAAGTCAATAGGTAAAAGGTACTATAGTGTGATTCCTGACGAGTGAGTGTGCCAAGTGCGAACACATTTTATGTTTGGGAGGGGCTTATCTTACTGCGTCGTATGATTGCGAGTTATTAATTTTTGACTTTCCCGCAAGAGTGGGCTATACTGCGGGGAATCAAGATGACAATGTTCTAGTCTAACATGATCACTTTGAATCGAGTGGAGGAGACTAGTGGAAGACGAACGTGCTCTGGAGCAGATCGCTCAACTGAAAGATTGTAGTATATGGGAGGCACGCGAGTTTTGTCAGCAGGTGCAAGCGATGCAAGTGCGCTCCTCCGCTTATACGTTTGTCGCTCTCGCCGTAGAATTACTCGGTGCCAAAGCGACGGTCCAAGATGTGGCACAATTGGCCCACGAGTTCCACCGGAGTAAAGATCCAAAACAGTTCACCCAACTGAGCGGACGTGAGCTTGTCAAGTTGTACAGGGTTGGACAGCGGGACTTTGCTGGGGTCAACTTGAGAGGGGCCATTCTGAGTGCGGCTGACCTGCGCGGCGCTAACTTGAGCGAGACAGATCTGGTTGGTGCTGATCTAAGCGGGACCAACATAGGCCAGGGACATCTGACTGGGGCCAACTTGACTGGAGCTAATCTGACTGGAACCAATCTGGACGAGGCCAACCTGAATGGCACTAATCTATTTCAGGCGATTCTGATCGAGGTCAGTATGAACGGCGTCAATCTAAGTGGTGCTGATCTGAGCGGGGCGAACCTGACCAGTGCCCAATTGGTCGGAACCAATCTGATCGGGGCTAATTTGAGCAAGACGAATTTTTCTCAGGCTAATTTGCATGAGGCCAGTCTCCATCGGGCTAACTTACACGAGGCCAATCTACGCAAGGCCAACTTGTACGAGGCCAATCTGCACGGAGTCGATCTGCGTGGAGCCGATCTGCGTGGAGCCGATTTACGCGAGGCGAATTTGAGTGGGGCAGACCTATGTTGGTCCAATTTGACCGGCACTGTTCTCGCCAGAGCTAACTTGGTCGGATCTGATCTGCGTGATGCGAACCTGCGTGGAGCCGATCTGCGTGATGCTGGTCTACAGTGGGCCAATTTAGGTGGGGCTAATCTGCACGATGCCAACTTGAGTGGGGCCAACTTGAGCAGGGCTGAAATGACGGATGAACAACTCAGCCGGGCCAAATCGCTCGCAGGCACGACCCTTCCTGATGGTGCAAAGCATACCTGAGATACGCGTGACCGGAAATGCAGTTTGTTGATTTGACTTGGGAGTTGATATGAGTAAACCACTTGCATTGATCATCGAGGATAATGAGGATCAGGCATATATATTGGACAAAGCATTACAGGCTGCTGGCTTTGTAACCGAAAGTTTTCAGGATGGTGACGAGGCTCTCGTGCGGTTGAGCGCCGTTGTGCCAGACCTGGTGGTGTTGGACTTGTACTTGCCCGGTGTATCTGGGACAGGTATTCTCTTGGAGATTCGATCTGACCCACGGTTGGCAAAAACCCGCGTCATTATTGCTACCGTCGAGCCAGAACTGGCCGACCTTATCCACGACAAAGCTGATATGGTGCTCACCAAGCCCATTGAGTTTGGGCGGTTGTACGACTTGGCTGTTAGCTTGATCTCTGGCAAGTAGCTGGGCAACTCGTAAACAAGATGCTCGTTGCAGTGCTATCGGAAAGGTACTGGTGATTTTTCGTTCTAGCGTCATTCTCACCTAGCGATCGGCACCGTAAACACGACTGTTGTTCCTTTTCCAATCTGGCTTTCTGCTCGGACTTTTCCCCCCTGGAGTTCTACCAAGTTCTTGACAATACATAGCCCCAATCCTGCCCCAGGTACTTTTTGCACCGTTGGATCATCAGAGCGAAAGAATTTTGTGAACAGCTTTGCCTGATCCTCTGGAGAAATGCCAGGGCCGGTGTCAGACACGGCGCAATATACGCACTCATTTTGCAGCCAGGCTACCAGGCCGATGCAACCTCCCCTGAGCGTGTATTTGTAAGCATTGTCGAGTAAATTGACCAGAATCTGCTTCAATCGTGCTGGATCGGCGTGGACCGGCGGTAGATTTCTGGGCACCTTTATGGTCAACTGTTGTGACCGAGCACTGATATGCTTCCGTGTGGCCTGTAGAGCGTTTTGGAGAGGATTGATTAGGTGGATGGGCTTGGCCTCTATATGTATCTGCCCGGTTTCGATGTGAGAGATGGTTTGCAGATTCGAGATCAATGTTTGGGCCTGTTCCATATTGTTGAGAACGCTACCGATCAAACGTTCCAGTTGCTGTGTCACTGGGCCAACGATGGATGTCACTGGCGTTCCCAATTCGTGCACGACTAACGAGAGCATCTCTGACTTGGCTTGATCGGCCTGGCGCACTTTATCGTAGAGACGTGCGTTTTCGATACCGATGGCAGCATAGTCAACCAAGGCCAGCAACAGTTGCTGGTCGTGTGTGGAGAAAGATTGGCCGCTGGCGGGGTTATTCAGACTCAATACGCCTATGATCTTGTCGCCTGCCTTGAGCGGTGCAGCAAGCATAGCTCTGCTGACAACAGCGTCTCCCTGACGGGCCACTTGATCTACCAGATCCTTAAAGTTGGGATGTGACGATACGTGTGTCTCCCTAGGCACTTGCTGGCGGTGGAGTTCCATTTGCAACCGTCCGCTTTCCTCATCTATTAGCATCAGTGCAGCTTCTTCCGCACTGATGATGTGAAAGACAGCTTCCAGAATCTGCTCCAGCAACTGCTCTTTGGTAAGCATAGAAGTGACCAGTTTTCCTACCTGGTATAGAGCGTCCAGTTCTTCTACTCGATATTGTAACTGTTGGTTGGCCAAGGTCAAATCCTGGGTAAGGGTTTCCTTTTCCTGCCGCAGACGGACCTCAGTGAGGGTTCGGTCGATGGCGGCCTGCATCTCATTGGCAGTAAAGGGTTTGATCAAATAATCCTTTACGCCTTTGCGGAAAAATTCAACAGCAATGGCCTCAGAGCCATGTGAGGTTATCAGAATAATGGGGATGTTGATCTGTTGTTCGCGGAGCGCGTCTACAACTTGGAAACCGGTGAGACGAGGCATCTCCATATCGCACAAAATCAGGTCTGGAGGATCAGCCTGGACCATCTCTAGACCCTCTGCGCCGTCGAATGCCTCTCGTATGACAAATCCTTCCCAACTTGCGAGGGTGTCTACGACGAATTCCCGTATGGCTCGGCTGTCGTCTATGATCAATACGCGCACGTCCATTTCCCTCACCTCCCTACAAATGTACCCGCCCGCACATCACATTTATTATACTCGAATTGACGTGGAAGCGCGAACCGGTTGAGGTGCTACAGTGTCTGATTGCCCCTTTCCCAAATATCTAGCATTTCTTCACTTTAACTATACGTTGGCCTGCTACAATAGATGCTTGTAAGGGGGGGATGGTTGTGGGTGCCTCCTCATCACACGAGATTCGTTATGAATGATTTTATTGCCTGGCTAAATTTCGAAACGGAAAAACAGGGTTTGTCACTTCAACAAGTGGCCCGGCGAGTTGGGGTATCTCGTATGGATATTACGCGCATCGCGATGGGGCAAGCCAGGCCCACTACCGACCTTTGCCAACGGGTAGCTCTCGTTTTTGACGTTTCTCCAGTAGAGGTCTTTCGTCGTGCCGGATTTTTGTCGCCTGAACCGGAAGATGTACCAAGACTGCAGGGAGTTGGTCGTTTTAGCGATTAGTTAGGTTTGGTTTCTCCACAAGTCAGAAATGTAATACACCAGGGCGGAATAAACTGCCCTGGTGTTTGTGTTTGACCAAGTGCGATTAGCACCAAAAGCTTTGACTTGTTCACAAAGTTGTACTATACTGTTTTTAGAAGGGTGATTGCGACAAGTGAGGTGTTCTGTGTCAACACTCACCTGGATGGAGAATCCCAACAGGTTTCAACTCGGAGGTTTGCGATGCAACCCAATTCTTATACTAAAGAGGTAATGGGGAATCAGAAAACTGGTAGACATGCATTGATGCTGACCTTGATACCAAAAAACGCCTCGCTTCAACAGGTTCTCGGTGATTTGGTGGTCAGAATGACTCGTATGATCGAAAAAGCCACCGACGATGGGCGCAACTATGACATTCAAGTTAGAATCACAGCTGACATTACCGTAGATGCCAGTCAGGCACAAGTAGATGAATATATCACAGAGCTTCCTGTCGATGTGCCTGAAAACATAAACACGGTTGAAACAGACGGTATTCTATTCGAGCGTACGGTCCTAGGTTGGGAACGCACAAAGTGAGAGGTGCCTTGCAACTCGAGTTGTGCAACAGAAATTCGAGTGAAAGAACCGCTTCGACCTACGATGGTTGGAGCGGTTTGTGTTTTGATAGCACGGGTGGATCAAGTCACGGTCTCGGCTCTGCGGCGGAATTTATCCATAGAAATGATAATGTTATCCACACGGGCTTGTTCTGCTGCGAATGCCATCAGGTGGCTCTCCAGTGATTCACGGGCCGTGGTCAGGGCGGTATCGGGATCACGCAGGGCTTTTATAAAAGCGGTCATTATTCCCGAGTCACCGCCGCCATGGCCGGCGATACCTCTCGCGAGATCTATTTTCTCCACTCGACCGGTCAGATGATCGTGGACCTCGATGGAATTTTTGGTGCCAGAAAATATACCCCGTAGTGTGGCCCGTGTACCATCGTAGCGCATCGTACGGGTTTCTTCGTGCGAGTGCCCGTGCATAAACAGGGCGCCCGTCACGCCGCTTTCGAATTGCATGTTGACTGTCTGGTTATCCACTACGTCATTGTCGCAGTGATAAACACAGCGACCATAGGGACCTGTTTCCAACGCACGTTGCCGGGCCTCCATACTGGTATCCTCGGATATCACAGAGACGGGCCAGCCAGTATAATTGTGCAAATAGAGGTTAGGAGCGTACCATAGGCAGTCGTCGGCGGCAGGGCAGCCATCGCTACAGCGCATTGGGGCTCCTTTTGGCGCGTTCTCCTCCCGATAGTGGATCAGCGAGCCAAAAGAATCGAGTTGTGCACACGGTCCTAGATTCCAGTACAGGATGTCCAGATCGTGACAGCACTTGGCCAAGATCATTGGACTTTCGATTTTGCTGTTGCGCCAGTTCCCGCGCACAAAGGAGTGGGCCATGTGCCAATAGGATACATTCTCACGGTGTTCAAAGGTGATAATGTCGCCCAGCCGTCCTGACGTGATGATGTCGTAAAGGGTGGAAAAGAAGGCAGTGTAGCGCAGGACGTGACAGATTTGCAACAGCCGTCCGGTGCGTTCGGCGGTCTGTACCAGTTGCACGCAGTCGGCTTGGGTTGTGGCCATGGGTTTCTCTAGCAAGACGTCGTAGCCAGCCTCCATCGCAGTGATTGCGGGCTCAATGTGCATGCGATCCATCGTACAGATAAGGGCTGCATCGGCGATTTTCCCCAGGGCGGCAAGTTCTTCCCATGTGTGAAATTGACGCTCTGGGGAAATGGCGTGGTCTTGGGCAAAGCGAGCACGGCGGGCGTCGTGCGGCTCGGCCACAGCGACAAAACGGATTTCATTGGGATTTTCCAGAGCGTAGGGGCCATAGGCTTCGTACCCCCGGTTTCCGGCACCGATCATAATGGCAGTAATAGGTTGAGACATAAGGCTCCTTGTGCGTACGATTTTCATTTGCCCCAAGTTTACCACAGGTTACCCTAGGTCTCAAACTGGGACCTAGGCAATTTAGAGCCACGAGTGCTTGACAAAATGGAAGGAACATCTATAATATCAGGACTCATGGTTAAGATGATGTTCATTCAATGAAGCGCTGAGTAAGTAGTAGAAAACCTCAAGCGCTTCTTTCGCGCATGGGATTGAGTGGGAGGGCTTTGATATATGAGAACAATGAGCGACCGAGAAGAGCAAGAACTGGAAGCACGAGAATTTAGTGCGCTGCGAATTAGTCTGGCATCACCGGATCGGATATATTCTTGGTCTTATGGTGAGGTCACTAAACCTGAAACTATCAACTATCGCCGCCTTCGTCCTGAAAAAGATGGCCTTTTTTGCGAGGCTATTTTCGGCCCGACCAAGGATTGGCAGTGCTATTGCGGTAAATACAAGAATGTTCGGTACAAGGGCATTATTTGTGACAAGTGTGGCGTTGAGGTAACCCGTTCCTCAGTGCGACGTGAACGTATGGGGCATATCGAGTTGGCCGCCCCGGTGGCTCATATCTGGTATACGCGCCGCGTTCCCAGTTATCTCGGCACTTTGCTCGACATCTCCAAGCGTAATATGGATCGCGTGCTCTACTTTGCCCAGTACGTGATTTCTCACATTGATGAGGATGCGCGTCAAAAAGCCCTCCGGCGGCTGGATAGTGAACTCGAGGAACAGCAGGCCAAACTGGAAGCTTTGGCCCAGGAGCAGATCACGGCGTTGGAGCAGGAAATCGAGCAGGAAAAAGTTCGGATTGACGAACAATTGGCCAAGGTCGAAAGCCAGGTTGACGAGGAGCTTGCGGCAGCTACTGAACAAGTCATAAAGCAAGCCCAAGCATTGCAGAGCAAAATTGAGGATCGCCAGGGTAAAACGATCCGCGCTCCCATTGTTTTCAAAACTACGGGCGATATTATTGCAGAAAAAGGCGCTACGGTGGGGACTGAGCACTTGACCTTGCTCAGCCAGACCGTCCAAGATCATCTCAGCGAGCTAGAGTCAGAAACAAAGGAACAGCGAGAGGTGATGTCCAATCCTCTCAAGGCGGATCTTGAACAGTTTCGCGATCAGACGAACGAAGAAATTACTCGCGTGAGAGAGCAGTCAGTTATAGATGTTGCGGCATTGCGCGTCAGAACCAAAGCGGATCGAGAGAAACTGCTGGAACTGGCGGAACTTCAATTCCTCTCCGAGCCTCAACTGCGCGAGTTGAAAAGCCAATGGGGACAGGTCTTTAAGGCTGGTATGGGGGCTGAGGCGTTCCACGAAATTCTTACTTCTCTGGAACTGGACAAGTTGGCCAAGGAACTGTGGCATGAAGTGCGTCACAGCAAATCAAAGCAGCGGCGTAAAAAGGCGACCAAGCGACTGCGTATCATCGAGTCGTTGCGCAAAAGCGGCAACCGGCCCGAGTGGATCATCTTGACCGTTTTGCCAGTCATTCCGCCTGATTTGCGTCCGATGGTTCAGTTGGATGGTGGACGTTTTGCGACCTCTGATATGAATGATCTTTATCGTCGGGTCATTAATCGCAACAACCGCCTCAAGAGGTTGTTAGAGTTGGGCGCGCCGGATGTCATCGTGCGTAATGAGAAACGTATGCTCCAGGAGGCGGTAGACAGTCTGATTGACAACAGTCAACGTGGCAAGGCACTCTCTCGCCGCGGTCGCCGTGAGCTAAAGTCGTTGAGTGATATGCTCAAGGGAAAGAAAGGCCGTTTCCGTCGCAATCTCCTTGGTAAGCGTGTAGACTATTCTGGCCGTTCTGTCATCGTCATTGGCCCCAAACTGAAACTGAGCCAGTGCGGTCTGCCCAAGACGATGGCGCTGGAACTGTACAAGCCTTTTGTCATCAGCAAACTGGTCGAGTACAACTATGCCAGCAACGTCAAGTCTGCCCGGCGTATCATTGAGCGCGAACGACCCGAGGTGTGGGAAGTGGTAGAAGAGGTGATCAAAGATCGCCCAGTGTTGCTCAACCGAGCGCCCACGCTGCACCGTCTGGGTATCCAGGCTTTCGAGCCGGTGTTGGTCGAGGGGAAAGCGATCCATTTGCACCCCCTGGCTTGCGCTGCCTTTAACGCGGACTTTGATGGTGATCAGATGGCCGTCCATATGCCACTTTCAAAAAGAGCCGTCGAAGAGGCGCGTACACTGATGCTGTCTTCCAACAACTTGCTCAAGCCTTCCTCCGGTGACCCGATTGTTGCCCCGACCAAAGATATGTGTCTGGGGGCTTACTATCTGACTATGGAGAACCCGAATCTGGCTACAGGGGAGCGCAAACCGTTCATTGACCTGAATGAGGTAGAGTTGGCCTATTCTTTGGGGCATGTGCATTTGCATACTCCTATTATCGTGGCCCAAGTCTACGACCACAAGCCTCCCCCGCCAGAGCCTATCCGTACTACTGTAGGTCGTTGTATTTTCAATCGTGTGCTGCCCGACGATTTACGTTTCATCAACCAGCCAATGGAGAAAGGGTCGCTTCAGGAGTTGATTGGAGTGTGTTATCGCCAGCTAGGTGCCGAGGTGACGACGGACGTGGTGGATTATGTCAAGAACATTGGATTCAAATATGCCACCGTTTCTGGTGCTACTATTGCGATATCTGATATGGTCATTCCATCTGCCAAAGCGGGCATTATGGCAGAGACTGAAAAGGTTGTGGCCGAAGTGGAGCGGCAGTATCGTCGTGGCCTGCTTACCGAAGAAGAGCAGCGTACTCGTATTATTGAGTTGTGGTCGCGGGCGCGTGAGCAGATATCGGAAGCGGTGTCGGATGGGCTTGATCCTATTGGTCCAGTGTCTATTATGGCTCAATCGGGAGCATCCAAGGGAGGGTTTGGCCCTATTGCCCAGTTGGCTGGTATGCGAGGGCTTATGGCCGATCCATCTGGACGCATCATCCCAATGCCTATCCGCAGTAATTTGCGAGAGGGCCTCTCTGCACTAGAGTACTTTATCAGTACCCATGGCTCGCGCAAGGGCCTTGCTGACACAGCTCTGCGTACCGCTGATGCAGGATATCTGACACGCCGTCTGGTGGACGTGGCTCAAGATGTCATTATCAACGCCCACGACTGTGGTACCCGTGGGGGGAACTGGATTCGTGCTGCTGATAAGCTGGCCGGGCAAAGTATGTACGAGCGATTGATCGGGCGGATGGCGGGCGCACCTGTGGTTCACCCCGAGACTGGTGAGGTACTTGTCGAGCGGAACGGAGAATTTGACGAGATTGTGGCAACTGCGGTTGATGAGGCCAAGGTCGAGGTCGTTCTGGTTCGTTCTCCGATGACGTGTCAACTTCGTTTGGGCATTTGTGCGCTGTGCTACGGACGTGACTTGGGGCGTGGTAAGATGGTGTCTATTGGGTCAGCGGTTGGTATCGTGGCTGCCCAGTCCATTGGCGAGCCAGGTACCCAGTTGACCCTGCGGACCTTTCACACCGGTGGCGTGGCTCATGGTGGTGACATTACGGTCGGTCTGCCACGTGTAGAAGAGTTGTTCGAGGCACGTAAAAAACCCAAGGGCGAGGCCGTTATGGCCGAGATCGGTGGTGTTGTTCATATTGCCCGAAACAACGATCAGCGTATCATTGTCGTTGTGGATAGTGAGGTTGAGCGGTTTGAATACGAGATCAAGCGGGGCTGGAAGATACTGGTCGAAGAGGATAACGAGGTTAAAATTGGCGATCCGATTGCTTCCTGGCACGATGAAAAGTTTGTTGTCACGGAGCAGGACGGTCGGGTGGTGTGCGATGACCGGATCATCACTATCGTGCACGAAAAAAGCGATGAACGGGAATACGAGGTTCCCTCGGCTGCTCGGATTTTGGTTGAAGAGGGTCAGCGTATTGAGCCTGGTTTCAAATTGATCGAGGGTGTTTTGAATCCTCACGACATTCTTCGTATCCTGGGTCGTGAGGCTACCGAATCCTATATGTTAGCAGAAGTTCAGAATGTTTATCGCTCACAGGGTGTGAATATTTGCGACAAGCATTTTGAGGTGATCTTTAGCAAGATGTTGAACAGGGTGCAACTCACCGAGTCGGGCGATACGGATCTCTTACCAAGTGAGTTGATGGACCGGTTGGCGTTGGAAGATGCCAACTTGAAGGTGATCGAGGCAGGCGGACAACCAGCCAAGGGGTTTCCTGTGTTGTTGGGGATCACCAAGGCATCCCTTAGCACGGATAGCTTCCTCTCTGCCGCATCCTTCCAACATACCATTCGAGTTCTGTCTGGTGCAGCAATTCAGGGGAAAGAAGATCCACTCTTGGGACTGAAGGAGAACGTCATCATTGGCAAGTTGGTGCCGGCAGGAACTGGGTACCGGGGCGATAATCCCTACTCTGATGGTCCCATCGAAAGTTTCGAGGGTATAGCGTTGGAAAAAGCCCCTGGTGAGATTGATCAGATAGAGGTAGAGGTAGAGATAGAGGAAAAAGAGGAAGAAGAAAAGATCGCTACCGAGACTTCCGAGATACTAGGGGTCGTCACGCCAGCATAGTTCGAGCAAATAGATAGGGACGATTTTACACACGCGGCAGTACCGGTTGGAGGTGCTGCCGCGTTTCTTTGGTGAGGTTATTAGCGCGCGTTTGACAAAGCGATTTGCCCGTGTTACCATAACTCGTCGGAACTGGATGTGGGATAATATCTTGAGAAAAACCGAGGTGGCGATGCGTAGTGTTGAATGGCACAATGACAAAGTACGTATGATTGACCAACGGCTTTTGCCGTCCGAGTTTTGTTTGGTTGAGTATAAAGATCACCACGAGGTGGCTCGGGCTATCCGCACGATGGTTATTCGAGGCGCGCCGGCAATCGGTGCGGCGGCGGCCTTTGGAATGGCATTGGCAGCGCGTGAGAGTCAGGCGCGGGATCGAAATGGTCTGTTGACTGACCTGCGTGCGGCGGGCCAAGTCCTTTGCGCTGCTCGGCCCACAGCGGTCAATCTGTCTTGGGCTGTGACGCGCCTGCTGCGCCGGGCCGAATCCGAGCCCGACCCCGTCAACATTCCCGATGTGCTGTTGACCGAAGCCCAAAAGCTGGCCGATGAGGATGTCGAGATCAACAAGCGGCTGGGAGCGTATGGCGCGTCGCTCATTCGGGATGGAGACACGATTCTGCATCACTGCAACACGGGCGCGCTGGCGACAGTGGACTATGGTACCGCTTTGGGCGTCATCCGCGCCGCGCACGAACAGGGCAAGAAAATTCACGTGTTGGTGGACGAGACGCGTCCGCGTCTTCAAGGTGCCAGGCTCACGGCTTGGGAATTGCAGAACTTGGGTGTTTCGTTCGCACTCATTGCCGACAATGCCGCCGGACACTTTATGCGTACCGGGCAGGTAAACATCGTGCTGGTGGGGGCCGACCGGGTGGCGGCCAATGGAGACGTGGCCAACAAGATCGGCACCTACAAGCTTGGGGTCGTGGCACAGGCAAACGGGATACCATTTTACTCGTGTGTGCCGACTTCTACAGTTGATCTTTCGCTGCCCACCGGCGATGACATTCCCATCGAAGAGCGACCGGCCGATGAGGTGACCGACGTAATCTACCAGGGACGTCCTGCTACGCCAGAAGGGATACAAGCGGCCAACCCCGCTTTTGACGTGACACCCCATCGCTATGTGACCGGCATCGTGACGGAGAACGGTATTGCATATCCACCGTTCGAGGTGAACCTGAAAAAGGCCGTGGAGGCGGATTTTGACGCTTGAAACTGTTCAACCAGAACACTCTGCTATTCCTGTGATCATCTTTTGCGGTGGTCAGGGCACTCGTATGCAGGGCGATACACCCACAAAGAAGGAACTCGTTGAGGTGGGTGGCCGTCCTATCTTGTGGCACGTGATGAAGATTTATGCGACCTACGGCCACACGCGTTTCATTCTCCCACTGGGTTACCAGGCCAATCAAATCAAACGATTCTTTCTCGAATATGAGCCTATGCGTCGTGACTTTACCGTTCGCCTGGGGGAGTCGAGCAATCTTACCTATCACCAGTTTGACGCTGAGGAGAACTGGGACGTCACGCTAACAGACACGGGCCTCCATACGAGAAAAGGCTCGCGTATCTACCGCGTCGCACGCTATATTGACACCGATACTTTTTTCGTCAGCTATGGCGATGGTGTGGGCGACGTAGATATAGATGCACTGCTGGCCTTTCATCGACAACATGGCAAGTTGGCGACGGTGACCGGCGTTCGTTTGCTATCGCCGTACGGCGTGATCCAGGTGAGTGATATAGGGCAGGTGGATGGGTTTGTACAAAAACCACAGCTAGACCATTGGATCAACGCGGGCTTTATGGTTTTTAACCGTGGGATACTGGACTATTTGGCTGATGGTGATGATGTTCACTTGGAGCGAGAGGTTCTACCTCGCTTGGCCGATGAGGGGCAGTTGATGATGTATCGTCACACTGGTTTTTGGCGCAAGATGGACACGCTCAAGGAGGCCCTGGCGCTAGATGAATTTTGGCGCACAAGTGCGCCCTGGAAAACTTGGGATGAATAATAGGTCTTTTTGGTTAGATCGTCCAGTCTTTGTTACTGGTTGTACGGGATTTCTAGGCTCTTGGTTGACCATTGCCCTGGTGGAGGCAGGAGCCTCCGTCGTTGGCTTGATGCGTGACGAGGTGCCTTTCTCATACCTGTGCAAGAGTGGCTGTCAAGATCGCATCTCTGTCGTGCGCGGTGATGTCACCAACTATGCGCTTGTGGAGCGAGTGCTCACCGAGTACGAGATAGATACCGTTATGCACCTGGCTGCTCAGACCATCGTTCCTATCGCGAATCGGTCCCCCCTTTCTACTTTCGAGACCAATATCAAGGGTGCCTGGACAGTATTGGAGGCTGCCCGGTGTTCGTCTCGAGTGACTCGCGTGTTAATCGCCTCATCTGACAAAGCATATGGTGTGCACGAAGAGCTGCCCTACGTCGAAGATGCCCCTTTGTTGGGTTGCTATCCCTACGACGTGTCCAAAGCCTGTGCTGATATTATCGCGCGCACATATTTCGCCACGTATGGTCTTGCAACTGCTGTCACCCGTTGTGCCAACCTATATGGAGGCGGAGATTTGAATTGGAGCCGCATAGTTCCGGGCACAATACGTAGCATTATCCGAGGCGAACGTCCCATCGTCCGCTCTGATGGAACCATGCTCCGTGATTTTCTTTACGTTCGAGATGCAGTGAGCGCCTATCTGGCGCTGGCGGAGCATCTGGACGATCCAGAGGTTAAGGGGGAAGCGTTCAATTTTGGGATGGACGATCCCCGATCTGTTTTGGAAATTGTGCAAGCCATCATCGGGGTTTCTGACCATCCAGAGTTGGAACCGGTAGTGTTGGCTGACGCGCCGAACGAGATCCCAGCCCAGTACTTGGGCAGCGACAAAGCCCATCGCACATTGGGTTGGTCACCCCGCTATTCGCTTGAGGAGGGATTGCGGGAGACGTTGGCATGGTATCGCGAGTTTTTGGATCGGTAGGTAGGCAAGTTTTGGTGCATTGGGCTAAACAACGCGTTCTTGTCACTGGAGCGGCGGGTTTTATTGGTCAACGGCTTGTGCAGCGGTTGGTAGATGCTGGGGCGCAAGTTTATGCTGGAGTGGCCCCGGATGAGAATCCAGAGCAAGTAGATGCCCTGCCAACACAGGCTCAAAGGCTACGCTTTGATTTGCGAGACGCCAAAGCGGTACAAGCCGCCGTGGTCCAAGCCGTACCACAGATTATCATTCACCTGGCCGCTGTCGGCGCGACCAACCCTGGTGTGGATCCAGTTCTGGCGCTGGCGGTGAACGCTGGTGGCGCGTTGCACTTGCTGGATGCGTTAAAACAACAAGCATCGAAAGACGATCATACTCGGCGAGTGGTGCTAGTGGGTACCTGTTATGAATACGGGGCACGGAAAGCCAGAGAGGGCGTTGGCTGCTTTGATCCTTTTAACACCTACGCTGCCTCCAAGGTCGCTGCCTGGGCTTTTGGGCGGGCGTACTGGCGGGAGCATGGCTTGCCTACCGTCACTGTGCGACCTTTCCAGGTTTATGGGCCAGGACAAGCAAGCCATACCTTGATTTCGGCTGCCGTCCGTGCGGCCTTGGCGGGAAACGATTTTTCAATGACGTTGGGTGAACAGCAGCGTGATTTCATCTATGTGGACGATATAGTGGAGGGTATGCTGGCTGCCGCCACATCATTGGGTATTGAGGGGCACAGTCTCGATTTGGGAACGGGACACGTTCATCTAATGCGTGAGGTGATTGAGCGCATTTGGACAATGACGAGTGCTCGGGGACGTATCATGGCGGGCGCTTTGCCCTATCGCTCGGGCGAGGTGATGCACCTGGTCGCTGATGCGGATCACACGGCTCGGTTGACGGGGTGGAGGGCGCAGGTGGGGTTAGAGGAAGGGTTACGCTGCACGATTGAAACGATAAAGGTAGATGGTAAATGAGGTTTGTGGGAGATTTTTATGGTTGATTCCAAAACCAACGCTCTCCGGGAACAAATTCTTGATCTGGTGGGCGAGTATTATCGTGCGGCTCATGCTTCTCGTCCCTTTGTGCCCGGCCAGACGCGTGTTCACTATGCCAGCCGCGTGTACGATGAGCGGGAATTGATCTCGGCCACGGAGGCAGTGTTGGATTTTTGGCTCACCGCTGGCCCAAAGTCCTGGGATTTTGAGAAAAATGTGGCGCGCTTTTTAAACCTGCGCCATGCCATGACAGTCAACTCTGGGTCCTCAGCCAACCTGGTTGCTATGACTACCCTTTGCTCTCGCCGTCTGGAGCGTCCACTGGAGCCTGGCGATGAGGTGATTACGTCAGCGATGGGCTTTCCGACTACTGTTGCTCCGATTATCCAGAATCAACTCGTGCCAGTGTTCGTGGATTGCGAACTGGGCACCTACAATCTGGACCCGACGCAGCTAGAGCCAGCGCTTTCAGAGCGGACCCGCGCGATTTTTGTCGCGCACACGCTGGCAAATCCCGTGGAAATGAACCCTGTGATAGAGTTTGCCCGTGCTCATAATCTCTACGTTATCGAGGACACTTGCGATGCGCTGGGCACCGTCTACGATGGCCAGATGGTCGGCACCTTTGGGGATCTGGGCACATTGAGTTTTTACCCCGCCCATCACATCACCACCGGCGAGGGTGGGGCAGTGGTCACCGACGACTCGAACCTGGCCCGCATCGCCCAAAGCATACGGGATTGGGGGCGCGATTGTCAGTGTCGCTACGATAGCCCCTCCACCGGCGCGTGTGGGCGGCGGTTCGAATGGAAGATTCCCGGCATAGACGAACCGTACGATCACCGCTACCTGTACGCCGAGATCGGCTACAATCTAAAGATGACCGATATACAAGCAGCCATTGGGTTGGCCCAGTTAGACAAATTACCCGATTTTATCGCAGCTCGCAAGCGCAACTTTGGCCGCATCTACGAGGGGCTCAAGCCCTATGAAGAATTTCTGATCCTGCCGACTTGGAGCGACCGGGCTGATCCCGCCTGGTTTGCTTTTCCCATCACTGTTCGTCCAGGTGCTCCGTTCTCCCGCCGCGATTTGATCGCCTTTTTGGAAGAACGAAACATCGAAACGCGACTGCTTTTTGCGGGCAACATCGTTCGACACCCCGGCTATCGTCACATCGTTCATCGCACCGTCGGCGATCTAACAAATTCTGATACCGTGCTGCGTTCCACCTTTTTCATCGGCGTGTATCCGGGTCTCGATGATGCTCGCATCAACTATATGCTAAAAGCCTTTGCCGACTTTGTCGCAAATCCGTAAATTTGCCAATTCGCTATGAAATTATCAATCATTATCTGTGCTTATAACGAACGCCCGACGATCCTCCAGGCCGTTGACCAGGCCCGTACCGTGGACTTGGGTGCCGGTTGGGAAAAAGAAATCATCGTCGTGGACAACTTTTCTACCGATGGCACCCGAGAGATGCTTGAATCGGTAGACCTGCCCGATGTGCGCGTCATTTTTCACCCCCGCAATATGGGCAAGAGTGCCTCGGTGCTGACCGGTATCGCCGAGTCCAGCGGCGACTATTTCGTTATCTTTGACGCGGACCTGGAATACGAGGTGGGAGATATCCCACGCATGGCCGCCGAGGTCGTTCCCGGTGAAACCGTCGCCGTGTTTGGCTCGCGTACGATGGGCGGGCGCAAGATTTACCAATATGCCAAAAACTATTGGGGCGTTCGTTTTCTGACTGTCATCGCCAACGTGGTCTTTGGCGGCCAACTGACCGATATCGCCGTCGGTCTGAAATTGGTCCGCTTGGACGTGACGCGCTCGCTGAACCTGAACGACGCTGATTTTGACCTGGACTATGAATTGCCCTGCAAATTGCTCAAGCTCGGTCATGGCATTCAAGAGATCGCCGTCGCCTACCATCCGCGCACGGTAGAGCAGGGAAAAAAGCTCGCGGGCTGGCACGCCTTCCACACCGGCTTTCGTTGGTTGTGGATCATACTCAAGATACGCTTTGGAGGATAAAACGATGAACGTTGTCGTGACCGGTTCTATCGCCTATGATTATTTGATGACCTTTCCCGGTCGTTTCGTCGAGCACATCTTGCCCGATCAGTTGGCCAACATCTCTCTCAGTTTCCTGGTGGATGAGATGCGGCGTCAGCGGGGTGGGTGTGCGCCCAATATTGCCTACAGTCTGGCACTCTTGGGCGAACGTCCACGTGTGATGGGCACAGCGGGGCAGGATTTTGGCGAATATCGTGCTTGGCTGGAAGATCAGGGGGTGGACACCTCCCTCACTCGCGACGAACTTGACCTGTTCACCGCGTCCTTTTTCGTCAATACTGACCAGGACGGCAATCAGATCGCCAGTTTCTACACCGGCGCGATGGCCCGGGCGCGGGACCTCTCGATTCGCGATCTGGACGCTGGGCAGGTGGACTTGGTCACCATCTCCCCCAACGACCCCGAGGCGATGAACAAGTATCCGGCCGAGTGCCGGGAATTGGGCATCCCTTACCTGTACGACCCCAGCCAGCAAATCGTCCGCTTACCCGGCGAGGACCTGCGGGCCGGGCTGGAGGGGTGCGACCTGCTGGTAGTCAACGAATACGAGTTTGGAATGCTGGAGGAGAAAACTGGACTGAGCGCCGAGGCCATTCGGTCTGCCCCAACTCGTGCCTGCGTGGTGACATTAGGCGCCGAGGGGACGCGCATCTGGGCAGGCGGAGACATCTACGACGTGCCCATCGTGCCGCCCGAGCGGCTAGACGATCCTACCGGCGTGGGAGACGCTTTCCGAGCCGGATTCATCAAGGGACTGGCCCTGAACCTTTCCTGGGACCTGGCAGGAAAAATGGGGGCGTTGGCCGCCACCTACACCCTGGAGCAACCTGGCCCCCAAAGCCATCACTATACTCCAGCCGAGTTCGTTGCCCGTTTTCGCGAGCACTTTGACGACGCTGGAGCCCTGAATCAACTAGTAGACTAACCAATCAAATTTACACAAGGAGTAAATAATGTCAACAGATTACGATATCAAAGACCTAGACCTGGCCCCGTCCGGACGCCTGCGCATTGAGTGGGCAGAGCGCGAGATGCCGGTCCTGCGACTCATTCGTGAGCGCTTTGCCAAGGAAAAACCGCTGGCGGGTGTGCGTCTGGCCGCTTGCCTGCACGTTACCACCGAGACAGCCAACCTGGCCCGCACGCTCCAGGCGGGCGGAGCCGAGGTGGTGCTGACCGCTTCCAACCCGCTCTCCACCCAGGACGATGTGGCGGCGGCGTTGGTCTCTTACGACGAGATGTCTATCTTTGCCATCAAGGGAGAGGACAACGACACGTACTACAAGCACCTCCACGCGGCTCTCGACACCAAGCCCCAACTGACGATGGATGACGGCGCAGACCTGGTGAGCGTGTTGCACACAAAGCGCACCGAGCTAATGGACAATATCATTGGCGGTACCGAAGAGACGACCACCGGCGTCATCCGCCTGCGGGCGATGGCCAAGGACGGCGTGCTGCGCTATCCCATCGTCGCCGTCAACGACGCGATGACCAAGCACCTCTTTGACAACCGTTACGGCACGGGCCAGTCCACACTGGACGGCGTCATTCGCGCCACCAACGTCCTCATCGCTGGCAAGACCGTCGTCGTCGCGGGCTATGGCTGGTGCAGCCGGGGAATCTCGATGCGGGCCAAGGGAATGGGCGGCAACGTCATCGTCACCGAGGTCGACCCGCTCAAGGCGCTGGAAGCAGTGATGGACGGCTTCCGTGTGATGCCGATGCAAGAGGCCGCGCCAATCGGCGACTTTTTCATCACCTCCACCGGCGACATTCACGTGATTGACCAGCATCACTTTGAGGCGATGAAGGACGGGGCCATCGTCGCCAACTCGGGCCACTTTAATGTAGAGATCAATATCCCGTCCCTGGCCGAGATGGCCAAAGAGCCGCCGCGCCGCGTCCGTCCTTTTGTGGACGAGTACGTCCTGCCCGATGGGCGACGCATCTTTTTGCTGGCCGATGGCCGCCTGGTCAACCTGGCCGCCGCCGAAGGTCACCCCAGCGCCGTGATGGACATGTCCTTTGCCAACCAGGCCCTTTGCGCCGAGTACATGCTGCGCAATGCGGACAAGTTGGAGAAAACCGTTTACTCAGTGCCGGAAGAGATCGACCAGAGAATCGCCCGCATCAAGTTGGAAGCGATGGGGGTAGAGATCGACGTGTTGACGCCCGAGCAAGAAAAGTACCTGGCGTCGTGGGAAGAAGGAACGTAGATAAGAATGAACAAATGGGTCAATGAACAATGACCCAAGATAAAAGGCCGCTCCTTTTTAGTGAGGAGCGGCCTTTGCTTTGTCGATTTACTATCGTTTACTCGTTGAGCTTTTTTGTAGCGGCAGGCTTTGCCCTTGTTTTGGGAACAGGCTTGCTCACCTGCGCGCCGGCGGCGGTGGCGGCGATGGTGTTCCCCATCGCGGAATCGCTGCCGCCCAAGCCATAGATCACGATCTGGCTGCCTTCCTCGCGTCCGATGCGCTCCAACACGTTGAGACGGTACATCTCCATCGCTTGGGGTCCCATCGCCTCAGAAGCCTCTTGCAGTTGGAGCGCGATTGCCTTTTCCGCATCGGCCTCGGCGATCTTGGCCTGCGCCGCCCGGCGCGACTGGGCCAACACGCTCAATTCCTGGATCAGGTCGGCGGGCACGTGGATATCGGTGATCTCGACCGAGGAGACGTCCACGCCAAAGGACGCGGCGGCGGTGTCGATGATGGTCTCAAGTTTGTCGGAGACCTTTTCGCGCTCGCCCAGAAGATCAGTCAGTTCCATCGTGCCGACAGTGTCCTTGAGTGCGCTGTTGGCGGCCTGGAAGACGGCTTCGGTATAGTTGGCCACCTCAAGCGCCGCCCGTTGCGGGTCTTCCACACGCCAAAAGATGACGGCCTCGCATCCCACGGGGACATTGTCGGCGGTGAGAGTCTCGGCGGCGGTGATGACGCGGGTCTGCACGCGCAGATCGAGTTTGGCCGCCACCGACTGGTAAAAGGGCGGGTAGGGGATAACCCAGAAATTTCCCGGTCCCTTGACGCCGATAAACTTGCCCATCTTGAGCACGACGGCGCGCTCAAATTCGGGGATGACGTAGAGACAACTGCTGATCGTTCCAGGGATGACGAGGCTGATCAGCCCTCCCACCATGATCACTACATAGCTTAGAAAGCTCGCTGCCATACCCGCAATACCCGCCACGACGAGCGTGATGATGCCTAGTACGATGAACAGGCCTAACCAGATCATGGTACGCAAGACCCGCTGGACGCTGTTCAGGGAGCGACTACTCGTGGAACTGGGTGGACGATACACTACTCTTTGTGTAGACATTTTTTCTCCTCCTTGTTCATAAGTGTTAATTTGCTTTATCACAAAACAGCCGAAAGTACATCCAAGAGTATATACAATCTTGAACTTATTGTCAAAACTTGGGGCGCACTGCTGCCTTTTCGTTGATCAATTTCTCCTCCACATCGATCTCGACCAGCCGCCGCTGCTCCTCTTGGGTGAGATAGACGAACTCACCCGTCATGCCACTGGTGACCAATCCGTCCACGTGCGGCAGGCAAGAACGGATGAGCCGACGGTAGATTTGTTCGTCAACCTCCTCTGTCTTTTTGACAAAAGGAGTAACGAGGGCGGGAAAGACTCTCTGCAGCCACGAGAGTTTAACAGGCACAAGTGACATCCTTGTGTGATGCGGGTAACCTGTGGTTGCTTGACGTGGTTTTTGTGTGCTGCTCAACATTGGCATAGAACGGGCAAATCGGTAAATGATCTGCATTTGTGTTAGGTTTGTCATTCGGATATAATCAAGTTATGCGGCCCCATCGAATGGTAATTTGATATAGATTCAAGGAAGGCAAAATGTCGAAACGAAATCCCTGGATGATCAGTTTGTACATGTTGTTGATTGCCGGATTTATTTTCACAATTGTGCTTCTCCGATCTGCTCCTGTGCGGGGCCTTGAAAGTAGAGGCGAGCGCGTACTCCCGCCAGGAATAGTTGCAAATTTGGAAGCCTCCTATCACTTGGAACGTCCCACGACTAGCTTGGCTCGTAGCTTGGGCTTTGTCCAACAAAGCTATACAAGCTCCTTTGAGTCGCCACGGGAACTCTTGCCGGATAATATAGAAACCGAGTCCGTCGAAGACTCACGCCTCGTCATCTATACGATTCAAACATCTCTCGTTGTGTCCAACGTTGAACGAGCGTTGGCACAAATCGAGAATCTGACGTCTGAAGCAAGTGGATACGTCGTCTCGTCCAACACCCAATGGTATGGAGATAGTAACCGTGCAAAAATCACTATCCGGGTGCCATCCGAACAACTGGATGATATCCGAGATCGACTGCGAACACTGGCTTTGGAAGTGAGAAACGAGACAAAAAGTGGGCAGGATGTGACCGAAGAGTACGTGGATGTCGGTGCTCGCCTCCGAGTCTTGGAGGCAGCCGAGCGAGAACTCTTGGAGCTATACGAGACGCGTCAAGAGAGTGGAGATATCTCGGACATTCTCGACGTGTACGAAGAACTGGTCAGTTTCCGCGAGCAAATAGATTCCCTCACTGGTCAGATGCAGTACCTGGAGCAGTCGGCAGCACTGGCGACGATCACGATAGAACTCGTTCCCGACGAATTGGCGCGTCCTATCCAGGTGACTGGTTGGAGACCGCAGGGCACAGTCCGCGCAGCCTTTGAAGCGCTGTTGACCGCTCTGCAGCTTTTAGCAGATGCTATCATCTGGTTCTGCATCTACACGGCCCCGCAGATTCTTCTTGTTATCGCACTGGTTTATACTTTCTGGCGTTTGGCGGGAAGACACCTCTTTGGGAAAATCAAAGGGATGAATGCACAGAGGAAGGAACTTTTAGAAACAGGAAACAGCAGTAGAACCACCTAACCAGGGCTTGTACCTGGTTGTTACAAAGCCAGCAAACGGAGGATGACATGAGTGTGAAAAACGACAATCAGCTATCCGGATCGGGCGGACTAGGGATGACACGTTTGGTCGCACTGATCGACGCATGCAAGCTGCTTAACGCCACTCTCGACCGTCACGAGGTGCTGCGGCGACTGATGGCCTTGGCCGCCAGGGGAGCGGGCGCCGACCGCGCTACCCTCTACCTGTTAGACGAACCAGGTAGCCAGCTCTATTCCATCGTCATGACTGGCAGTGGTGATGACGCCGCGCTGCGCGAGATCCGCTTGCCGTTGAACGAAGGACTGTCTGGGCACGTGGCCCGCACCGGCGAGACGGTCAGTGTGGCCGATGCCTACGCCGATCCACGCTTTAGCCCTCGGATCGACGAAGAAACCGGCTACCGCACCCAAGAGGTGCTCGCCGTGCCGCTGTGCAATCCTCAGGGCCGGATCATCGGGGTGGTGCAGGTGCTCAACAAACTTCAGGGGGCATTTGCACAAGACGACGAACGCTATCTGCTGGCCTTGGCCGAGCACGCGGCGCTGGCCCTGGAAAATGTGCGCCAGCACGCCACCTTGGTCACCGAATACCGGCGTCTGTCGTTCCTCTACCGGATCAGCAGCTTGATCACCGGCGTCGGTGTGCCTGGTGTCGATGCAGGCGCCGAGATGCCCGCAGGCAAGGCGCGCTTGCGTGATGTCTTGCTGACCGTGATGGAGGGCGTCAACGAGATTTTGGACACCGAGTCCAGCGCCATTCTGTTGTGGGACCAGCGACGGCGGCGGTTGGCCTTTGTGACCGTCGTGGGGCCGGGGGAACGCGAGTTGATGGAGGTGGACGTGCCGCTGGAGGGCAGTATCGCGGGTTGGATCATCCAGAACGAGCAGGCCGTCATCGTCAACGAGGTGCAGGCCGACGCGCGCCACTATCGCGGGGCGGACGCGCGCACGGGTCTGGTCACGCACACTCTGGTCGGCGCCCCGGTCAAGATGGACGATAAGGTCATTGGCGTGCTGGAGGCAGTGAACAAGCACAACGATGCGTCATTCAACCAAGCGGATTTACAGTTACTCCAGGCCGTAGCGGACCATACGGCCCTGGCGATCGAGAACGCGCGGCGCTATGAGAGCCTGCTCCGGGTGGGAGAGCACCAAGAGAGACGAGCCACCACCGGCTTGTTGGATTCCCTGGGTCTATTTCGGGGATAAGGCCTCTACCCGTACTTTCTACTGACATTTTTATCTTGCCACGAATTAAGGCAACTGTAGGTTGCACCGAATTCACACGAATTTTTTCTGGCCTTCATTCGTGAAAATTCGTGCAATTCGTGGCAAAGGAAGGCATGATGAGCGTCGCAGCGATTTCTAGGAGAGAACGATGGCGCGCCGCGCTGTCGGTGCTCACCAACCCCAATTTCGTCCCTCTGTGGATCAGTGGGGGATTGAATTCCTTGGGGCGTGCGATCATTAACATTGCCCTGATGAAACTGATCTATGACCAAACCGGCTCGGCTGGCGGGGTCGGCCTGCTGGTCTTTACCAATATTTTCTCAATGGTCGTCGCCACGCCGGTGGGCGGGGTGATGACCGACCGCCTCGACCACAAAAAACTGCTAGTCGGTCTTGGCGTCTTGCGCGCTGTGTCGGCCCTTTGTTTTCTATGGGTTAATTCTCCACTGACAATCTACGGCGTCAATTTTGGGCTATCTGTGGTGACCAATCTTAGCTTTCCGGTCTGGTCCGCCGTTTTGCCGGACGTTGTAAAGAAGGAGCAGTTGCTTGACGCGAACGCACTGAACATGAGCCTGGCTACGTTGGCGATGATCCTTGGCCCACTGCTAGGCGGGTTTATCGTTGATCAGATCTCTCTTCAGACTGTATTTATCTTCAGTGGGGTACTTTTCTTTCTGGCCGCATTGTGTGCGCTCCTGGTACGTCTGCCGCCCCCGTCGCTCTTGCGTGGGGAGGCATCACTGCGAGCGGTCTATGAAGAGTTTGTCGAGGGGGTGCGCTACGCCCGTGTGAACGTGGTAGTCTCTACTCTGACCATCATCTACCTCGTGCTTCTCACGGGGTTGGGTCTAAGGTTTAGCCTGGACGTGGTCTTTGCCGAGCAAGTATTGTCCAATGAGGCGCTTTCTACCTCCACGGCTTATGGTTATATGACTTCGACTTCGGCGGCCGGAATGTTCGTCGGATCGTTGGTGGTGCGCTACCTGGGCCGGCGCTTTGCCAAGAAACAGCTGCTCCTGGCTGGGCTCGGTATGTGGGGGATGGACGCTGTGGGATTGGCTTTTGTGCATAGTCTGCCCCTGGCTCTGGCCGCCAAGTTTGTCAACGGACTGGGTATCGGTTTCGCGGACTCGATATGGCCGACCTTGCTGCAAGAGAATGTTGAGGAGGACAAGCGTGGGCGGGCGTACAGCCTATTCTTGGGCGTGATCACCATCCCGCCAGCGATCACCGTCTATGCAGGCGGCTGGCTGGCCGATCGCACGTCGGTACAACTGGTCTACGGGTTGGCCGGGGGGTGGGTGTTGCTCACGGCTATCGGGAGCCGTTTCTTGCCCGGCTACCGGGCCATTCCGGCGACGAGCAGCGAGCAGCAGCCAGAACCAGCAAGTTGATTGTCGGAAATGAGAGCCGGAATAGGGGGACTTGGATTTACGCGCGATAAACCACAATCGCCGACTCGCCCTCTACCGGGCACTGGTACTCGCAGATGCCGCAGCCAATGCACATGTCTTGCAGCACGTAGGGCTGTTGGACAATGATCGGCTCGCCCTGGTCATTGTCCACGGTCACTTGCTCTAACCGGATCGCTTTCTCCGGCGTCGGGCACATCTCCTCGCAGACGATGCACGGTATCCCCTGGGCCCAAGGCAGGCAGCGGTTGCGGTCGATGACGGCCACGCCGATAATGACCTCTCGCTTCTGGGTCAGGTCGAGGGGGGGGATCGCGCCGGACGGGCAGATTTGGCCACAGGCGTTGCAGCCATAGTCGCAGTAACCCAGGCGGGACGCGAGTCGCGGTGTCCACAACCCTTCCAATCCAGCTTCGAGAAAAGCTGGTTGCAGGCCCGAGGTCGGACAAACTTTCATACATTGGCTGCAGCGCAGGCAGCGGGCCATGAACTCGACCTCGTCATCCACGCCGGGGGGGCGAATCAACTGGGTATGGGGTTGTTTCGTCTGGACGCTGGTCCGCAGCACGACGACGCCCGCCGTGCCAGCTGCCAGCGCGGCCAACGCCTGCCGCCGGGTCGGGTCATGCTCACGGATGGGGTCGGGACGCCGGTCAAGGCGAAAGCCGATGCCACTTTCGGGGCAAGCGGCCAGACAGTCTAGGCAGACGGTGCACTCGGGGGTAACGATCTCATAGTCCTTGCTGGAATCTATCGCGTCCAAACGACAAGCGGTTACACAGTGCCCGCAGCGATTGCAGGCCGGGCGCACGAACGGTCTCAGAAACGATATCTTTGAGAGCAGCCCCAGCAGCGCGCCGAGGGGGCAAAGGTAGCGGCACCAGAACCGGTCGGCCAGAGCGTTGAGGGCGAGGGTGCCGAGAAAGAGCAGCGCCAAAACCGCGTTCTGGGCAAAGACCGGCTGAATGACCGGCAGGACTGGCCCGCGCAGCAACCTTTCTGTCCAATTCACTATGGGGCGCAAAAAGGAAATGGGGTACGCCGCGCGCTCGACGGCCGTGATCGCATAATTGAGGGCCGGGATGACGACGGTCGTCATCGTCCGCGTGAACAAGGCCAGCGGATCGAAAACGAGCAAGCTGAGGTTGCCGAATAGGGCAGCGGCGAGGATCAAGAGCAGTAACCAGTTTTTGACCGTTCGCCAGCGCAGAAATCGAGTTTCGGGAAAATCCTTGGTTTCTGTCGAACGAAAATGCACCCATTCGAGTAATGTGCCGAGTGGGCACAGCCAGCCGCACCAAACCCGCCCCAAGATGAGCGTGAGCAGCAACGTGACCAATGCCAGAGCCAGCCGAGGTATCCAAACCCGGTCGGCCAGCATCGCGCTGAGAGCGGCCAACGGGTTGAGCCGAAAGAAAAGGTCGGCCAAGGAAAAAGCCGCCCGCCGCTGAAGCGCCGCAAATAACAAGTAAACATACAGGGCAAACGTCAGGATTTGGACAACCTGCCGCGCCCGTCGCCAGCGAGACCAGTTCATAGTCAAGAGATAGATAGCGTTATCAAAGACATGGTGTTTGTTACCAGATATTTTTTCTGTCACGAATTCACACTAAATTTGTGCAATTCGTGGCAAAGAGACTTGTAGAAAAAGACCTCCGAGACATTGTGCTGCCTCGGAGGTTCAATCGCGTTCCGAAATTTACCTACTGTTGCAACAGCTTGACTGCTCCCTTGACGAGTGACCCCTCTCCCATAGTCTCTCCGCCCGTTGAGGGCGCAAACTGGAGAATGCGGTCGGCCAGGCGGGAGAATGGCAGCGACTGAAGCCAAACACGGCCCGTTCCCTGCAAAGTGGCCAGGAAAAGTCCCTCTCCGCCCAAGAACATGGATTTGAGATTTCCTGCCCGCTGAATGTCATAGTTGATCGTGTTTTCAAACGCAACGATGCAGCCGGTATCTACCAAGAGCTTTTGGTTGTTGAGGCGCTTTTCCACGATAGTGCCACCCGCGTGAATAAAGACCATGCCATCGCCCCGCAGCTTTTGAAGGATGAATCCCTCGCCACCAAAGAGGCCAGCCCCGATCTTTTTGTTGAATGCGATGCTCACCTCGGTGCCTAGTGCAGCGCAGAGAAACGAGTTCTTTTGGCAGATCAACTCGCCATTGGCCTCATCCAGGTCAATGGCCATGATCTTGCCCGGGTATGGGGCTCCAAAAGCTACATGTCGCTTTCCCTCACTCCCAACATGGGAAAAGTGGGTCATGAACAACGACTCGCCGGTGAGCGCTCGTTTGCCTACACTGACTACCTTGTCCAAGAAACCGGCCTTGGGCTTGGAACCATCGCCCATTTTGGTCTCAAAGCTGATGCCCTCTTCCATGTACATCATCATCCCAGCCTCTGCGATCACAGTTTCGTTGGGATCCAGTTCGACCTCTACAAACTGAAGATCATCGCCAAAGATTTCGTAATCAACCACGTGACTTTTCATGCTATTATCCTCCTAAATGCATACTAATTTTTTCCAATCGCGCCTATATTGTACTATGTTATACGGAAAACGTAAAATATGGTTGTAGGAACTGGGGGCAATGTGGATGGTTGTTGGTTGGTTGGTATATTATATTTTACTGCGGCGCACGTTTTTCTCAGAGATTACCTGTTGGTAGATCTCTGTCAGCCGCTGCGCGCTGCTGTTCCAACTGTGGTGGATTTCTACGTGTTGCCGACCGGCCATCGACAACTGTTTCGCCAGCGCGGGGTCCGAGATAATGCGCAGGACTGCGTCCGCAAAGTCCTTTTCGCTCTCGGCTGTGAGGATTTCTTGGCCTTCTTTTGCGGCCAGAGCCGCACATCCAGCGGGTGTGCTGACGACCGGCGCGCCCATCGCCATTGCCTCCAGGACCTTGTTTTGTATGCCCACGGCGTAGAGCGCGGGGCAAACGGCTACCGTCGCTTGGGCCAGATAGGGCCGCAGGTCGTCCACAGTGCCGGTGACCTCGATGCGCTCGTCGGCGGCCAGTTGGCGCACCGTTTCTGGAGGGTCCTTGCCCACGATCTGGAACCGGACGCTGGGGTCGCTGGCCCAGATGTGGGGCAGTATATTTTGGGCAAAGTGGAGCACGGCGGCAATGTTGGCGTGATAGCTCATCTTGCCGGTAAAGACGGTGGTTGGGTTTTGGGTTTCGGGTTTCAAGTTTCGAGTTTCAGGGGGACAAAAGTATTCTAGGTCCACGCCGTTGGTGACCACTGTGACGGGGGCCGGTTGTGCCTCCAGTGGCAGGTAGCTGCGCGTGAGTCTTTCCAATGCATCCTTGTCCCGCTGAGATGTGACGGCTACCTGATCGTAGCGCGTCAAAAGTTGGGCCTCGTAGCGGCGGGTGCGGGCCAGGTCGACGGCCGTCATCAAGCGCGAGCGGAGTTGAGCGCCGCTTTGGGTGGCCTGCTCGAATAGCAAAGAGATGGAATCCACCGAATCATATACCATTGGCATATTTTTGATCCCACGCACCAGCCGGGACGCCCGCAAGTGCTCGATGTGTACGACGTCAAAAGCGCCTGTTTCCAGCAGCTCGCCCAGCCGCTGCTCCATCCCTCGATGGTAGGAATAGACAGCTTGCAGCGGCTCGCGGGTGGGCAGCGCCAGCAAGCAGTTGACCAGGGAGCGCGGGGTGGGCACGGAAAATACGTCCACTTGCATACCCCACTCCCTCAACTCGGCGGCTTGTTTCTGTTCTTCAGCTGACGTTCCAGATGCGGTCACCAGTGTAATCTGGTGGCCCAGGTCGATCAACGCCCGGATCAAGTTATAGGGTCGCGTGCGAATTTGGGAGGGAACGTAGGGGGTGACAAAGAGTATGTTCATTGTGTACGGCTCCGTCAATCCTGCCGATCCATGGTCTCCCCCCAACAAATACGAACGGGGTCCGCTTCCCACACAGATCGCGTCGAAAAATTTTCCACAAATAGATGATAAAGGAGTTGGGTGGAAAGAACCCCCACCAGGGCCATGTCATCCCCTTCGCTGACGCGCCCGCCCGCCTGGCATTTGCGCACCAGTCGAGCCACGGCCTTGGGGTTAAAGATGCCGTTGGCCTCGATGGCGTCTGGCGACAACATTGCCTCTACGTGATCCAGGGGCTGGCCGAAAAAGGCCGGATGAATGGGCGCGCGATACGGCTGCTTGCGCCGCTGCCAGACTTGGGGCGGGAGGATTCCCTGGGCGCTTTTCTTGAGAATGTGCTTTTCCCGCAAACCCCGAATCTTGAGACGGGGCGGCAGGGTGTTGCTAAATTCGACCACCCGGTGATCCAAAAAGGGAAAGCGCCCTTCCACCGAGTTGGCGGCCATCATCCGGTCTCCTTGAGACGAAAGCAAATAGGGAGACATGAACGTGGCGACCTCGATGCTTTGAGCTTGCGCCAGCGAACTCCAGCCCGGCAGCGCGCTGTCTAGTTTGTCCAGGAAATCCCCAACCGGATCATATCCTTTGAGGGTTTCTTTAAGCCCGGCAGAAAAGAATCGTTGCAGACGGGCAGTGTTTCGCCAGCGGGTCTGGTGCGAGTAACCCAGTTGGTCTGTCTCTGTCAGACCGGGGCGGAAAAAGGCTGCCAGGTATGCGTCGCCGCCGCGGGAGAGATCGGCCACGTACGGGTACAGTCGCCGCAGGAGCAGCGGCCGCCAGGCCGAATCCGGCTCACGGGCCCAGAAACGACGCACTTTATCCTCTTGATAAATGTTATAGCCGCCCAGGAACTCGTCCGCTCCCTCGCCCGTCAGAACGACTTTGATGTTGTTTTCGCGGACCAGCCGGGAAAGCAGGTACATCGGGGCGGGAGACGCACGCAGGAGGGGGGCCTCGGTATGCCAGACCACGTCGGGAAAGATTTGGCCGACATCGGCGTTGGTGCATTCGGTGCGGCGATGGTCGGTGGCCAAAAAGTCGGTGGCGACTTGTTGGTAGGAGCGCTCGTCAAAGGACGGCTCCTCAAAGGCAATGGAGAATGTACAAAGAGATTCGGGCGTGTGCTGCCGGATCAGGGCGGCGATAAAGGTAGAGTCTATCCCACCGCTGAGATAGCTGGCTACCTGAACGTCGGCCCGCAGCCGCAGCCGCGTGGCGTCGGAGAGCAGGTCGCGGAACTCGCCCGCTGCTTGTTCCACCGAAATTTGTCTCTCAGTTCCCGCCGGGGGAAAAGTCAGGCCCCAGTAGCGCGTTGGGG
This sequence comes from Chloroflexota bacterium, assembly GCA_024232355.1. Next base: position 7,151 of record JAAEPW010001391.1, on the reverse strand, counting down.
TGGGTTGGTGCGCGTCGGCCTGAATCCGCATAAAGTGCCCCGGAGGGAGTTCCAGGATGTTTTGGAAAACGGTGCGCGGGGCCAAGGGCGCCCAAAAGGTAAATGCCTGAGCCAGAGCGTGGGGGTCGAGTTGGGCTTGTACGCGGGGGTCCAATAATAATGTCTTGATCTCTGAGCCAAAGACCAGCCCTTGAGAATCAGCCGCTGCGCTTCCCGTTATATTTGATTGGGGAAGCAGGGTGTAGAATAATGGCCGGATGCCCAACCGGTCGCGGGCCAGGAATAATTCTCCCTTGCGGGTGTCCCAGATTGCGATGGCGAATTGTCCGTTCAGCCGTTGGAGGCACTCGGGTCCCCAGTCCTCGTAGAGATGGAGGATGACCTCGGTGTCGGAGCGGGTGGTAAAGTGGTGACCAGCTTGCTCTAATTCGGTGCGCAATTCCGGATAGTTGTAGATTTCGCCGTTAAAGACGATCCAGAGGGATTGGTCTTCGTTTGGGATAGGTTGTTGGCCTGTGCTCAGGTCGACGATGCTGAGGCGAGCGCAGCCGATGCCCACCCGGCGATCTATGTAGAGGCCAAATTCGTCTGGGCCACGGTGACGGATGATGCCCAGCATCCGTCGCAAGAGGCCGACGTCGGGCGGGTGTTTGCCGCTCCAGTCCAGTGTGCCGACGATGCCACACATGGCAATCTTAGACTTTGGAAGTCTCTGAGACTTCCAAAGTCTTGAGGGCTGACGCCTGGATCTTTCCGGACGAGGTCTTGGGCAGAGACTCGCGGAATTCGATGTGTTTGGGAACCATATAGTCCTCCAGGTTCTGGGTGCAGTGGCGGCGAATGTCTTTTTCGGTGAGGGGTTGGTCGTCGCTGCAAACAATGAACGCTTTGATCGCCTCGCCCAATATTTTGTCGGGAACGCCGATGACGGCGGCCTCCACCACTCCCGGCAACTGGTAGAGCACGCTCTCCACCTCTTTGGGCGCGACCTTTTCGCCGCGGCTTTTGATGACGTCGTCCTTGCGGGCGACAAAGTAGAGGAATCCTTCCTCGTCTGTTTTGAACAGGTCGCCTGTGTACAATATCCGCTCTGCTGGGTAGCGTCCTGGCCGGTACCACCGGGCAGTGGCCTCGGGATTGTTCCAATAACCTTGCATCACGTGGGAGCCACGCACGACCAGCTCGCCCACCTCTCCCGGCCCCATCCGTTGGCCGTCCTCACCCTGGACCCAGACCTCGGTGCCGGGAATAGCGATCCCCACCGAACCGGGCCGGTGATTCAGTTCCTCTGGCGGCAGGTAGAGGGTCCGCTTGCACTCGGTAAGCCCGTACATTGAGTAGAGGCGGGCCCAGGAAAAGGTGTCCCGCAACCGGCGGATGTGTTCCACGGGCAGGGCGGCGGCGGTGTTGGTCAGGTAGCGGATGGATGAGAGGTCGAATTTGCCCAAGTTCATCTGGAGCATCAGGGCAAAGACCGTCGGCACACCGGGGAATCCGGTCACCTGCTCCTCAGCGATGCGCTTGAGCACCGCTGCCGGAAAGGTAAAGGATCGTTCCAGCACCAGGGTACCGCCGAATTTAAAGACCATCATCAGTTGGTAGAGGCCATAGTCAAAGGCGAGAGGGAGGACGTTGATCACAATGTCCTCGGGAACGTTCTCCAGATACTCGATGATGGAAGATGCAGCAAAGACGACGTTGGCGTGGGTTGACATGACGCCTTTGGGTTCGCCGGTGCTGCCGGAAGTATAGATCAGGCAGGCCAGGTCAATGTCGATGGTGGCGCAGGGTGGGCGGGTGGGGGGATGGGCCTGTAGTAGTTGAGGAAAGGCCGTTGCGCTGAGATGGGCATCGGCAGCCTCTGTGGCTCGCTTGCCGCACATGACGGCCAGATGCAGGGATGGAACGTCCTCAAAAAGTTGGGCCACCTGTGCGCTGCGCCGGTCTGGCGCAAACAGTCCACGGGCAGCGCAGTTGTTCAACACGTAGGCCAGCTTATTGGCCTTGGTGGTGGCGTTGACGACGGTAAAGGTAGCACCGGCCTTGAGGATGCCGAAAATGGCGATCACCGTTTCCACCGAATTGGGCATCCAGATGGCCACGCGATCCCCCCGTTCTATGCCCAGAGCCAGCAAGCTGTTCGCTATCCGGTTGGCTTGTTCCTCAATTTCGGTATAGGTCAGGCGGCGACCATCGCAGACCAGGGCCACCTTGTTGGGGAATTGTTCCGCGCTATCTTGTAAAAAGTCGTTTACGAGCATTGGACCGTCCCTTGTCTTTTAGTAGAGATGCTAAAGATTGTCACAAGGAATTATACGACATTTTCTCACGGTTTACCATTTTGAAAAAGGTCGTTGGATGACCACGACGAACTAACGCAGAACCACTGGCAGGCTGATGGAATAAGGTTGTTTGGGAAGAATTCCAACGTTGTTCATCTCGTTGCTTTCTGGCACTAGTCCATATAGATGGTCTTCGTGATTGTCGACTTTGGCGTAAAACCCTGGAATATTCGCCAATTCCTCTTTGCTGAACCCAAGATGCGTCAGGGTGATGGTGTGCATTGTGTGAGGGGCGATAGAAGCAGAAATATCATAGACGTCTATCTCGCTATAGCGATCCCAAGGATAAGAGTTAACAGAAGCGATAAAGACGTCCACGTAGAAACCTGTTTGGCCGCTAGGATTCCAAGCTATCCCTGTGCCTTGATTTTTTAGCACGATGGTAAAGGTGATTGGCACGTTTGGTTTTAGTGGATAGGGGGTGCTGCTAAAATCTGCTACGATCAAGTCAGGCACACCAATGTCGGCATCGTCTGTATTGTTTTCAAGGTTGGCGTCCTCACCGATGTTGTCCGCCTCGCTGATGGTAAAAATGGTGTGGAATTCTTTTGGACTGACCTCTTGTGGCTCGGTCGTCATATATTGGACCCTGAATGAGGTTGTGTTGTCTGTATCGTTGGCAGATAGTTGTCCGTTAATTGTGTACACATAGGTACGACCATCGGATGAACTCCAACCAGGGGAACTGATATAGATGGTGTTGGTCGGCAGCGTCGTTGTGATGACTACATTTTCCGCGTCCATATGCCCAATGTTGCCATAGATTACATTGTAGCTCATCAATTCACCGGGAGAGAATATATTGGGTGTGTTTTCTACGTTCACAGTGAGGTCGGGCCGCGTACTGATGCTGTTCACGTCCTCTATGTGAATGGGCACAGAAAGAGACGGGGCCGTCATCGTGACGTGGTTGGTGATTATGACGGTTCTAGCCGGGAGCGGATCATCTACCCTCACGATGATGCGTGTCTGCTCGTAGGTTTGAGCAACGAGGGTAGGAATATTGAATATTACCTGTTCATTAGACTGTACGAACTGGCAGTTTGCAACCGGATCGCAGCTCACGTACTCGATGTGGTCAGGCAGCGTATCGGTGATGACGATGCCGTATTCGTTTTCATTGCCGGTGTTGGTATAGGTGATGGTGTATGTGAGCGTGTCGCCAGCCCCAACAACAGAAACGCTGTCGTCCTTGGTGAGAGATAGGATGGGATTGCTTGTAATGATTGTGGTTTTGGTTGTCGAAATGGGGGTGGTCTGGTCACTGTCCAGGAAGGCGGTGTTGGTGATGATCGTACCATTGGTCAGGGGCAGTGTGACAGTGACGTACAGGTCGATTTGTCTGGGGTCATTGGGGCGCACGTTGCCAATGACCCAGTAAGGCGTGTTCTGCACGGTTCCGCTAGTGGGTGTGAGCGAGGCGCTGTCGTAGATGGTGTAATCGTCGAGAATATCGGTGAGGACGACGCCGTGAGCGATCTCGTTGCCGACGTTGGAGTAAATGAGCGTGTAGATTAGAGTATCGCCTGCTGGTACAGGATCAGGACTGCCGAATTTTTCCAGGTGCAGGATGGGAGCGGATTTGACCAGAGTGCTCGCTTGGGCAGACTGCGGAACGGTCTGATCGCTGCCAATAAAGACCGTGTTGGTCAAGATGGTGTTGTTTGGCAGCGGAGAGTCTACCAACACGCGCAAGGTGATCTGGCCTGGAGTGCTGAGGGGCACGTCACCAACGTTCCAATAGGGAGCGTTCTGCACGGTCCCACCGCTGGGCGTGGGAAAAGCACTGTGATAGGAAACATTGGCGTCGAGAATATCGGTGATGACCACGGTGTGAGCGATCTCGTTGCCGGTGTTCGAATAGACAAAGGTGTAGGTGAGAATGTCACCGGCATTCACCGGATTGGGTGTGCCAGACTTGGTGATATGGAGGATAGGCTCAGAGCGAATGGTGGTGTTCTCGACCGTCGAGGACGGATTGGTCTGATCAGAATCGATCCAAGTGGTGTTGGCGAGGATCGAGTTGTTGGGAAGGGGAGAGTTCACTCGCACGCGCAGGGTGATTTGCCCCGATACGGTGGTTGTCAGGTTGCCAATGTTCCAATAGACAAGGGTATCGCTGATCCGAACGGTGGGAGAGGGTGAGGCACTGTCATAGATGGTGTTGGGGTCGAGGACGTCGGTGATGACGACGTTGTGAGCGATTTCGTTGCCAGTGTTCGAGTAGACGATCGTATAGGTCAAAAAGCCACCGGCGTCTACGATAGGCGCGTTGGCGCTCTTGCGGATAGGTAGGATCGGGGCGCTGGCGACTGTTGTTTGGACTGTATCCTGGATTGGCTCCACCGGAGGTTCTCTTTCTGCGTACTCTAATTGGGCCGCCAAGTTGAGTTGCTTGCCATTCGGGAGCGGCGTGGTTACGGTCGTGCGGACGACAATCTCACCCTCACCCCCCTCGCCCGCTATTTCGCCGACTTCCCAGTACCAGACGTTGTCCGCGCCGACGGTCGGTGTTGGCCAAGCCCTGTCGAAGGAGACGTTGGTGTCTAGTGTGGCGGTGACGACGACCTGGGTGGCGTCGGCGTTGCCGTCGTTTCTATATTGCAATGTGTAGGTCAGGGAATCGCCGGCTTGTACCGGGTTGGAGCTTTCGGCGATGTTGAGGGTTATGTCGGGTGTCGAAGAGACAGTGGTGGTCTCGGTCTCACTCAATGGAGACGTGTGAATGCTGTCAATCGTGATGATATTAGTCAATATGGTATCTTTGGTGAGGGGCGTGTCTATCTGCATTGTTACAATGATAAAGCCATCGTCATCTACGTTCAGGTCGCCAATGTCCCAAACGTTGTTGGTACCAGTTCTTGGCGTCATGCTTGCAGAGATAAAAGACACCCGGCTATCATACGTTTCTGTTATGACCACGTTCTCAGCGGGAGCTGTTCCAGAGTTATCATATTCGATAAAGTACTTAAAATTCTCCCCAGCCTCGCCCCAAGGAGATTCTCCAAATTTAGAGATGGTCAGATCTGAAGCTGAGGTCACGGATGTGGTTTCGGTAGTGGTAATGGGCATGGTTTGGTCACTTTCAACAGTTGTTACATTGGTCAGAACTGTTCCCACCGGAAGAGGATCAGTTACCTTGACGAAAAGGTTTATGATCTGAGAGGTATCTACAGCTAACACAGGAAAGGTCCATATCCGATTTTCACTGCCTGGATCTGGAGGGGGAGCACCCCAACCCGGGCGGAACGAAACGTTGGGATCATAATGCTCGGTGACGACGACAGATGTGGCGTTTTCGTTGCCGCTGTTGGTGATGATGATCGTGTAACGAAGAGATTGGCCAGCATCGACAGGATCTGGATCGTCCAACTTGGCGATGGTCAGTATCGGCTGAGAGTGAACGGTCGTCGTCTGGGTGACGGGAATCGGCACGACGTGGTCGGCGTTAATCCAGGCGACGTTGGTCAGGGTGGTGTTGTTCACCAGGGGGCGGGCGACGGAGACAGTGAACGTTATCTGGCGGCGCTCGCCGGGGGCGAGGTCACTGACGAACCAGAAGGGCGTATCGGTGTAGGAAACGTTGGGATCGAGTTCGTCGGTGACGATGACGGCGGTAGCCGTATAGTTGCCGGTGTTGGAATAGGCGATGGTATAGGTGAGATTGTCGCCAGCTTCTACGGGATCTGGCGCGGCGGTCTTGACAATGTGCAAGACTGGAGACAGAACAGTGAGGTCGGCGGTATCTTCTGTGCCACTGTAGACGGCGCGCACCGTCCAGTCGCCGTGATTACCGGGGGTGTAGATGTTGTTCTCCCAGGAACCGCCATCCCCGCCCCCTACGATGTTAAAGGTGGTCAGGTCGGTGACGTCGCCACGACTGTTGTCGTACACGTCAAAGGCCTCCACCATGTAGGTTTGGATCTCCCAGGCAAAGATGGTGGACGTCTGCGGGGAGAGGACGATGTGATGCAGGGATGCAGGGATGATGGTAACGGTGGTAGTGGCAGTCTCGGTTAGTCCTTGAGCATCGGTGACTTGCACGGCGATGGTGTGGACGTCGGACACGGTCCAGGTGTGATCCACGATGGGGCCAGTGGTATCATTGTACTCGCCGTTGTCGTCAAGGTCCCAGGCATAGGTGAGATCACCGCCGCCGGGGTCCGACGATGCAGAGGCGTTCAGAGCGACGGATACTCCCGCCGTGCCGTTGTACGGTCCGCCGATGTCGGCATTGGGCCGGAGATTTTTGACCGTCACGGTGATAGTGCCCACGCCCACGCCACCGTCGTCGTCAGTGATGGTCAACGTCGCCACGAAATTGGCCGGTTCGGTGTAGGTGTGTGTGGGGGCAAGCTCGCCGACGACGGAGACTCTATCCCCAAATGTCCACAGGATGTCGTGGGTGTCGGCGCCAGGGTCGTCAAACGTGCCGTCAAAGGAGACAGTCTGTGCCTCGTCCACGATCTGATCAGAACCGGCATCCACGTTGGGTGCGACGTTGAGGACGGTGATGGCGGTGGTGTCGGTGACGATGCCACCGTCGCCATCGGATACCTGGACGGTGATGGTGTGGGTGCTATCGTCGAACCAGGTGTAATAGTTCAAAGTCTCGCCAGGGTCGACAAAGTCCCCGTCATCGTTCCAGTCGTAGGCGTAGGAGAGGGTGTCGCTGCTGGGATCGGTGGCAGTGATGGCGATGGTGACGGGGGAACCTTCGTCCACGGGGCCGTCGTTCGAGACATCGGTGATGGTGGGTGCGACGTTGAGGACGGTGATGGCGGTGGTGTCGGTGACGGTGCCACCGTC
>JAAEPW010001390.1 GCA_024232355.1 Chloroflexota bacterium | reverse complement strand
TGATGGGAAAGACACCGAGTATCTCTGGCGCAGTTGTGTCCGGGACGAACGTCGTGAACGACCAACTCACCGGCGCGCCGTTGAGAGGATTGTCTGCCAGGTCATCGGCTGCCGTGACGGTGATCGTGTAGCGTGTCCCGGTCATAAAGGTGTTGTGCGTGAGCGTTACCATATCGTTCATTCCATTCCAACTCACCGTCCATCCACCGGGATCGGGCGATATGGAATAAAGGAACGTGTTGGTGCTGATCGCCTCGCTAAAGGTAATGACGATGTTTGCGTCCACCACTACCTCACTTGCATTGTTGATGGGAAAGACACCGAGTATCTCTGGCACAACTGTGTCTGGAACCAATGTCGTGAACGACCAAATCACCGACGCGCCGTCAAGAGGATTATCTGCCAGGTCGTCAGCTGCTGTGACGGTAACGGTATAGAGCGTACCCGTCATAAAGGCGTTGTGGGTGAGCGTCACCACATCAGTCATTGCGTTCCAACTCGCCGCCCATCCACCAGGATCAGGTGACACAGAGTAACTGAACGTGTTGGTACTGATTGCCTCGCTAAAGGTGATGACAATGTTTGCATCCACCGCTACCTCACTCGCGTCATTAACGGGAGATGTGCCCACTACTTCTGGTGCAGTTGTGTCCGGGACGAACGTCGTGAATGACCAAATCACCGGCGCGCCATCGAGAGGGTTGCCCGCCAAATCACCGGCTGATGTAACGGTGACGGTATAGAGCGTGCCCGTCATAAAGGCGTTGTGCGTGAGCGTCACCACATCAGTCATTGCGTTCCAACTCGCCGCCCATCCACCAGGATCAGGTGATACAGAGTAACTGAACGTGTTGGTATTGATCGCTTCACTAAATGTGATGACGACACTCGCGTCCACCGGCATGTCGCTCGCTCCGTTTGCCGGAGAGATGCCTTGTACCTGGGGAGAGGTTGCGTCAAACACAAAGGTATAGGCATTGGTCGCTGTGTACATCACGTTCCCGGCCACATCCTGTGCTGCTGAGACATCCAAGTCGTAGGTGCCGTCCTCCATCTGCAAAGTGAACGTATACGTCCCATACCAATTTGTTGGATCGCTGTCCAGGTAGCCGTTGGTATAACCCGTCTCTGTTTTCGCTGTGAGCGTGTACATCGTCTGAGATACCTGATGACGGATGGTCACAGTTGGTACGACAGAGGGTTTCATGTGTTCGTGAAAGACGATGTGAAATTCGACGGCACCCGTCATAATCGCCTTGTTTGTCGCGATCGGTTTTGCAGGTGATGGACGCCTACGGGTCCCTACGTCTGTCGTTGTGACCGTCATAACAGTGGGAGGTGTGGGATCCAAATAGTCCAGGCTGATGTCGTCCACAAAAAAGTTGGTGATATTGCTTCCATTCGTCGTGGCAGTGAACCAGAGTTGCACCGTCTGACCGGCATAAGAACCGGCGTCAAAACTGACTTGATGCCAATAACCATCTGCGTCTCCGTCGTCAAGTCCCTCGAACGTAGCCAAGCGAGCGCCGTCGCCGTCGGTCAGGAAGGACGCGAAAAAGTCCCAAGGATGGGTCGTCTCGGCGGTGGCTACCGCGCGCCAGTAGGTCACCCGTGCCGTCGTCGCGTCGGCTGGAATGTAGAGGGTCTGAAACATCGCGACCTGGGCATTATGATAGACTGGGAATTGAGCCGCATAGTCGCCACTGCGGGCTGAGCCTGCCATGATCATCTCAAAGATGCTGTTCTGGTTCCACGGTGCGCTGCCGGGCCCACCTTCGAAACCGCCGTTGGCCACGGCGTTATCGGCCAGCGGGATGACATAGCCCATCAAAGGCCCCGGTGTCGCAATGCACGTGACGCCAAAAGGGCGACGGGGGCAGCGTTGGGTAGGTCTTAAATGGCAGGGCATATATTGAGGTTGGGGCGGCTTGATGCCGTTTTGAGCGTCATTGGCTATTTCTTGATCTTCCAAAGTACCAAGCAGCCACTCGAGAATACCATAAGCATACACACCGCCCCGCAGGCTCGAGTCGTAGGGCGTGCCGGATATGGTCTGGACCCAGGTGACCGTAATGCCGGGCGTCTGCGTGACGGTAGCTGCATGAGAGATGGGATAATGGTCGAGCCAGGGGGTGTTCATCCCTGGCAGTTCTAGTCCCTGGTCATAGACCCACTGGCCAACAGCGGTCAATTTGGCCAGTTGTGCCATCTCGTAAAGCGTGGTGTCGCTGTAGACGGCCCACCGCTCGGCGGCATAGTCCAGATAATGTTGGTTAAAGTTATCCACAAAACCCTGCGCGGCCTCGGTTGTGGCTGTACTAGTCTCCGCGCTCATATAGGCCCAGTCAATAAAGTGTACCGTGGGACTGAAAATGATGGTGTGGGGAGTGGTGATCTGCTTGATGCGCAGCGTGGGCGTAAAGAAATAGCGGATGAGGATCGAGTCTGTCACGGTCTCGGTCAGCAATTCCATTCGATCGGGGTAGCTCATATAGCCGGTGACGTTCGACGTTACGGTGATGCCCGTCAGATTATCCTTGCCCAGCGTATAGATCTTGAGCAACCGGTCAGACTCGAACGACACCTGGCCAAAATGCGTGTCCGTCACATTCCCGAAATAGATCACGTCCAGCGGGTCCAAGGTGCCCTCGATGGATACCCCCGGTATCTCTGGCCCGTTCGAGTCGTACAAAGCACGCATGGCGATGGCGAGGTTTTCCTGCACATGCGCGTAATCTAACGCCGGCAGGGCAGGGTCAGCGATGCCAAAGACAACCATTTCTCCCCGGTCTGCGTCGTAGGTAGCGCCGGTGACGTTGCTGATCGAGGGGACATTCGACGCACTGACAGCCGCAGCCTTATGTGGTAGCACCTGCCCGGTTGGCACGGATACCGGCAAGACATCTGTTGTCTGCAGCGGCGCTGCTTGGCTGGTAGAAACACCAAGTGATAGGATTCCCAGGGTCAGGGCCAGCCACACTATCGCCAGACCCAATGGAGCCAACAATCGTTCCAGTTTTACTTTACACATTTCCTTACCCTCCTCTTGATTCTCGTGGTCAACCGGTCTGCTCTTATGAAAGCGATCAAATCATCCAATGTTTGTTGGATCATCGGCAGATTAAAGAATTTGATTTCTTTACCAATGGCGAGCGCCCGTTGATAATAATCTTGAGCTCGTTTGTACTGTTCTTGTTCCTGGGCCAACGTGCCCAGTTGGTAGAGTGCATGGACGGTACCGCTGAGCAGGCCTAACTCTGACCGCATATCCAGGCTGGTCTGGTAGTGCTGTTCTGCCTCCTGCCACTTGCCTGTGATTTGCGCAACCAGACCAAGCTGTTGGTAACATTCCGCAATCTCTTGCCGGTGATCGAGTTCCCGAAATGTGTCCAAAGCCGCTAGAAAATGAGTCTCTGCCTGCTCATAATTCCCTTGGTGATAGGCCATCGTGCCTAATTGTGCCTTGGCAATGGCTCGATTGTCGCGCTCTCCGGCGTGCAAAGCAAGTTGATAATGACGTTCCGCCTCGGTATAGTCTTTTTGTGATAGGGCCAGCGTGCCCAGGGCAATCAGCGCGGATGATTCCCCCAGCCTATCTTGTACATCCCTGGCAAAATCCAGTCGCTCCTGATAGTACTTTTTGGCTGTTGGAACATCACCTTGCTCCTCGGCCAGCAGGCCCAGATGAAAGCGGATGTCGGCGAGCAGCAATCGTTCCTCCCCGGCGTGGTCTTGGGCACGTTCGAGATATTGGCGCGCTTTATCCAGATGGCCTTGCCGGAGCGCGATCCGGCCCAGATCGAGCCACGTGCTAGCCCGCAATCGTCGTGTGTCCCAATCGGTGCCGCTCGCTACCAGATCCAGACTGGTTTGTAAAAATTGCTCTGCCCGAGCAAAATTGCTTTGTTCCATCGCCAAGAGCCCCAACTGCCGCCAATCCCGGGCCTGCCCAGCGAGATCGTCGATCTGGCGGTGAAGTTCAATCGCCCGCCGGTAACGTGTCTCGGCGGTATCTTGTTCTCCTTGCGCGTGGGCCAACCAGCCCAGCCGCCGCCACGTTTCGGCTTGGGTGCTTGTCTCACCCTCTGCTCTGGAAATCTCCAAGCTTTTTTGATACCAAGGTTCTGCTTGCTCATACTTGCCCTGCTCGTCCTGGATCAGACCAGCGTAGAATGTCCAATAGGCCAAAGCTTGGACATTCTGCAGGTGTTGGGCTGCTTCCAGAGCATAGGCATTATGCTCAGCGGCTTCTTGCCAGTGACCTTGCGAGTGAAGGAACCTGGCCAAGATGCTCATAAACTTGAGCACATACTGCCATTGATGGATATCACGACACAACCTTTGTGACACCAGGGCGTTTTTGTAAAGCTCCTCAAGCGCACCCGAGTGATGACAATACTTTTCGATCCCGGCTAGCTGGGCCTGGGCTCTACGTAAGTGCATGGTATGGAAAAAAGCAAGCACGTCGCTGGATTCGCTCATATCAGTCCTTGTTTTGCCCAATAGGCAGGCAAATCGTTGACAATAAAATAGCGCGTCAGTTGGTGAATGGTGTACCCCCGCTGCTTGATGCCCGGCAGTGGCTGGGGAGTTAGCAGGGACAGTCTGACCAACTCTTGGATGGCTTGATCGAGCAAAGCCCCCTGTGCTTTCAAGACCATTTCTAGCTCTGCTCTTCCCACTGCACTGACGGTAGGTCCCATACACAGCAGGAGCTTTTTGGCCAAATCTGAAAGGCGGCGCCAGGAGTCGAAAAAGATGAAAGAGTAAATGTTTCCCTGGCCTTGCTGTAGATTGCCAAGCGCAACGTCCAGTCCCAAGACCTCAACCTGACCAACGACGAGCTTCATCGCAAGCGGCATACCTTGGGTGGCCTGATGAATCTCGCCTAGCACGTCATCATCAGCCTCAGCGATTTCTCGAATGTTACGTTGGGAGCCTTCTTGTCGCAAGAAAGTAATCGAGTTTTGTTCCGGTAGCCCGTGGAGTGTGACGCGAAAGAGATCACCCGCTATAGCTTCGCGGCTGGTGAGCAGCACTCGGCTCTGGCCCAACAGCACTTGCAAACGAGACACGATTTCCTGGGTATTATGTGTGGTTTCCAGGTTGTCCACAATGACCAGGCAAGAGGTCGCGTGTAAAATATCTGCGAGGGATTGTTCCTTTTCTTTCTCTGGCCTATGGAGAAAGTTTGGCCCTTGAAGCTGGCGGCCAAGGCTGTCTAACAACTCGGGGAAGGCGATCACTGCGTCGCGCACCTGGACAATTTCTCCGTCCGAGAACAGTTCTTGCTTGGCGCTTTCCCATGCGATGGTCTGAAAGGGCAGGCTTGGGTCGCGTGCGCAGCGGCGGGCAACCTCCACAGCTACGGCTGTTTTTCCGATGCCACCCAGGCCAGTGACTATGACGGCCGGACGTCCATCAGGACGGTGCAGCGCCTCCAGGATAGATTCGACCTGGCGATCCCTTTCCAGCAATGAATAGTATGGCTCGTTGAGGGGGAACCTGGGTGAGCGGATCACCCGGGCGGCAAATTCGTTGTCCGTCGTTTGATCTGGCTCTTGGGTAAGGGGAGGGGCAGCAGGATAATGGACGTGATAGTCTCCCTCGACCGAGACTTGCTGTACCAACTTGTCGACCTGCTCAATATGCTGTTTGTATTCAACACCAATGACCTTGGCCCCCTCTCCTGCCTTGCCCACCTTTTGCTGCACCGAGATCGCGGCATTGGCGTGCGTGGTAATGGGCGTCCCACATTCGGGACAGTCTTGGGCGTCTTTAGACAGTTCAGTCTTACAGTTTGTGCATTGCACAGTTCTCTTTTGCATTATCATTCCTCCCGAATCGCTGCCTGTCCTTGCTAATCAAGTCAGGGAAACGCTGACGTAAAGCGCGCTAAAGGCAGGGTGAGTAACTGGTCCATCGCCGGACAAAAGGACGTAATCCTGGCCTTTGAACGATGCCTACCTCAATTTCACGCTGATCTGCTTCATTCTAAAAGCACTCAAGCCCTGAGAATCGGTGAATATACCAATGATGCTACATTCAATGACCTTGTTCCTTCCAGTTCGTCAGTTTTGCTTTGCCTGGAGTAGAATATTGCGCGCTTCTATCCAATCCGTGCGCACCCAGCAGATAATCTCCAGTGCAGACCGCACGATGCGCAGCCAAAGATCAGGCGCATCAGGATATTGCAGTGGAAGATTCTTGTGCCAATCCGTTATTAGATGGAGGTAGGCGTCCATTGACTGCAGTCCGAATTCCCTCATAATCTGGCAGTAAACTAGTGGTGGAGTTAGATCACTAGGTACAACAGACTTTGGACTGGGTTTTGAGCCGGTGGATACCTCTTTTGGTTTCTGCGGTGAAGCAAGCATAGTGGGGCTGTTCTCGTTTTGTATCTCGTCGATTTGGTCAATTGCCTGGTTGCGCTTTGATTCCCTAGAGATCAATTGAGCTACCTGTCGTGCAAGATTCATCTGCCCTGCACGTGCAAAGTGGACTGCGAAAGAACGCAAATTCGAATCATCCCGCTTGGGCTGGTATTCGCTCTGGATTACATCCATTGCTTTTTGATAGTGACCTATTCTGATCAGAGTCCAGACGAGTCGGTCGAGTACCGGTTTCGCAAAGACATTTTGCATCCGGTGGCTGTTCTCGTATACTTGGTCCAGGAAGGCTAACACGCGCCCACGATCACTCACGTATCCCACACTGCCAATAATGTTTCCTAGTGCATCAGCCAACGGATAGGTCAGCCCGCCTCTGTCCGTGCTGATGTGCTTTGCCATCTCGACGGCCCATTCATATTTGCCGATCCGTAGCAGTTCCGAAACAATCACCCTTGACCCCTGATCCATAGACTGCCTGAATGGAACGGATTCCAGTACGCTGTCTTTCAGTTTCTGGAGTTCGAACATTGTCCCATCTGCGGTTGGGTCGGCATGACCCGCCATTCCGGTGACGAGAAACCGGTACTCTTGGTAAGCGTTTTGCTTGACTATGGGTTCACCAATTGCTGGCGCATACCCTATGATCTGGTCGAGTAGATGTGTGCGTACCAGCGTCGCTACGACGCGCCTGACAATTTCTTCGGTTTGGTCTTTTTCGTCCTGTACCAGTTGTATCGTTTCAGCCGCCAGGACAAACAAATCCCTTGCCCGTTCAGTATCCCCGGACTGTGCCAGCGCATCAACTATATTGCATAGCACAATGATTTTGATCCGGTCGTCGGCAACATCCCAAGTCGCCTTGTAGGCTAAGCCGTACGCCGAGACAGCTAATGCGTCTCCAGCCTTTGCCAGATGCAAAGCTATCTCTGCCAAGGCATTGGTCCGAACGCCCCGATCAGAAATCGATCCTGCTACCTCTAGCGCGAGGTCAGTTTCCCCCAGCCGGACCATTGCCATACTCGTATTATGCAGCGCTTTTGCGCGTATCTGAGGATTCGTAATGTGCTCTGTTTGCTGAAGCGCATCATCAAAACGTTGCAACTGTACTAGAGCCGTTGCCAGTTGCGCCCTAGCCCCCTGTTCCGACTGTGGATCGTCCAGCAACTGTATCACTTCTTGCGTTTGCTCAAACAGCCCTGCCGCAATCAACGCTCCGATAACAGCTCGATATGCAGATACCTGTACACTGGCGTGCTTGATGCTTTTTGCCGTTACAAGCGCCCGGTCGAGTTGCCGGTTCTTGATGTATTCCAGCACGTCATCTTTTTTCTTTGCAGCAACAGCCTCGTAAGACGGACGACGTGAGTCGTCTCGGCGAACTCGCCGTTTCGACACCCGTGTTTGGCTCGGTATCTGAAAAGTTCCAGTCGTTTTGACCCTCTCTATTCCAGAGAGGGTCGCTGACTTTTGCCATCCATCCGGCATGTGACGGGCCACCGCCAGCGCATCATCAAAACATCCCCCTCGAGCCAGCATCTGGGCAAGCTCTTTCAATACAGTCTCGTCTGTCGCGGTGAATGCAACCTGTAGCAGTTCATCCAGCAGCGCCTTTTGCGCTTCCTGTGCACTGTCGCGCTCTGTGCTGGCAACGTATATACTGAACAGTCCCTCGAGTTGCGCGTTCGTGCCGTTGCGCAACCGGGCATGGTTCAGGGCTTCCACTCGACGTCCTCGCCAGACTAGGGCTCTGAGCAAGTCGTCGTTGTAGGCGATGGCCCGTACATTGACGACCAAACGCATCGCAGTCAACTGCACAAAGCGTAACAATTCATCCACGCTGAGCGGATCCTGATAGGGGTTGGTTGCTAGTTCAAGATCATCGACATAAGCACCGTCTCCCTGGAAACGAACAAACTTAGCCTGGAGCCAGTCAAAGTTGAGCAAAAGGTCGTGCAACGCCCCGTACTGATCGGCGCCGACCAGATGGACAGGCAGGTAGCGCAGGCCATACAGGTCACATTTTCCCCAATCATCCTGGTATTGCTTCAAAAAGTACGCCTGGATGCTCTCGTGTCCGTCCTCCGGCGCACACCAAAAATCCCGGTTCCGTTCCCCATCCAATAGATAGTCGCGCAGCGACTGGTGGAACAAGGCATAGACTGTGCGACCATGTTCATCCTCATCTTTGTCCAGGAATTGAAGCAATATGCCCAGGTATTGGTGAACCTTGGTGCGCCGGGTCCTGGTAAAGCCGACCAATTGGTCCTCGGTGAGTGGTTCCTGGGCCGCAGCCAGCACGCCCAAGAGCGGCTGGTAACGGTCCTCCCACTCGCTCACAGTAAAGCGGCGCAGGAAGCGGTGATAGATGTCATCGAGGCTTTTTGGTAATGTAGCCAGATCGTCAAGGGGCTGTTGGCCGGTTTCGACGTCGTTCAGAAGCACGTTGGTGTAGAGAAAGTTGCCTCTTGCAAGTTTGGCCACGCGATCAACCAGAGTTTGCGGCATGACCTCTGCTTCTTCAAGTCGCGCTCGCAGCCTCTTTTTGCCGACTCGATGGTCAATGTACTGGCGGACGTCGTCCAGGTTCATCTGCGATTCAGCGGCTAGAACGTGTGGTACCAGCTCATTTAAGTAGCTCAGCACCCGTCGCTCCGACCGGGTTGTGCAGAGAAAGCGCACCCACGACGGCAGGTCGTCCACTTGAGCCAGCAGGGTGACGAGGTTCACATCTCCCTGGTACGTTACCGCCTCGTCGAGCGAGTCCACCAGAATGAGCATGGGCGCTGGCGGCGCAGACAGCTCAGCAAGCGGGGCACAAAGTAGAATGTCTAGCTCTTCTTTCGGGTCGCTGGCATGCAGGTGGTTGATGACCACTCCCGTGATCTCGCCCCCGGTCATCGTTTCGACATCAATGTTGACCTGAACAGAAAGATAAAGTGGCTTGATCGTGTTAGCCAATGCCTCGCCGTAGCCTGGTAGTGTGTCCCCCAATTGGGCCGCCAGCGACCGTAGCGCTGTGTTGGGCCTGACAGTGCTATTGCGACCCGCGATGCAAAAGTGATAGGCGGCGATGTCGTCCGGCCGGACCTGGGTCAGTTGGGCAGCAATGGCGCTCTTGCCCACACCCGGTTCGCCGGTCAGGATGAAGAATCGTTTGTCCTCGTGCTTGAGCCAGTTATCGATCTCGTCAAAAATCCACTCACGGCCAGTAAAGTCTTTGGTCAGGCGCTCGATTTCACGGCTGAAGTTGATTGCAGCAAGACGAGATGAGTCTTGGGTGTTCATAGTCATCCTCTCCATAGTCTGCCTCGGGACATTGGGTATAGTTGCTGATCAGGCAAATCAGAGCCTGACTCGTGATCCAAGTCGCGGGTATGCTTGATGATGGTGGCATTGCGGTGACCTCTATCCCGGACTAACAGCCCCGCTGCTCCACTCGCACACGCAGATCTATCGTCTGGCCCTCACGATTCCACAACCAGATTGGGTTGGTGAAACAGCAGAACCACTCACCGTCTCGACCGGTGGTCTGGACCGCTATCCGGCAGTAACCGCGCGTCCCGTTCAGTGCGATCGATGCAGTCTTGCCAACGTCGACGGTCGTTTGGTTTCGTTCTCCGTTTCCGTTGCCCCTCATATAGGTCACCACCTCCGCACACTTGGCCGGACCAAACTCGGGCGTGGTATGGATGGTGATGTCCACTGTTGGACGGTCGTTGCCATCGAGCACCAATACTTGGCCCATACGCGCAACCTGGCCGTTTTGCCGGAGCGAGAACTCGATCACCGGCCCGTCGGTGACCACGCATGATCCCTGTTTCAGTGCGGTCAGGATCTGGTCTATTGGCGGGACTTGGTTCGACTGGTGGTGCGGCAGGTGGGCGACCGTCCGCACTCGTCCGAGGGCGTTATCGACGATCAAGCCATGCTGCCGGTAATTCCACCCGATGCCGACACAATAGTTAAAATCGCCGTGGGCATCGGACCCGGCAATGAACACCGGCCGCCGCTCGGGCAACTGGTCGGGCGATGGCCATTCGTCCACGCCTTGCTGCAGCACCGGGTCCCATTTCTCCTCGGCCCACTTTTGCAGCTTGGCGACGCGCGACCGGTCCGCCTTGGCCAGTTTCTGGGAATCGTTCCACTCGGGCTCCTGGAACGGGTCGTTGGTCGGGTCGAACAGCGGATCGGTATGGCGACGTATCCGGGTGTTCCAGAACTCGTGCCCCGTGAGCCGGGGGTGGGCCAACTGCTCTTTGTCCCACGTGCCGTTGATAAACGGGGGTTGGGCCGGGATGTACGGGTGGGCGGCAAAGATCAATGTCTCGGGAGGCAGTTGCGACAGAACCTCTTCAAAGCCATACACGGGACCAAACAATCGCTCGACCGCGTTGCTCGGATAGCCCTGCCGGGCCGCGATCTTGGCGAACTCTTCCGCCACTTGTTTGACCAGATGATCGTCCTCTGACCAGAATCCCCCGGGGATCAACTCGTGCAGGCCGCCAAAGGCCAGCATGTGCAGATAGCTGATCCCTCCCTTGAGCAGTGTGATCTCTTCTCCCAGGATGCACCGGAACTGGTGATCGGATATCGACGGATGGGCCAGGTCTTGTTTCAGTTGGTCCCAGCGTATGGGGCTGTCGTCCCCGTTGTCCCTGTCGTCCAGATCGCACGAGTGATCGGTGATCACCAACCAATCTAATCCGATCGCCATCCCGGCGTGTCGCGCATCGCGGACGGGGTTACCAAACTCCCAGATGTCATTGGTATAGGCCGAGTGGTAGTGGGTGTCGCCGTAGAACCAGTGGCGCGGTCCCGACCCGTTGGCGGCCCGGCCCAGCGGAAGGGACTCGCGGGCCAGATAGACTTCCAGGTAACGATGGACAGCGTGTGAATGACTGCCGGCAGCGGGCGGAAAGTGCCCGTCAAAAGTCACCCGCAGGCGCGCGGCTGTGTCCCGCTGCTCCATGTCGATGCCCTCCAGTTGGTCCAACGATATTCGGGTGCGAAAGACCCAGAAATTGGCCTCGATGGTGCCGTCTGGGTGGACGTCCGGCAAACCGGCGGCGGAATAACTGCACAGGGTGCGCCTGCCGCCGGTGGGCAATTCTTGCTGGACCTCGAGCCGTTGCAGCCGCCAGGGGTCCTGGCCCGGCCACCGGAGATTGGCGTCGCGGATCACAAAGAGCAAGGGGACCGAATCCTGGTCCGGTTCAAGCCGCCAGGGAGCATCGGCGTGGAACTCGGCCTGGTTCCGCCGGGTCAGCGTGGTGTGACCCTTGGCCCCGAGTTCGAGTGCTGGGTCTGTGGATACGGTACCAAAGAATTGTTCCAGGTACTCGCGGGTCTGCTCTTTGCGCATCCCATCGTTGTCAATTGTGTTCATTAAAAATCCTCCTTTGGGCACACTGATCGGGTTTTGCTAATGCTGCCGCATTCAGTGACCTCATTCCTTTCAGTGC
This sequence comes from Chloroflexota bacterium, assembly GCA_024232355.1. The sequence continues at coordinate 45,213 of JAAEPW010001390.1, read as the reverse complement.
TTCAGTGTTTACCTCACCCACTCAAAGATCCACACCCGCCCCATCGCGTCCCCACAAGTCAGCCAGCGCCCATCCGGCGATAATGCGACAGTGCAGATGGGAGCATCGTTTCCAAACAACTCACGAAATTCTCATGTCCCCAAACTCCATACTTTAATCGTCTTGTCGTCGGACCCAGAGACGACGTGCGCTCCGTCCCCACTCACCGCCACCGACATTACATTCCCCGTGTGGCCAACTAGAGAGCGTGGCAGCCGCTCCGTTTCCATCTCCCACACCTTGACCGTCTGGTCTCTTGACCCGGAGACGACGTGCGCTCCGTCCCCACTCATCGCCACCGACATTACATTCCCCGTGTGGCCAACTAGAGAGCGTAGCAGCCGCCCCGTTTCCATCTCCCACACCTTGACCGTCCTGTCGATGGACCCGGATACCACGTGCGCACCGTCCCCACTCACCGCCACCGCATTCACAGACGCCGTGTGGCCTTCCAGAGAACGCGGCAGCCGCCCTGTTTCTAGCTCCCACACCTTGACCGTTCCGTCCACTTCAGGATAGCCAATTGATGGCGCAAGATGAGGATTTCGACGTCTTTTTCTTGTTCGGACAGACGGCCGACACTCGCAAGCGATATCAGTGTTGAAAACAAGTATGACAGAATGAACCAACCCATTTGTTTGTGCCTTCGGTCGAAGTATGCTACCATTGTACCAGAAAAGGTAGATGAAATCGAGCTATGATTGCGCTTTTTCGAGCAGGTTTTCTCTGGATGAGGTTTTTACACCCTACAAGTTCCAATCTCATGGCCACCAGCGGCCCATATCTTGGATAGCCTGGTAGATTTTGGTTATGGATTTCTTTCCACCTAAAGCAACAATAACTGGAACTAGAATGTGAATATCGGAAAGAAGGTTCTCGCGGGTGCGAGTGGCTGAAACTCGTAACATTTTGCACCAGAGCGCATACAGTGTGGGTAGAGAAAGCTCTGTCAGGTGCGGTAACAACCCTTTCCAAGCGTTTGCTCGGTCATTAGCATCTTGGATCATCAAAGTTGCAGTCAATGCTTCATGCAGACATACAACCTTGAGTTGCTTTGGTATCCGAGCAAGCATTGCTATAAATATCATAGCTTTAAGCTTGGAATCACCAACAGAACGAGCTAAAGCTAGTATTCTCTGGAAGACCTTGTCTTGCAGTGAGACCGTTAAACACGGTACGATACTACAAAACACTCCCTTTCGGATAGATGATTCTTCGATCGTCTGCACTGCCGTAATAAGTTCGTATGTATGATCTTCCTTGATCAGCCATGCGGCCATCTTGATTAGTGTGTACGCTCTTAAATGTGCATCTTCAATATCTCGAGCTGATTTGAGAGATTGCGTCAAGAGATACTCTCTTGTTTCTGGGTCGTCAGTATATTTCGATAACTCGGTTAGTACCAAAGACCGCTCATTGTTCGCGGGAATCGCTTGTGCTGCAGTTAATACTTCTCTAAAAATGAAAAGGCGCCTGGGTTCTGAAAAGCAATCTAATAGTGATAGTAGGATTTCAGCTCGGTCACAGAAATATGGTATTGACCGTATCGTAGCTAATGCTTCTAACTTGACTTGTTCCATCAAGGGAGTTGGTAAACAGGGAAACAACTCAGTTAGTGCCCAAGCGCGCTCCTTAACGTCATCAATGTGCCGAGCATTTCCTAATATCTTTTTGAGGTGGGCAGGCGACAAGTATGGCGCTAGCCTTACCGCTGTTCTTACACGATAGTTTCCATCTCCAATGATACGCGCATAATCCATTGCCTTTTGCAGCGTTGAACGAGGTAGATAGGGGGCCAAACTGTCGAGAACGTGTGTTCTTCCACTTGTGCTATGTAGTGCTTTTACCAAGGCCAAAGTTTCCTTCAAGATTTCTTCTTTTAGCAACGAAGGAACATGAGGCAACGAGTTCACCATAGCAGCCGCCAATGCCTCTCTAGAGACTAACCTCCGCAAGTTACTGGGGATATGATCTGCTATGGCGAGCAATGCCCGGGCCCGATCATTGTGATTTTGAATCATTCGTGCCAAAGTTGTGGCGTCTTGCAGAAGCAGCCCTGGCAAGTAAGGTGCCAAGCGGACTAAAGCCTGGGCACGTTGAGATTCTGTTTCAACACCAGCAATCATCGTTAACGCTTGCCTTAGTAACTGTGTGGGTAGATATGGCACCAAATTCGCTAATGCTTCTACACGTGCTCTTTCGCATTCGATCCTACGTATAACTGCCAGTGAATCCAACAACATCTGTATTGAGAGATTTCTTTTATACTCGACTGTGCGTATTTTATCACGTTGAGCCACCCGTAGCGCCCACAGAGCCTCCGAGATTTCTTTAGAATGATCCAACCCTGTTATTGTCATAACAAGACCCGCAACCTGCCACCATAGGTTAGTAAAAGTGACTGACATTCTCTTAGGATCCGCTTGCCACAGATACAGAGAACCCAAATCCATCAGTCGAGGCCCCAGACTGGCAAATGCAGCGGCACGTCCGTAGGCACTTTCGAAATTCTCTACTATTGAAAGTGCCTCTTGCGTGGATCCTAGATCTGCCAACCTGGGAACAAGTCCTGCCAGTGCCGAGTCTCGTATCTCAGGATTTTGAATTTCATCTGCTAGCATAAACGCACGGTGCAACAACTGTCTTGGTAAATATGGCGCTATTGAAGCTAGGCTTGCTGCTACGACATCCGTGGATTCCACCTTTTCGACTGTTGCCAATACATCTTTCAAAAGCCCGTGTGGTAGATGAGCCGTTGTACTTTTAAGTAGGCGTAGTTGGTCGTCTGGATCTTTTATTGTTTGTATTATGTGTAATGCTTTCCGTAATACCTTATCACGCATCGGCCTTGATAGATAAGGCGCAAGTCCAATCATTGCTCTTGCTCGTGAAGCCGGGTCCTCAAGCTCATATACAATTTTTGATGCGTTATTGATTGAACCCTTAGCTGCTTGGCTAGATGCTAGTCTAGCCATTAAACGTTCTCGAAAACCTCTTTCTTGTATTTTGTTGTCTTTTGATAATAGTCGCCTTAACAACCTATGTGGCATATGTGCAGATAAGCCCGCCAAGGCTGCAACTCGACTATCAAAATCTCGGATCTTTTTTGCTGCCGAAATTGCCTGCCGGCGAGCTCTGCGTTTGAGTTTTACTGGCAAGTGAGGCATTAACCCTGCGAATACAGCAGTACGTGTGTTAGTATCTTTGATTAGATTTGCTATACGTATTGCTTGATCTGGGTATTTTAGCTCAACTAACTGACAAGCCAGCTTTGCTACCAGGGCTGAATGATCATTTCTTACGCGGATTCTCCGCACAGTTCTTGCCAGTTTTCTGACAGCCTCATCTCTCAATGGGCCAAAAAGATGAGGAACGAGCCCTTGCAGTGCTAACAACTGTGTGTCCCTGTCCTGAATCTTTGTTGCACATAACAATGCAACTTGGCGAAGTCTGGGAGAGAGGTAGGGAGCTAGTCTGGTCATCGCCACAGCTTGTGATACCTTTGATTCAACCTTGGTATTGCATTTGTTATTCTTATTTGTTTTTGCTAGGTTTGGCAAATGAGGTGCCAATGCTAATAGCAACTGCAACTTGGTATTCTCACAGTGAGTTGTCCAAACGAGAATCTGAGTTTGATGTAGTAATGCGTTGGGAAGATACAAGGCTATCTCTGATAACGCCTTTGCCTGGATATTGGGATCCATAATAGCCCACATTGTCATTAATGCCTCTTGATGATAACCTGATTTTGCCAAATTTATTGCTACTCTTCCCAATGCCGTGGCTCGTGGGTTGTTATTCGTTTCTCCTTGCTCAGGCAGCTGTCGAGCTGCGGTTAGAGCAACCTGAAGAGCCTCTTGTCTCAATCGCTCCGGTAGGTATGAGGCTAGTATCAACAATACGTCCATCCGATCCCCACTCCACGGTATAGCCTTTGCGGTGGCCAGAGCCTCATCCCGAGCCTGAGTTTTAAGTGGATCAGGCAAATAATCAGCAATTCTGACCAAGGCTGTTGCTCGCTGATAGTTATTTTTTACATCTTGTGCTATGGTGAAGGCCTGTATTAGCAACTCACCAGACAAACAATGAGTTAAATCTACCAGTGCTCGTACCTGACTCTCATCTACATCAATCTTCTGGATAGCAGCAAGACATTCCCACAGAATCTCCGACTTGAGAGGTTCTTCCAAGTAACAAGAGAGCTGATTTAACGTCGCTGCTTGTTGCATAGGATCAGGTATTTGATGGGCATACGCTAAACCTTGTGTCAAAGACCATATCCCGTTTTCTATGAGAGCAACTGACAAAGCTGGAGGTACGTTTGTTGCTAGATTGTTAAATGAAGAAATAACTAGTGCATAACGCACTTGCAGAGCTAAAGCGAGAATGCACGGATCAGATATCTCATTTTCTTGCCCGCTTGGATTCGATAAGAGAGTACCCTGTGAGAGAAAACTGGCGAATTTCTCCTCCGCCAACCGCCAAGCGTGCCTTATGTCAGTAACATAGCCAGCGGTATCTTCTATAGATTCTTTATTCATGTACCAAGCATTACGATATTGACGCCGTTGCACAATCCGTCTTTTACTTTGAAACCAACTCGACCAGATTTTGGTTCTTTGACGAGAAGTATAATCGTCGTGAACCTTCGGCCACTCTAATTGCAGCAGGCGATGTAGGTCTTCGTCTCGTCCAGAAGCTGCCAAATGTGCAACTAGGTGATGTAACTCGTAATCAGTTACATGCGCAAGAGGGTTATTGTCCTGTTTAGTCATTGAAGCCTGGAATCTTGTCAAGCGCTACCTGAGCAATATTGCTATGATAAGGGGCCAATCCCACTTCATCTTCAAGAAAGTCCTGAAAGCTGGTATGGTAGACTCGGTATAAAGATTCATCTGACTCGGACACATCTGCGTTCAGGAATTCGCGCCACTCTCTAATAACCTCCCTGATACGTATTGGTCTGAGCTTTGTCCATTTTGCTACCTGTGCAATGGTCACCGGCTCACGAACCGTGGCCAAGATACAGACTACTGGCTCATAGTACTTGTCAAAGCGATCTGGGTCTATCGCCTGCATCGTGTGCCAGTGACGCTGATAATAATCCTTCAGGCCGCGCGGTAAATTGCGAATGTCATCAACGTTTGCGGCAGTCAGCTTACCATCGCAGATGTCGTACAACACATAAACCAGGTACATAAAGTTCCCTTCACTCTTTTCGGTGATCGTGTCCACAAACTCGTCCTCTGTCACGCCCCATTGTTCAATCCTGGGAGCCATAGCGGCGCGGTGTTCTTCGATAAAGCTCCGGATGTGTCGGCGCACATCTTCTAGGTTACGGGGATCATTGTCACGCAGATAGATATCTTTGCGCCGATCGACGAACAGGCGATCATCGTACTCCTCGCGCTTGGTCACGACAAAGAACACGCCGTCGGGCAGAGTCTGGGGCATGTACAAACGGTTTTCGCCTTGAGGTAGTCCAAGGTCCTCCACCTCATCCAGCGCATCTACCAGGATCACTACAGGCCGTTCTTTTCTTTCGTCAACTGCTTCCGCAAGCAATTGAGATAAGAATCCACTGTCCTTGGTCGCTTCTGGTGGGAATGTGAAATGTCCCAAGTCATACCGGACGATCAACTGAGCACACACGTTGGCCAGGAAATTGCTTGTGGAGCGGATGTTCTGGGTAGAGATGTTGAAGTGATGCACGTATCCCCTCTGCTTGACCCACTGTGCCATCAGTGCCGTTTTGCCGATGCCGGGTTCACCATTGACAACAATGTATCCAGATGGAAACATAGGGTCTTTCAAGAAATCGTCAATGGCATTGAAGATGAAATCGCGGCCCACAAACCTCTTGGTCCGCTCATCGACCAGGGTTTGAAACTCACGTACGCGGATATGTCTGGAAAGCACAGGGGACTGGGCAAAGAGTTGGAATACGATGTCGCCATTGATGGTGGATATCTCTTCAGCTCGGACGCCATCCATTTCGCCGCTCACCACTTTTGCCTGCTGATGGATATCAAACCTCACGTCAGGGTTGTCCCCTTTGCCCATTTCGGATTCTTTGTGATTCATATCATTGTCTTGCATAGTTTCGCCTCCACTATCTGTCACTGGTATCTGCCCACCCCCAGCCCACCAGTGAGGATGAAAAATCGCTTGTTCTCGTGCCTTAGCCAGTCGTCGATCTCATCAAAAACCTACTCGCAGCCAGCAAAGTCTTTGATCAGGCGCTCGATTTCACGGCCAAATTTGATTGCAGCAAGACGAGATGAATCTTGGGTGTTCATAGTCATCCTCTCCATAGTCTGCCCTGGCACATTGGGTGGTATGGCTGCTGGTCATGCAGGGCAAACACCCAATCGCGTCCGACAAAGTCGCGGGTGCGGTCGGTGATGTAGGCGGAAAAATCGACTACAGGTGTGGTTGGCGACAGCTTGTGGCCGCACTTGGGACAATGGCGGTTGTTTTTGGGTAGTTGGTTAAATCCGCACGATGGACAGTTCATAGGTAACTCCTCAGTTTGTTGGATGATGATAAAGCAGTGTTATCAGGGTCAACCAGCTACTGATCGATATCGGAAAAGATCGGCTTGTGCCCGACAATCATCGGATCCTTCCCATATTGCTGTATAGAAAAGCATTATCATACCAATCGTAAAAAGTATACACCATGCAGCCCGGCAGCAACCAAATCGCCGGATGAAAGCCAGGTGCAGGCGTTGAGCGGCCCGTGAACACGCAGGGTAGCAAGACAGTTACCACTTTCAGCATCCCAGACCCTGAGCGTATTGTCGTTGGATACAGATGCGATCAGCGTGCTCTCTGCGTTCACAGCGCAACCATTCACCTCGGCGAGATGTTCGTTCAGACAATGACGTAACTCTCCTGTTTGGGCGTTCCATACGTTGAGCGTTCTGTCGTGTGAGGCAGAGACGATAAAAGCTCCGTCGGGACTGACATTGCAGCCGCTAATGCCCTCAAGGTGATCCTCCAACGAGAGAAGTTCAGCACCGGTAGCCAAATCCCAGACTTTGAGTGTCCCGTCATATGACGCAGAGACCACAAAGCTTCCGTCTGGGCTAACAGCACAGTCAAATACTGCGTCCTTATGACCCAACAACGTCAGCCGCTCGTCACCTGTAGCCAAGTTCCAGATTTTGAGTGAGCCATCATCTGAGGCCGAAATCAGGCTCGATCCATCGGGCGTGATCGCACAGGCATTTACTCGGTCAGTATGTCCAGTCAGTGAAAGTAGTTTGGCACCGCTAATACCATCCCAAACTCGAAGTGTCTTATCGGCTGAGGCAGAGGCAACGATTGAACCATCAGCACTGACAGCGCAGCCGTCCACTGGTCCCGTATGACCAGACAGCACAAGACGCACGGTATCGCTAGCTGTGTCCCAGACCTGAACTGTGTCGTCTACGGACGACGTCACGAGAACCGAGCCGGTGGCGCTGGATGCACAATCCCACACGTCAGCAGGGCCAACTGTGGGGCTTGCTTCATCACATTTGTCTAGGTCCCAGATGCTGAGTGTATCGTCGACGGACCCGGAAACGGCGATAGAGCCGTCTATGCTGGCCGCACAACTGACCAGCCCGCCTTGTGTCCAGGAGCGATGCCCGGTGAACACCGCACGTTCAGCACCCGTGGCAATGTCCCAGACGCGGAGTGTCTCGTCGCTTGATGCAGAGATAACGATTTCTCCATTGCTACTGATCGCACACGCGTTGACTGTATCCGTGTGTCCTCTCAGCGTTTTGTGTTCAGTTCCTGTGGATGCGTCCCAGATTTTGAGCGTGTGATCTTGAGAAGCCGAGACGATGAAACGACCATCCAGACTGATGGCGCAATCTGTCACAGGTCCTGCATGCCCGGCTAAATGCAAACGTTCGACATCAGAGGCTATATCCCAAACTTTGAGCGTGCCGTCTGCGGATCCAGACACAACAAGCCCTGCCTCCACGTGCATAGCGCAACCATTTGCTGCACCGGCGTGACCGGCGAATGTCCGGATGACTTTACCGGTTAACGTATTCCAAACTCGTACCGTTTGATCCGACGAAGCAGAAACAACGAGTGTTCCATCTGGGTTCACCGCGCAGGCATTGACGACACCTTTATGACTTGTCAATATGCATCGCTCATTCCCTGTCGCAGCGTCCCAGACCTTGAGGGTCTTGTCCTCAGATGCCGAGACGATGATTCGACCGTCAGCACTAATTGCGCACCCAAGCACTTGATCCTCGTGGCCCGTCAACGTTCGAACTAGAATTTCGGTGGAAATGTCCCATATCTTGATGGTCGCGTCTTTCAAAGCGCAAAGAACTGTTGATCCATTTGGACTGATTGCACAAGCATTGATCGGTTCAGCAGGGATCGCCGGAAAGTGCATAGACAATGTGCGAATGTGGGCAGGATGAGGAGTGTCTGGTAATGGATGGATCGGGACGATGTAGGGACGGGGAAGGCTTTGCGATCGTACCGCCACAGACTCGGCAGGGTGTTTGCCATGGAGCAGCCGGACGTACAAGGCATTGGCGAGTTCATTGAACTCTTCGCATTGGTCGAACAGTTGAGCGTTCTGCGTGAGCGTTTGCTTGACATGTGCCAAGACAGGATCAGGGGGAAGCGGCATCAGTTCATAGTCATCAATGAGCGGTTGTGTAGACAGCAGTTCGTACATCTTTGCTATCAGCCAGTCGAAATCGAGCAGAAACTTGCGCAGGGTCTCAATGCGCCCGCTACATGTCAGGTGGAGGGGTAAATGGCGCAGGCCGTATTCGTCGTAGGAGGCATAACGGTTGTTCATAATTCATACTCTCTAATATTCACTCGTGCTCAGTAAAGTCGCGGGTACGGTTGGCGATGTAGGAAGTCGAATTCCGTTTTCGACATCTGCTCACCTTTCAAGTTACGGTGTCGCGAATGACGAGACTGGAGAGCGCAATATGCTTGATAAGTTTTTTATCGGGTATCAATCGCAGCACAGAGAACGTTCACCACCACCAGAGATATATTTCCTGAAATCGAGTCGCTGAGATTCCTAACACACCGATATTGTGGCTTCCTTCTTAGCAAACTCACCACCTTCAGTGTTTCAATGATTTTTTCTATGCTATGTCCTCGTGACCAAAATGAGCGATAGGTTACCGCTTCCAGAATTGTCACCAATGTTTTGATGCAGTTTTCAGTACTGGCAATGGCGAATTGACTTGCTCCGTAGATTTGGAATTTCCTCTTTTCATGAATCGCCTCTTCTACGAACCTCCGTCGTTGAACCCGAATAACCACTTGGCTGTGTTCAAGGCCAAGGTGCGTTGAGCGTCCTCCGGCAAGCGATAGAAGGCAAAGGCGGCGATAATATCAGGGGTAGCGATGAGAGCCGGTGTGCCGGGATTGGAGCTACCAGGACCACGCGTAAAGATTACCTGGGTTTCACCATCGATATTAGTATCAGAAATCGCCGCGGCAGGGACGTTACTTTCGGAAGCGAGCAACGTGATGACCTCGTCTGGGGCAAACCCCGCTGTCAAGGGGTGAGATGCGTCGTTGACTTGCAAGTCGTTAATAGGCTCAAACTTGATGCCCAGTGGGAGTTGTTGAGCACCAATGAGCATTACACCACCGTTGTCTTGGGGAACATTGACGCTGTCAATGTTTTCCAAGGCAGACAAAGCCTCGACTTTTTCGACGTCGAAAGCATAGTCGCCAGAGTCTATAATGTAGGCTCCATACCCAGCCAAATCACTGGTAGTGGGAACACCATCGCGGGCGATGGACCAAACAGTCACATCGTAAGATTCACTGAGAATAGCCTCGAACTCGGCGATGCTGGTGCGCGCACCATCGGGTTTATCGTCGTCAGAGAGAATAAAGATGCGTTTCCCTCTACTGCTCTTATCAAGGAGTTCACCGTCTCCACCATTGGGCCTGTTGATCTCGGTGTATAATTCACCTTCAGTGCCCAAGTGGTTTCCATCCCAAGCTCCTGCCACTTTTTGCCAATCTCCCTCGATGACAAACGGATTGAGCTTGACATCCCTGCCACAACGCGGACACGGCAACTCATTTCCCGGATCATCTGGTGCAATTTCTGACCATTTCCGGCAATAGGGACAGCCGAAAGCAAAAGCGCCTTCATTGTACTTGTGCCAAGCAGTGACAATCGACGCGTTGGGCTGGACACTCTCCAAGCGTAGAGAGTACACATGGCCACCGCTACTCCCAGCCACAGCAGTCAAACTATCCAGTGTAATTGCACAAGAACGGATAGATTCTTCAGCAGTGAAGGTGGCAATCAACTTCCCCGTCTGCAAATCCCATACTTTCAGAGTACCGTCGTTAGACGTAGACACCGCTCGCTGCCCATCCGGTGTGACGGCGACCGAAGTGATCTGTTCCGTATGCTCCTTAAGTATGTGCTTACACCTACCCATCTGTAAATCCCACACCTGTAATTGTTCGCGCAATTTACCAGTGGTAAACACCACCCGTCGCCCATCTGGTGTGACGGCGACCACCCCGATTGTATCTCCACCTAGCCCACGCAGCGTACGCTCACAATCGCCTGTGTGTAAATCCCATACGCTGAGTGTTCTAGCCGAAGCAGAGATAATCCGCTGTCCATCTGGTGTAATGGAGATCAACCTATTAGATTCTTTGAGCGTGCTTTCGCATTTCCCTGTCTGCAAATTCCACACCTTTAGTTCAGTGGGGCTACCTAAACCACCTCCGGCCTTTGATACCACCCGCTGCCCATCCGGCGTGACAGCAACTGTCAGGACCCGTTGCATATGTCCCATCAACGTGCGCTCGCACACGCCCGTCTGTAAATCCCACACTTTCAACGTACTGTCTTCAGACCCCGACACTGCCTGCCGCCCATCCGGCGTGATGGCAACCGTCTCAACCCGGCGTATATGCCCCTCCAATGTGTGCTCACACGCGCCCGTCCGTAAATCCCATACCTTTAGCGTGGTGTCGTGAGATCCAGACACCACCCGGTGCCCATCTGGTGTGACAGCGAGCGCAGTGACCCAGTCAGTATGCCCCTTCAGTGTACGCTCGCACTTGCTTGTCTGCAAATCCCATACATGCAGTTCACGGGTGCTGTCAGGACCGGGTCTGTATCTGGATACTGCCTGCCGTCCATCCGGTGTAACGACAACCGCCTCAATCGAGCCACGTCCATCCGGCATACGCTCGTACGCGTTCGTCTGCAAATCCCACACCTTTAGGTCAGCGAGGCCTGAAGTGCCTCCGGCCTTTGACACCCCCCGCCACCCATCCGGCGTGAGAGCGACCACCCCTCCCCTGGCGTATTCCGTATGCTGCCCCTCCAGCGTGCGCTCGCATTTGCCTGTCCGCAAATCCCACACTTTCAGTGTGTTGTCCTTAGACCACGATACTGCCTGCCGCCCATCCGGCGTGACGGAGAGCGCTCTCATCAAGATGATATTCGGATCTTGCCCCTTCAGAGTGTGCTCACAGGCACCCGTCTGCAAATCCCACACTTTCAATGTGCTATCCTCAGACCCCGACACTGCCCGCCGCCCATCTGGCGTAACGGCGACCGCCCAGACTCGTTTCGTATGTCCCTCTAACGTGCGCTTGCATTCACCCGTCTGTAAATCCCACACCTTCAGCGTCTTGTCGCAAGACGCCGACACCGCCCGCTGTCCATCCAGCGTGACAACGATCTCTGTAATTCTATCCGTATGTCCCTCCAGTGTGCGCTCGCACTCGCCCGTCTGCAAATCCCACACCTTCATCGTCCCGTCAAATAATTCAGCCGACACCGCCAACTGTCCATCCGGCGTGACGGCAACCGCACAGATTCGATGCGTATGCCCCACCAGCGTGCGCTCGTATTCACCCGTCTGCAAATCCCATACTTTCAGTGTCTTGTCATCAGATCCCGATACTGCCCGGCGCCCATCCGGCGTGAGTGCGATCACATTGACCCGTTTGAAATGCCCCTTCAGTGTGTGCTCGCACACGCCCGTCTGCAAATCCCACACCTGCAACTTGCCAGCCCCCAACACCGACACCATCCGCCGCCAATCCGGTGTGACGACTATGCATCCCCCTGCCGTTGCACGCCCTAGTGTGCGGATGAGCGGCCCGCCAGGCCGTGTCAGACACGACGCAAGCGGGCGCAACCATGGCGCGCCTTCATACTTTCTGGCCCGTGCTAGCATGGACTGGATTTCTGTTTGTTCAAAGGTCAACAGACGACCCATTAGCTGCCCAGCCAGTTGTGTCTTGTCTTGGGCCAGGATATGTGCCGAAAGGCGGAGTGCATTTTGTACCATATGCAATTCAGTTTCTTCCGGCAGATGATCATAATCCACTAGGAGAGCATCAACGTTGACTACATCAAGTTTGGCTTGCAGCCAATCAAAGTCACACAGCATCTCGCGTAACTTTTCAACCCGCCCACTATGTGCCAGGTGTCGAGGCAGATGTCGAAAACCATATTCATCGAACGAAGCATACGGGTTGCTCATTACTCAAATCCTGCTAACGTCAAGTAATACTCGGCGATCATATCGTCATATCGTACCAAGTCTACTTGCTCCCTCAGAAAGTCCTGAAAGCTGGCGTGATAGATGCGGTAACGACGTTCACTTTCCACTTGTTCGTCTTCCAAAAACTCGCGCCACAATCTGATGTTCGTCTTTATTTGTCCATGGTTCAGCTTGGTCCAGTTTGCAATTTGTTGCACCGTCACCGGTTCTTGTGCCACCCCCAAAATGCACACGATTGGCTCGTACACGGCATCAAACTCGCTCTCGTTTCCCTCGCGCATCTGTCGCCAATGGCACTGATAGTAAGCCATCAGACCGTAAGGCAATTCGTCCAGAGTGCCCTTGATAAATTTGCCTTGCTCGATCGCCGGCAATACATAGACCAGATACATAAAATTGCCTTGGCTCTTTTTCCGCAGACCGGCAACGAATTGCTCCGCATTTACGCCCCAGGCCGTAAGTCGCTCGCGCATTGCCTCCCGCTGGGCATAAGTTTCAATGTAGGTAGTGATGTCCTGCAAGTTGCCCTCTGAATCCGCCTCCAGATCGAGCGCTTGCTGCTGTGATACTTGCAGCCGTAGGTCATCCAGTGGTCGCGTGGTTACGACGATGTACACGCCTTTGGGAAGCGATGGCGGTAGGTAGAGCGTATTGACAGCTGCCGCAAGCCCCAACCGGTCCGCTTCATCCAGCGCATCAACAGCCAGCACGATGGGGTGATTTTCGCTGTTTGCCGCTGCCTCTCCGAGACACTGCATCAGGAATCCACTATCGTCGAATGCTCTTGGCGGCAGTTCCTCGTGCTTTAATCCATAACGAGTGATGAGCTGGGCACAGGCATTCTCCAAGAAAACCCGCGCGCTGCGGATGTTCTGAGAGGCGATGTTGAAATGATGAATGTAGCCCCTGTCGTTGACCAGTTTGGCCATCAACGCTGATTTGCCAATGCCCGGCACGCCACGGATGATAAAATAACCTGAATCGTGCGTGCGCAGAAACTCGTCCAGTGCGTCAAACACAAACTGCCTGCCGACGAATCCGCGCAATTTGTCCCGCATCAAGACATCAAAAGAGCGATGTAGGTTGGCCGGTCTCGCCTTAAAGTAAGAATAAATGTTGAGCTTTACCCCCGTGATCTCGGTTCCTTCCCCTGCCTCACCAACTTGTTGGTGCGTTTCTATCGATATCCTCTCATCGCTCACGTTCGTTTCCTCCTCAAATGTTTGAAGACTGTATATGGATTCTCTACCACATCACCGCGTCCCTTTGTCTCCCCGTCTCCTTGTCTCACTTTACCCACTCAAAAATCCACACTCGCCCAACATCATCACCACAAGCCAACCAACGGCCATCCGGCGAAAGGACGATACTGTGAATCGCTGCATCGTTGCCGAACAGCTCCTGACAATTACCGTTTGCCAAATTCCACACCTTCACTGTAGTGTCAAATGCCCCCGACACAATGTTCAATCCATCTGGCGCCATGGTCACAGACAAAACCCCAGCTGTGTGACCTTCCAACGTATGCACCAATCGTCCACTCGACAATTCCCACACCCTGATTGTCTTGTCCTCTGACCCCGAGACCACATATCTACCGTCTAGCGTTACCGCCACGGACAAAACTGTACCTGTATGGCCCTCCAAAGTGCGTAGCAGTTTACCGCTCGATAATTCCCACACCTTTACCGTCTTGTCCCGTGAGCCTGAAATGAAACACTTTCCATCCAAAGTCATTGTTCCAGATTCAACTTGATCCGAATGTCCGACCAAAGTATGCCGTAATTCGTCATTCAACAAATCATACACCATCGCGGTGTTTTTCTCATCCTTTTCCCACATAACAACATACCGCCCATCCGGCGTTACTGGCAAGAAATTGACCCACTCTGATTTATCCAACAGGCGAATCAATTGCCCGCTTCTCAGACCCCATACTTTTACTGATTTGTCTGTGCTGGCGGAGATTAGATGATCCCCATTAGGCAATGCTACAAGCCGCCTGACCTGACCCGTGTGGCCCTCCAAAGAACGAACGGAGTGTTCATTTTTCAAGTTCCACATCTTTACTGTTCCGTCATCCGATGCCGACATCAAGTGCAAACCATCAGGCAGCATTGCCACTTTGTTGACTCGGCCCTTGTGCCCTTCAAAGTTACGAATCAAAGATCCATTCTCCAAATCCCACATTTTGATCGAATATTCACCCGCGCACGAGAGTATACACTTGCCGTCCCGTGTCACAGCCACAAATTGTACTTCTCCAATATGATCCTCAATCGACCGCACCAATTTCCCAGTTTTCAACTCCCAAATTCTGACTGTCCCATCATCAGAACCCGAGACCACTTTCTCCCCGTCCGGCGTCACGGCCACAGACGATACCAGACCTGTATGCCCTTCTAAAGAATGTATTTGACGTCCACTGGCCAAATCCCAAACTCGTACTATGCTATCATTTCCCCCAGACACTACATACTTTCCATTGGCTGTCACAGCTACTGACCTCACTGTGGCTTGATGGCCTTGCAGAGACTGGTGCAAGCATCTGCTTTTCAGATCCCAGATATTAACTGTCCCATCGTGAGAACCCGAGATAATATGTCGACCATCTGGTGACACCACAACAGACACCACGCTACTCGTATGACCTTCCAAAGAATAACATAGGTCTCCGCTCTCCAAATTCCACACCTTTACCGTATGATCTAGTGAGCCCGATACCGCATGTGCCCCATCCGGCGTCACCGTGATCGACATCACCCAATCCGTATGTCCGCTGAGAGACCGAATCAGTTGCTCGCTGGACAAGTCCCACACTCTCAAGACGCTATCCAAACAACCCGAAATCACACAGCTCCCATCTGGTGACACCTCCATCGACTTTACAAGACCTGTGTGACCGCCTATGGTGTGCAGCAAACTTCCGTCCTCAATGGTGCATACATTTACCGTCTTGTCCTCCGATCCTGAGACAAGATGTTTCCCATCTGGCATCATCGCTACGGAAGTTACCGCTCCGCTATGACTTTCAAGGGATCGTATTCTAGATTTCTCCTTCCAATCCCATATCTTTACCGTCTTATCGTCTGATCCCGAGATCACATATCGTCCATCTGCGGTAATAATCACCGAATTGACCCAGGCCGTGTGATGCTCTGAAGATCGCAGCAATCGCCCACTGGCCAATTCCCATATTTTCACCGTCATATCATCTGCGCCCGAAACAATGAATTTGCTATCGGGTGTCACAGCCACACATCGTACCCAAAACTTGTGCCCCTCCAAAGAACGCAACAATCTGCCAGTAGCCAGTTCCCATACGTTGATTGTCTTGTCCTCTGAGCCGGAAACGATATGGACGTTGTCAGAAGATACGACCACAGACCGGACTTCCCCAGTATGACCCTCTAGCGAGTTCAACATCGCCCCACTCGTCAAATCCCATACCTTTACCGTATTGTCTTTCGCCCCTGAGATGATGCGCGCTCCATCAGGCGATACGGTAACAGACAACACCACTCCTTGATGGCTTTCCAGAGAACGGAGCAATCGACCACTCTGGATATCCCAGACTTGCACGCTGCCATCCATTCCACCTGATACCACGTACAGTCCATTTGGCGATATGGCAACTGTTTTCACAAACCCCGTGCGACCCTCCAACGAGTGCACCAAACGCCAACTCCCCACCTCCCACACCTTTACCATTCCGTCATCTGATCCAGAGACCACATACTTTCCATCTGGTGTCACCGCCACACTGTTTACATTTCCTGTGTACCCCTCCAACGAACGGAGCCAAAGCGGAGGAAGGGGTCTTGGATCCTGGACCATACGTAGCCAACCCAAACGGCCAACTCGACCCTGCTCACATGCCTGGTGGATCGGACCATCCGGTGTGTCTAGCCATGTCAAATGGTTGTACAGTTGCGAGAATAGTAATTCCGGCGCCCGCCAGATGTGGTGGGATTCTAGTCTTAACCGCTCTTCAAAGGCCTGCAACACCTCTCTGCCTTTCGATTCGCCCGACCATTCCGCCAACGCACTGCGGTAGTCCAACTCCAAGTCACGCACCGAGAGCATCCGAGTTTTGGCTTCCAGGAAATCAAAATCCGTCAGCTTGTCTGCCAACTCTATCCACCGCCCAGACCGTATCAAATGCCTTGGCAAATGGCGCAAGCCATATTCGTCAAACGCTGCGTACCGATTGTTGTATTCCCTCATCCTTATCCCAACCGGTCAATCTTGACGCCGGTCACACTGCTACCCTTGTCTACCTTGTCTACCTTTTGCTCGGCTTTGACTGTCCCGCCGCCAAGTTCACCGATCTTTACGCCGGTAGCCTCTCCACCGTTGGTAACTGTTTCAATGTTCTGCCAACTCTCGACCTGTCCTTGGGTCATCGTGCTGATCTCGACCGCCACCGCTTTTCCGTGCAGTTCATCGATCCGCTGCCGGGCGCGCACCACGAGATCCTCGCGCGTCTCCTCCAGGCTGGGATCGGCAGCATATTCGGGGAATACCACGCCGTCCCGAGCGCGCAGATAGAGCACAGGAACACCCCAATCCCGCGCATCCAGTTGGGTGACGGCGATCCGTCCGTCCGTCACCGCCGCGTCGATCGGCAGGCCAGCGACGAGCGCACGATAAAAGGCATCGGCAAACGCGATCGCGCAATCATCGCGGACCGTGTACTGCATCCCCACCACCGCGCCCAACTCTGCCTTGAGCAGGGCCGCAGCGACGCTGCTCCACACGTTGACGTCGTCCCGCCGGCCGCTCTCACACGCCCCCAGCATCGCCACGCGCACGCCGGCCTTGCGCAGTTGGAGCCCCACCTGGTCAGCCTCGACGGGCTGCGGGTCGCCATAGCCATCATCCAAGACGAGATAGCCTTTCCCCTCTGTTGTGCCCGGTTGGGCACCCATTCCACGCTGGAAATCGCCGTGGCCGGCAAAGTGGAAGATGTGCACTTGCTCGGTCCCCTGGAGCAAGGTTTCCGGCGTAGCTTCAGGGACGAAGGTGGCCTCGATGCGTGGGTTGCCGGACACCGCTGCCTCGATGGCCTGCTGCTCTTTGTCTAGGAGCAACGCTTTATACCCCGCCGGGCTGGCCAGTCCCACGACCATCCGCGCCGGCATCCCGGCCTCGACGTCCCAGGCCGGCAGAGTGGTCGCTTGGTGACGCACGATGGAAACGTTGGGCATCAGCCCCAGGAAATCGAGCTGAGTCGCCTCGCCGCCGCCCCGGTTGAGGAGGACGTATTCCCAGGGGACGTTATGCAGCGGTCCGTCCAGGACCAGGCGGATGCGCAGGCTCTCGTCTTTCGCCTCGACCCGGGCGAGGGCCTGGAGCAGCAGCTCGCGCACCGGAGGTGGGAAGAGGATCTCACCCAGCCACGCGCCCAGGCGGATCACGCCCGCCCAGTCGAGGGCGCGGGATTCCAGCTCGCGCAGTCGCTGGCGCATCTCGCGGGCGTCGTACTCTGTGGGGATGGCAGCTATCGTCTCCCCAAAATCTGTGGGCGGAACCCGCAGGTTGAAGGTGATCCGCTTTTGTCCCGCCTCCTTGATCTCCTGCACGTCCGTTGCCAGCAGCACAAAATCCCTGAATGTCATCGCTCGCCCCCTGTCTGAATTCTCTTCACGCCAAAGCCTCGTGGTACGCCGCCAACATCTCGCCCCACCGGGTCGACTGGACAAAGGCGACCTCGTCGTAGTACGGCGAGACTCGCTGCACGCCGGGGGGCACGGCGTAGATCGACACCCCGCCGATGCCGTCGAACCAGTCGCCGCGGTGGCCTTTGGCGATGACCGCGCCGCCCGGTTGGAGCGCTGCATTGACTCCACGCGCCGCGTCTCGGACGGCCGCATTGTCGCTGTCCGCGACCAGGCGTTCCGCCAGCGTGCCGATATCCCACAGATGGTAGTAGAACTTTGTGTATTTGTACAGCCGTTTCCACTGCTCTTTCTGCTGCGTCTCTCGCTGGGCGGCCCAGAGGTGGTCCGCCTGACTGTCGATCTCGTGCAGCAGTGCCTCACCCAGCCCGCCAGCAGCCTGGATCAATCCGTCGATCTGCGCCAGGTCGAGGGCGACCTTGGTCACGTCGCCGCCGTTGATCGGTGGTGGATTGGCGGTGTAATAGTTGACATAGTGCTGCACCACCAGTGTTGCTAGATCACGCGCCGAGGTCACCGGCTCGGCGCGCAGCGCGCCGAGGATGGTGTCGTAGGGCCAACTGCGACCCGGCACCAACTCCTCCGAGGCGACGAGATAGCGAACATGGTCCCGCACCTGGCAGGCAACCTCCAGCGTCGCCATCACGCAGGCGTCCATTCCCAGCAGGTCGAGGGGCTGACCGATGATGGCTTGTACCTCGCGCGCGACTCGCTCCAGCTCCAGCATGTCCAGCGAGTGGCGGGAGCCGTCGTCGAAGCAGATAGCGCGCTCGGCGGGATCGTCCTGGCGGAGGATACGGGCCAGCGTGGTGCGGAATAGGGCCATGCTGCCACCACGTCCCGCGCGCTGGGTTAGCTCGTTGACAGAGACGACGTCGTCGCCTCGTGCCTCCCGCGCGATGCGGGCCAGTTCATCAGGCGTCCAGGCCGAGAGGAATTCGCCGCCGGCGCGGTCCTCGGGGCGCCAGCCGCTGCCGTGGCTCCACAGGACCAGGGCGTACCGTTCTGCCGGACACTGCTCAAAGGCCCAGCGTGCCGTCTCCAAGAGCGCGTCGGGATCGCCAGAGTCGAAGCGGCTCAATGGCTCCTCGATGGCTGCCTGGCCTGGTTCTCCAGCAATATAGCGTGTTGTGCCGCCGGGCCGGTCATAGAGAGCCGTCAGCTTGAGTTGCGACGTGCTGCCCGCGCCCAGGATTTGATCCAAACTGCGCCGGCCCAGATTTTCTAGATTGTTGTGAGCTGCAATGTAAACAAGAGCCGCCCATTGTGCTTTCTGAATCGTCATGTTCACTTTCCCCTTTCACAATAGCTTGTTGCAAGTCTTCTACTTGCGCATCCTCAAAAGAGTATCGGTCGAACGAGTTTCTACGAACTGAATCGATACTTTTTGCTCTTGTCGATATCTTGTTTTCAGTTGAACAGTGCCTCTACAGATTTGATCTATGTCCATCGGGTCGGCCAGCCAGCGATTGATCTCTCGGCAAAGGCCCACTCGCGCCCGACAAAGTCGCGGGAGTGCTCCGCGATGCAGGAAGAGAAATCGAGGTACGCTTGTGGCATCTATTTACCCGATCAAGCAGTTCGTGTTCAGATGTTCACACATTATCCAGCCCTTCCAGGCGCAGGAAATGTACCTGACCCGACACTTCGCCTACCACAATGGTCTTCCCATCCGGTGCAACGACACAGGTATTGAGCCCTTGGTCTCCATTGAACATGGCGATGGTGTCCCCTCTCTGTAAATCCCACACCCTGAGAGTCCCATCGGATGAAGCCGAGATGACCAGCCGCCCATCCGGGGTCACCGTCACTGCTTGGACAGGATACCTGTGACCGGTCAAGGTGCGCAGTTCCTCCCTACGTTCCAGGTCCCATACTTTGACTGTCTCGTCATGGGAGCCGGACACTATCTGCGCCCCGTCCGGCGTCACGGCCACGGCATTCACTCTCCGCGTGTGGCCTTTCAGAGAGTGCATCAGCCGCCCCGTTGCCAGATTCCACACCTTGACCGTCTTGTCATCGGACCCAGACACCACCTGCGCCCCGTCTGGCGTCACTGTCACCGCAAAGACTGAAGCCGTGTGGCCCGTCAAGGTGCGCAGCTCCTCCCCGCGCTCTAGGTCCCATACTTTGAGTGTGCCGTCGGATGAGGCAGAGATAACTCTCCGCCCATCTACTGTCAGTGTTACTGCCAAGACACTTTTGCTGTGGCCGACCAAGGTGCGCAGTTCTTCCCCTCGCTCCAGTTCCCACACCTTAAGTGTGCTGTCTCCTGAAGCAGAGATGGCCCGCCGCCCGTCGGGCGTCACCACCACTGCAGTAACTCCACGACTGTGGCCAATCAGGGTACGTAGCTCCTCCCCTCGCTCCAGGTCCCATACTTTGAGCGTGCTATCGTCTGCGCCGGAGACAGCCAGCCGCATGTCTAGTGCAACTGCCACTGTCCAAACCCTTCCACTGTGACCGGTCTGGGCGTGCAACTCCTCCCTACGCTCGGTTCCAGTCGAAATATCCCAAACTTTGAGTGTGCTGTCCCAGGAACAGGAGACAGCCCGTCGTCCGTCCGCCGTCGCTACCACCCCATGAACCCCACCCGTGTGGCCCGTTAGAGTACGCACTTCCTCCCCGCGCTCCAAGTCCCATACCTTGAGTGTGCTATCCCAAGAAGCAGAGATAGCCCGCTTTCTGTCTGCTGTCACTGCCACTGCATTAACTCCAAGACTGTGGCCAGTCAAGGTGCGTAGCTCCTCCCCTCGCTCCAGATCCCACACCCTGAGAGTCTCGTCGTCTGAAGCAGAGATGGCCAGCCGCCCATCCGCTGTCATCGCCACCGCATTGACCGATCTTGTGTGTCCCGAGAGAGTGCAGATCCCCCGCCCACTCTCCAAATCCCAAATCTTGAGCGTGTGATCAAATGAAGCGGATATCGCCCGTCGTCCAGCCGGTGTTATCGCTACCGCCGTTACGCCTCCGATATGTCCTGCCAGGGAGAGTAGTTCCTCCCCGCGCCCTACGTCCCACACTTTGAGCGTGCCATCGGATGCACCGGAGATAGCCAGCCGCCCATCCGCTGTCACCGCCACCGCATTGACCCTACCCGTATGGCCCGTTAGAGTGCGTACTTCCTCCCCACGCTCCAAGTCCCACACCTTGAGCGTGCTATCCCAAGAAGCGGAGATGGCTACCCGTCCGATTGCTGTCATTGTCACTGCGGTGACACTTCCACTGTGACCCGTGAAAGTGCCTAGCTCCTCCCCTCGCTCCAGGTCCCACACCCTGAGAGTCTCGTCGTTTGAAGCAGAGATGGCCAGCCGTCCGTCCGCTGTTACCGCCACTGCATCAACCCCATCCGTGTGGCCCGTCAGGGTACGCAGCAGCGGCCCTCCCGGTGGCATCAGGGTAGGCATCAGAGGGCGTAGCCAGGAGGCACCTTGCCATTCTCTCGCTCTCTTAAGCAGCACTTGGATATTGTGCTCTTTGGAGGACAGCAAGCGACCTAGTAGCTGCCCGGCCAGTTGTGTCTTGTCCCACGCCAGAATATGTGCTGCCAGTCGGATCGCTTCTTGTACTAATTGCACGTTCTCATCATCTGGCAAATGCTTCGAGTCCGCAAGTAGGGCTGCAATATCGGTAGCATCCAACTTGGCCTGCAACCAGTCGAAATTGAATAGCAATCCTTGCAGAGTCTCAGTCTGTCCACTCACAAACAGGTGCACCGCCAAGTGGCGTAGGCCATATGTATCGCAGTTGGACCATGCTT
Organism: Chloroflexota bacterium; assembly: GCA_024232355.1. The sequence continues at coordinate 23,186 of JAAEPW010001390.1, read as the reverse complement.
CCTCACGCTCGATGAATTGCCTGGTATAGGTCGTCGTGATCCGGCGGTGGACCTCTGTTGTATCAATGGTATAGTGCCCCGCCTGGTCGCCGGTTAGAAAATCGACCACCGACTCGTGGTACAGTCGGCAGCGCCCATCCAGCGCCGGGTCGAGAAACTCGCGCAGATCGTGAAGCGCGTCGGAAACCTGCTCCCCGGACAGGCCAGTCCATCGAGAAAGGACCGAAACATCCACCGGCTCCTGAGCGACGGCCAAAGTCCCCATCACCGGGCGGTAGAGCTTGCGCCAGGTGCGCATATTGTCCCGGACCAGGCGGTCCAGGAACCAGGCATACAGGTCTTGCAGTTCGGCGGGCAGCGCGTCTGGATCGGCCAGGCTCATCTCGTCCCGCTCGATGCTGTTCAGCACTTGAGAGATCACCAAAAAGTTGCCACTGCTGCGTTCGACCAGGCTGTCGACGGTGCGCTTCACCTGGGCCTGGCTACCGGCAGCCGCGCGCAACGTTTCGGACGCCTCGAACCGCTGCCGCACGTATGCGCGCAGGTCGCGTTGGTTCTCCTCGCTGCGGGCGTACAGGATGAACGGATCAAAGGGCCGGAACCGGTCCAAGACGGCGTCTATTGGCCGCGACGTGATCAGAAAGCGCGCTTGAGGCGGGAAATCGCCACAAGCCGCCAACAGCCGCACAATGTTCGCGTGCCCACTGTAACTCAACGACTCGTCCAGGCCATCCACCAGGATCACCAGTGACCCGGTCACATCGCCGGTCTGGCACAAGGCTCGTAACGGCTGCCGCACCAGGTCATCAAAGACCGCCTCGGGACTTTCGGCGTAATAGTTCGAGATCTGCGCGCCAATGATGGAGCCCAGGTTGGTGCCAACCGTCTGCTCGACCTGAATTTGCAGACCCGACGCAATGGCTTGCGCAAAAGCAGGATAGCGCGCTGCCAGTTGCGCGCTCAACGAGCGGGCAAAGCCAGTGGGCGAGATCCACCCGCCGTTGCGCGCGCTGCAAAAGTGGATCGCGCTAAGAAAACCACCACACAGCCTGGCGCTGGCAGCCGTAGAGGCAGCGCCATCCGAGAATTGGGCCAGCCGGGCAGCAATCGCCGTCTCGCCGATGCCTGGCTCACCGGTGATGATAAAGTAGCGTGGCCCGTCGGGGTCGGCCAACCACCCGTCGATCTCGGTAAAGACCCACTCGCGGCCAACAAAGTCGCGGGTGCGGTTGGCGATGGTGACGCTAAAGCCGAGTACCGTTTGTTGCATTCATCCCTCCCAGATTATTGAAGATAGGTGAGCACACTGATAACGCTACATTCAGTGAACTTATCCCTTTCAGTGCTTCTGCGATTCACTTTACCCATTCAAAGATCCACACCCGGCCAAACATGTCCCCACAAGACAACCAGTGCCCGTCTGGCGATAGCGCGACATTGTAGATAGGCGCGTCGTTTCCAAACAACTCGCGAAATTCTCCTGTTACCAAACTCCATACTCTAATCGTTTTGTCCCAGGACCCAGAGACGACGTGCGCTCCGTCCCCACTCACCGCCACCGACATTACATACCCCGTGTGGCCTTCCAGGGAGCGCAGCAACCGCCCCGTTTCCAGTTCCCACACCTTTACCGTATTGTCGTTAGACCCGGAGATGATGTACGCTCCGTCCCCACTCACCGCCACCGACCATACTGACCCCGTGTGGCCTTCCAGGGAGCGCAGCATCCGCCCCGTTTCTAGCTCCCATACCTTGACCGTTTGGTCAGAGGACCCGGAGACGACGTGCACACCGTCCCCACTCACTGCCACCGACCATACCCCATCTGTGTGGCCTTCCAGAGAGCGCAGCAGCAGCCCCGTTTCCAGCTCCCACACCTTGACCGTATAGTCTCGTGACCCAGAGGCGACGTGTGCTCCGTCCCCACTCACCGCCACCGACATTACCTCCCCCCTGTGGCCTTCCAGGGAGCGCAGCAGCCGTCCCGTTTCCAGTTCCCACACCCTGATCGTATAGTCGCGGAATAGTAATCCTCCAGATCCAGAGACGATGTGTGCTCCATCCCTACTCACCGCCACCGACATTATCTCCCCCGTGTGGCCTTCCAAGGATCGCAGCAGTTGCCCTGAATCCGCCTCCCACACCTTGACCGTCTGGTCTCTTGACCCGGAGATGACGTGTGCTCCGTCCCCACTCACCGTCACCGACCATACTCTCCCAGTGTGGCCTTCCAAGGATCGCAGTAGTCGCCCCATTTCCAGATCCCACACCTTGATCGTTTGGTCAGAGGACCCGGAGATGACGTACACTCCGTCCCCACTCACCGCCACTGCATTCACATTCCCCGTGTGGCCTTCCAGGGTGCGTAACAGCCGCCCCGTTTCCAGCTCCCACACCTTGACTTTCCCATAGATCCCAGAGACAACTTGTGTCCCATCCGGCGTCACCGCCACCGAACTGACCCAAGCTGTGTGGCTTTCCAGGGAGCGCAGCAGCCGCCCCGTTTCCAGTTCCCACACCTTGACCGTGGAGTCTGCGGACCCGGAGACGACGTGCGCTCCGTCCCCGCTCACCGCCACCGACTCCACAGATTTCGTGTGGCCTTTCAGGGAGCGCAACAGCCGCCCCGTTTCCAGTTCCCACACCTTGACTATATTGTCCATAGACCCGGAGACGACGTGCGCTCCGTCCCTACTCACCACCACCGACCTGACTGCCCCCGCGTGGCCTTCCAGGGATCGCAGCAGCCGCCCTGTTTCCAGATCCCACACCTTGACTGTATTGTCCATAGACCCGGATACTAGATGCGCTCCGTCCCCACTCACCGCCACCGACCTGACTGCCCCCGTGTGGCCATCCAGGGAGCACAGTAGTCGCCCCATTCCCAGTTCCCACACCTTGATTGTATTGTCTTCGGCCCCAGAGACGACGTGCACTCCGTTCGCACTCACAGCCACCGACCAGACAGACCCCGTGTGGCCTTCCAGGGCGTGCAGCAGTCGCCCCGTTTCCAGCTCCCACACCTTAACTGTGGAATCCACCGACCCGGAGACCACGTATGCACTGTCCTCGCTCACCGCCACTGACTCTACGGACTCCATGTGGCCTCCCAGGGTGCGCAGCAGGCACCCAGTTTTCAGTTCCCACACCTTGACCGTCTTGTCGGAGGACCCGGAGACGACGTGCGCTCCGTCCCCGCTCACCGCCACCGACTCCACAGATTTCGTGTGTCCTTCCAGGGATCGCAGCAGCCGCCCTGTTTCCAGCTCCCACACCTTGACCGTTTGGTCATATGACCCAGAGATGACGTGTGCACCGTCGCCACTCATCGCCACCGAATACACCCCCTTCGTGTGTCCTTCCAGGGTGCGCAGCGGACGTCCCGTTTCCAGCTCCCACACCTTGACCGTCTTGTCGGCTGAGACCACGTACGCACTGTCCCCGCTCACCGCCACCGACACTACCCCTAACGTATGGCCTTCCAGGGTACGTAACAGCCGCCCCGTTTCCAGCTCCCACACCTTGACCGTCTTGTCGGAGGACCCTGAGACCACGTACGCACTGTCCCCACTCACCGCCACCGACCTGACTGCCCCCGTGTGGCCTCCCAGGGTGCGCAGCAGGCGCCCCGTTTTCAGCTCCCACACCTTGACCATATGGTCGTCGGATCCAGAGACGACGTGTGCTCCATCCCCACTCACCGCCACTGACTGTACTTCCTCGGTATGGTCTTCCAGGGTGCGCAGCAGGCGCCCAGTTTCCAGCTCCCACACCTTGACCGTCTTGTCGGAGGACCCTGAGACCACGTACGCACTGTCCCCGCTCACCGCCACCGACCTTACCCAAGACGTGTGGCCTCCCAGGGTGCGCAGCAGCAGCCCCGTTTCTAGCTCCCACACCTTGACCATATGGTCGGAGGACCCTGAGACCACGTACGCACTGTCCCCGCTCACCGCCACCGCATTCACAGACCCATCGTGTCCCTCCAACGTGCGCAACCAGAGCGGTGGTGCCGGGCGTGGATCCTGAATCATACGCAACCAGTTGACTCGTCCGGCCTGAACACGTTCACGTCGGGCGCGTTCGCACAAGGTGTGGAGCGGCCCGTCGCGCGCGTCCAGCCAGGTCAGGTGGTTGTACAGGTGGGGAAAGAGCAGCTCTGGTGCGCGGTGGATATGGTGAGATTCCAAATGTAGACGCTCTTCGATGGTACTCAGCATCCCTCGATCATCAGCAGTGCCGCCCCAATCAGTCAGTGTTGCCCGGTAGTCGGCTTCCAGGTCATACACCGAGAGGGCGCGACACTTGGTCTCCATAAAGTCGAAATCAGTCAACAGCGTGCTCACACTTGCCCAGTCTTGAGCGTTCGTCTGATGTGTGATCAAGTGCTTGAGGCCATACAGGTCACAGTCGGGCCAGCGTCCGGCGTAATTCTGAGTATAGTGACTCGCGATCTGGCGATGATGATGCTCAGGATCTGTCCAATAGGCCCGGTTGCGCGCCCGGTCGGTAAGAAAATCGGCGAAAGAGGTGTGGTAGATGCGATAGTCGGTTTTGGTTTCCCCGGGAACCACGTCGAGAAATTGGTCCAGTTCTGTGACCACGTCGTTCACGGCCTGGGCCTTGACGTCACTCATAGCCACCAAGTGGTCAAAATCCAGTGCGTCCTGCGCCACCGCCAGCAGGCCCAACACCGGACGGTACACGCGCCGCCATTCATCCTTGGGTCTGCGCGCCAGTACCCGGTCGAGAAACTCGCTGTACACACCGTCCAGGCCCACGGGCAACTGTTCCGGGGCGACAACCGGTCGCCCGGCAACGGTATCCTGCCGGATGGTATCGAGTACGTAGCGCAGGTATAAAAAGTTGCCCCCCGAACGGCGCACCAGTTCATCTCCCAACGCGGATGCACCCATTCCTTGGGATTGCAGCGCGGCGGTGACCTGCGGTTCCGCCAGGACTGCGCGCACATAGGCGCGCACATCGTCCATATTCTGCGCCGAATCGTCGAGCATGACGATCCGCGCGCCGGGAAGCACGCGCAGGTGCTCGCCGGGGCGGGACGTGAGCACCCAGCGCACCGCGTCGGGCAGGTCGCGGGCGAAGTCGATCAGGTCGACGATGTTGGGATGGCGATCGAGGCGCAGGGCTTCGTCCAGCGCATCCACTAGCAAGAGCACCGGATCGTTCGGCGGGCGGTCGGCAGCCCAAGCCTTGAGCGGCTCGCGAACTAGATACTGAAAGGCCTCGTCGGCGGACTTGGTCTGGGCAACAAATTCGTTGACGTACACCCCATAGACCGCGCCATCCTGCATTTGGTCCACGTTGATACGGACGTCGATGTGTACCGGCTTTTGCTCGACCACGTGGCGGCCAAAGCCAGGCAGGCTGCGCACCAGTTGGTGGCCAAGAGAGCGCACGAACTCGATTGGGTCCAGCGTGCCGCCACGGCGGGCCTGGCACAAGTGGTAGGCGTGAATATCGCGCACCTGGGTCAGGCGCGCGGCTACCGCGCTCTTGCCGATGCCCGGCTCGCCGGTGATGACCAGGTAGCGATCCTGGGACTGCGCGGCAAAGTCATCCACCTCGCGCAGCAGCCACTCGCGCCCGATAAAGACTTGCGTCAGGTCGCGGATGCGGTCGCCGAAATTGAGCGGTGGAGCGGAATCAGTGGTTCTTGGGTTCATCGTTGTCCTTTCCCTCGTCGGGCTTGAGGCGTGGGGGTCTTTGCGCTGTATGTCTTTGTCCGTGCTTTGGGGGCTCCAAAAAATCGCCGCTCGCGACCGCGCTACGCGCGGAACCCCACGCAAGTGCAGAGTCCAGAGTCACCCGAGCGCAGAGCGGGAGATGGGGGCGATCACCACCCGAAACCCCAAGTACTTGTGGTCGTTGTCTGGATAATACCCGAGACGGGCCGCACAGCGGGCGCCGTATTGGTTGAGGTGGAAGGAACCCCCGCGCAACACGCGGAGGTCATGACCCTCCAAATCGTTGTCTCCCCGGTAGTTCTTGTAACTGCCCTCACATTTGGTCACGCACCACTCCCAGACGTTGCCCGCCATATCGGCGCAGCCGTAATGGCTGTCTCCCTTGGGGCTGTATTTCCCCACTGTCGTCGTGGTCCCCACGCCCGATTCATCCGTATTGCACTTGGTTTTGTCGAACTCGTCCCCCCAGGGGTAGATGCGCCCATCGGTGCCCCGGGCCGCCTTTTCCCACTCAGCCTCCGACGGCAGTCTCACCCCCAGCCCTGTCTTTTCGTTCAACCAGTGGCAGTAGGCCACGGCCTCGTACCAAGTCACTCCCACCACTGGCTGCTGTGGGCCATTGTACTGTTTGTTGTTCCAATAGCTTGGCTGCGTTCGATCTCTCTTCCACTGCCATCCTATCCCGGTCCAATACGCTTGTGTCTGGTACCCGCTGCCCGCGATGAACGCCCCGTATTCCTGATTTGTCACTGGATAGTGTCCAATCCAATACCCTGCTAGTGTGACTTCGTGCTGGGGTAGTTCATCGTTATGCGCTTGGCTGTCCTTCCTTTTGTTGCTGCCCATCAAGAACAGCCCTGGCTCTACCCACACCATTGGCTGACTCAAAACACTCTCCCACACTCGGTTAGGAACCTCTGTACAGAGTGAATCACCAGGCACAGCCCCCAGATACCGCAGCGCCGCACCCCATTGACGCTGTTCTTCACCTCGCAATGCTTCGGTCACCAGCCCTCGCGCAACCTCTCCCATCCCCACCAGTGCCTGCACCGCCAGCCCCGCCACCTCCGCGTCCTCGTCACCTGCGGCGTCAAAGACCAACTGCGGCACGCGCTCGTTCTGAATCTGTGCCAGTGTCTGCACGGCCCGCCGCCGGTCCCGCACCCGTTTCGATCTCAACAGTCCCTCGGAACGCTCAAACACCACCTCGCGCGTCGCGCCGGTGACGCCGCGCCCCTCCTCCACGCACCACCAGGCCAGCCAGGGGTTGACGCGGGCTACCTCCAGCGCCAGCCAGTCGCCCTCTACCAGTCCCGCCAGTTGCACGAACGTCTCCATCCACCAGCCGTCGGATGCCAGGACCGTCAGTCCTTGTTCTTTCCCTGTCAACCGCAGCGCGCCCCGCCGCAGCCGCTCGCGCCAGCCCAGGTCGCATTCTCGCTCCACCATCTCTTGCAGGGCCAGCGCCGCAAAGTGTTCTTGGACCGTCTGGTGGGGCGCAAATTCCAGTCTGTCCTCGCCCCTGAGCAGCCCGTGGCGCGCGCAGGCCCCTACCACGTCGTCCGCCATGATCGCTTGGCCGTCGCCCAGCGCCCCGTCCACCACCGTGGCTGCCTCTTCCCAGGAACATGAAAGCCGCTGCTCCTGGCCCAGGTGGTAGGCCAGCCCCGCCATTGCCCGCCGCTTGATCCGGTCCGGGATGTTGGCGTCCATCTGGCGCTTGGTGTCTCGCCGCAGCATCCGGGAGACAAAGCGCTCGTACAGTTCGCCCCGGTTGCCGGGCACCGATTCGCCCGCCGCCCCCGCCTCCTTGACCAGCCACAGGATCAGGGGCGTCTGCACCACCTTGCGCAGCCGGTCGTCCAGTTGTCCATAGAGGGCGTTTCCCCTGGCATCGCCCAGGTGGGCGGTCAAGTAGGCACGCACCTGTTCCGCGTGGATGGTCTGCACCACCACCGCGCGTTCCACCGCGTCCCGCAGCATGCGCCACAGATCGCCCTGCGCCCGGCTGGTCAGGATCACCGGGTGGCCCGGGTAGGCGGTGATCCAGAGCCGTAGGTTCTCCCGCAGCCGGTCCCGGTAGGGTGGGGCGACCTCGTTCAGGCCGTCAAAGAGAAAGACACAGCGGCACTCGCCGCGGTCGAGAAACGCTTTTAGCGCCTGCTCGTCTTCCAGCAGCAGGTGCCCAGTCTCTCGCAAGAAAGACATGACCCACTCGGCCAGCGGCTTTTCGGCATAGTCGCGCAGGGGGATCAGCACCGGTATGCTCAGTGTCTCGCCCTCGCACAACTCCCACGCCAACTGTTCCAGCGAGACCGTTTTCCCCGAACCAGGTTCTCCCAAGACGAGCAGCCGGCCGGCAGCGCGGAGTGTTTGGAGCAGGTCCTTTCGCTCGCCCACCTGGCCGTAGGGGGAGGCGTCTATGGGGAGCAGGGCGCCTTCTTCCTGGATGTAAAAGCTGCCCCATTCCTTTCGCTTGGCCTCGAACTGTTCTCGCAGCGCGGCGCGATGCCGGGCGACCGCACCGGGAGCGGGGATGGTCACCCGCGCGTCTTGGTAGACGATGACGGTGCCTATCACCGTGCCGCCGTCCTTTACCTCGCCGACTTTTTGGAATACGCGGCTGTCGAGTTGGTTGGGGTTTGTTCCCCCAGTTTGGTCTGGGGCGGGAACGGGAGCGCCGCACCCGGTGCAGAATTTGGCGTTTGGAGGTAGTTTGGCGTTACAGTTGTTGCATTTCATTGAAAATCCTTGTAGAAAACCGGTTTTGACCACGATCTGTCACCGACCGGGTAAAGTGCCCGGTCTACGGAACGACGCCCGATGAATCGGGCTTGGAAGGCCATCACCAACCCCGTTGGCGGGGCGTTACTCTGCAGACCGGCGGTTTCGCGGCGATCCGATACGCTTGCATTTTCCAAAAAATCGCCGCTCGCGACCCACCTAACGGTGGGAATCTGGCGCGCCTTCGGCGCAGAGTACGCGGAAAAGGTAGCTTGTCCGTATCCCAGAGTGCAGAGTGCAGAGCGCAGAGTCACCAGAGTGCAGAGCGGGAGATGGGGACGACCACCACCCGAAACCCGAGGCTCGAGTAGCCGAGGTGCGAGTAGTCCCTGAAACGGTATGCGCAGCGGACGTAGCTGACGTAGTCGTGGAAGGCGCCGCCACGAACCACGCGGGGCGCGGTGCCCTCCGCGTCACCGTCTCCCTTGTAGTTTATGTAGTTACCCTCCCACTTGGTCGCGCACCACTCCCAGACGTTGCCCACCATATCGGCGCAGCCGTACGGGCTGTCTCCACGGGGGCTGTACGTTCCCACCGGTGTCGTGGTCCCCACTCCTGATTCACCCATATTGCACTTGGTTTTGTCGAATTTGTTTCCCCAGGGATAGATGCGCCCGTCTGTGCCCCGCGCTGCCTTTTCCCACTCGGCCTCCGATGGCAGTCTCACCTCCAGCCCGGTTTTTTCGTCCAGCCAGCGGCAGTAGGCCGCGGCCTCGTACCAGCTCACGCCCACCACCGGCTGCTGCGGGCCGTTGTACTTTTTATTGTCCCAATATCCTGGCTGCGCGCGGTCTTTTTTCCACTGCCATCCCGCTTCCGTCCAATACACGCGCGTCTGGTATCCGCCTCCCGCGATGAACGCTCCAAACTGTTGGTTCGTCACCGGGTAACGCCCAATCCAATATCCTGGCAATGTGACCTCGTGCTGGGGCAGTTCACTATCACGCGCCTGGCTGTCTTTCCCCTTGTCGCTGCCCATCAAGAACGGACCCGGCTCCACCCAGACCACCGAATGGCCTAAAACACTTTTCCACACTCGATCAGGAATCTCTGCCCAAAGTGAATCATCGGGCACAGCCCCCAGATACCGCAGCGCTGCTTTCCATTGATACTGCTCTTCGCCTCGCAATGCCCCAGTCACCAGCCCTCGCGCAGCCTCTCCCATCCCCACCAGTGCCTGCACCGCCAGCAACGCCGCATCCGCATCCTCGTTGCCCGCCGCGTGAAAGAGCGGCTGTACAGCCCACACAGCCGGACGTGCCACTAGACAACGCAGCGCGCTAATCCGAGATCGTCGATTGGTGCTTTCCAGGGATTTTTCTACGATCGGTTGTGCCGCTTCTTCCATCTCTGCCAACGCTTGCACCGCTAACCCCGCCACCTCCGCATCCTCGTCGCCCGCCGCGTGAAAGAGCGGATGCACCGTCCAACTATTCCTTACCCGTGCCAGCGCCGTTACATAACAGCGGCGGTCTTTAGTATCCAGCATCCCATCCCACATCTCTTGCGGGACCTCGGCCCATAGGGGATTGTCAGGGAGTGCGCGCAGGTAGCGCAGTGCTGTCCTCCATAGACGTCGGTCTGTGCCCTGTAAAGCCTTGGTCACCGGTGCTTGCGCGGCCTCCCCCATCTGTGCCAGCGCCTGCACTGCCAGGTTCGCCACCTCCGCGTCCTCGTCGCCAGCGGCTCGAAAGAGCGGTTTCGCCACCCGCTCGCTCCGCACCTGGGCCAGCGTTTCCACCGCCCGCCGCCGGTCCCGCGCCTGGTCTGATCTCAACAAGCCCTCGGAACGCTCCGCCACTGCTTCCCGTGTCTCGTCTGTTACGCCCCGCCCCTCCTCCACGCACCACCATGCCAGCCAGGGATTGGCCCGCACGATCTTACGCACCAGCCAGTCGGCGCCGGACTGTGGGTCCGCGTCCACCAACCCCGCCAGTTGCACGAACGTCTCCATCCACCAGTCGTCGCCCGCCAGCTCTGCCAGCCCTCTTTCTCGCCCCGTCAGTGCGCGGCGGACGCCCCGCAGCAGACGTTTTCCCAAAACCTGGTTTTGCTCCTCGGCCACCACGTCTTTGAGTGCTACCGCCGCAAAGTGCTCCTGGATCGTCTGGTGAGGGGCAAACCACACGCTTTCCTCCCCAGACAGCAGCCCGTGCCGGGCGCAGGCCCCCACCACCTTTTCTGCCAGGTCATCGTCCAGACGCTCGGCTATAGCCCGCACCGCCTCGTCGCGCGGGCAGGAACGCCGCTGCCCCTGGCCCAGGTGATAGGCCAGGTCGGCCAGCGCCCGGTGTTTTATCCGTTCCTTGATCTCGGCGTCCATCTGCCGGTCGGTATCTCGCCGCAGCATTTTGGAGACGAAATTGGCGTACAAATCCCCCCGGTTGCCGGGCACCAACTCTCCGGCTGCGCCTGCCTCCTTGACCAACCACAGGATGAGGGGCGTCTGGGCCATCTCTCGCAGCCGCTCGCCCACCCGCTCGTAGAGAATGGCCCCCTTTTCCCCGAGATGGCCGACCAGATACCCTCGTACTTGCTCGCCCGTGATGCTTTGGATCACTACCGCGTTCTCGAACACGCCGCGCGCCCGCAGTTCCCGCCACTGCTCGTCCTGGGAACGGCTGGTCACCACGCAGCGATGCAGGGGAAAATCACGCACAAAGTCGGCAATCGCCCGCACGGCCTGCCCCTGATGACGCTGGTCGCCGGGTACCTCGTTCAGGCCGTCGAACATGATCCAGCAATTTCTCTGCCGCAGAAAGGCGCGCACGGTCTCTGGTGCATCGAAAGCCAACTCGCCCGTCTCGTTGAGGGCCAAGCGTATCCTTTCGATCAGATCGCCCTCAAAGGCAAACAAGGGCACAAAGATGGGCACCACCGAGCCGGCGGCCTGGGCGGTCTCCCACATCATGCGCTGCATCGCCACAGTCTTGCCCATACCCGGTTCCCCTAACACCAACAAACGCTGGTGTGCGCGGATGGTATGGAGCAGGTCTTGACGCTGGCGGTTGGCGCTGTCGTCGTAAGGAGAGACGAGCAGGGGCAAGATTTTGCCTTCCTCGCGGATGTAGAATTCATCTGCCCAGCGGCGGTATTCGGGTTTGTTCGCCAGGGCCGCCCGGTGAGCGAGCACACGTTCGGGGACAGGCAGCGAAGGTTCGCGCTCGAGGTTAACGTACATCGGCCCGCCAACGTGGATGATCCCCTCCCCTCCCTCGATGCTCCCCACGACTGTGCCGCCGTCTCTTACCTCATTCACCTTTTGCTCGATCTGAGACGTGGGGACGGTTTCCGGGGTTCGTTCGGCTGAATCTTGGCGGTCGCTTTTCTCGTCTTGTGCCAAGCTGGCTCCTTTCGTACCTTGCAAAAAATCCTGAAATCTTTTCCGATTTATATTACTCGATACGTTCGATGCTTTGTTGAGGTGACATCTACCACAAAACCCGCCACACCTGATGGTGGGCGGGCGGTTTGTCTAACGACAAGGGCTTGTCAAATCGCAAGCTCGATGTTATCATATTCGCGCCAGGGTGCCCTAAACCATCCTGGATATAGCCTCGGGCTTTGTGTTCGAGGCTTTACATTTTTAGTATACTCGTATCTCTGCTTTGTGCAACTTTTTTTGGGGCGGTTGGGAGAATCTGATATTGACGTGTACGTTTGCATCACATCGCCAAGACGGTCGACCAGTACGTGGTTAGTGAATCGATTTTCGCTCATCGTCCGTATTCCTCATTGTTAAAAAAAATTATTGCTTTTCACTGACGCACACGACATTCTCCCATCACCGACGAAACCAGTATAAAGATGTCAGAAAGCCAGAGTGTCTGTTTTGCTGTTGTATCGCTGTGCTGGGATGGCCTAGAGCAACAGCGCCAGCACGGTTTCAGTGACGCCAAACGTGCCCCCAGCAGTGACCCTGCAGGTGACGTCTCCCAAGACTGCTAACGACGAGGAAAAGGGATTGGATAGCGTTGCCAACATCGCTTCGAACGGTCTACGTGGGTCATGCCCTTTTCGTGACGTTCTTTGTGCCTGGATGCTCGAACGTGGATATTTGGACGACCCGCACGCTGGGCCCTCGTCTAACTGGATCTGGCTTGGGTAGTGTGAATGGCACGGTGTTGTGCAATGGGGTCGGTTTGTGTGCCTTGGCAAATGCTTTGTCGCTCAGTGTGCTTATTTTCTTCAAGTTGCGCGCCCGGCTGTAGTCAATAGTATGACGCTACCCTGGTATCTGTCAGCACAACCAACCCGACTTGGCTTTGATCACCTTTACGGTGGGCTGGTGCGACGATCTCATCAGTGTCAGAACCAACTGGTGAGATTGTAATTCCTGGACAAATGATGCTATAATGGACGAGGGCTAGCCGGTTTATCGTTTGATCTGGACGAGGAGGAGAATCTGATGGCAACGCTCAAAAACAGATTTAGATGGTCGTTCACACGACAACGGTGCTTTGACGAGTGCAAGCGGCTCTACTATTATCGTTACTATGGCATGTGGAATGGGTGGAACCATGACGCATCGGAGGAAGCGAAAAAGTGCTACACGCTTTCCAAAATGACCAACCTCCCGATGCTTGCCGGACGAATAGTACACGACGTAATTGAAGGACTGTTAAAAGACACGAGACATGGTCGTCCAATACCGGCTTTGAACGAACTCCAAGAAAGGGCCGTTGGCAAGTTGCGGCTGGCCTGGGTACAGTCACGGGACAAAGAATGGCTTGGTGATCCCAAGCGGAAAACCAATCTTTTCGAGCACCATTATGGCAGAGACATAGCCAAGGCAGACACGGATGCGGTCAAAGAGAGGGTCTTGGGTTCTCTGGCAAACCTGTACAATTCAGACACCTTTGCCAGGATACGGCGCATCAAAGCGCTCGATTGGAAATCCGTAGAAGAGCTTTTGCACTTGCAAATTGACGGATTTGAAATTCTCCTCAAAATTGATTTCGCTGCCGATTTTCAAGGTGTGTTAGAGATCTATGACTGGAAGACCGGCAGAGAGGACGAGTCCGGTATTGAGCAACTGGCCTGCTATGCGCTCTACGCCGAGCAAGAATGGGGATACAGTGTGGATACCATCGCGCTCAAACTGTTCTATCTGGCGATTGAGGACGTGCCGCGCGAATCTGAAATTCGGCCCGAGCAAATGACGAGGACGAGGGCGATGATAACCGATAATTGCAGGATGATGCAGAGCCTTCTCGCTGACCCGGAGAATAACGTTGCCGATAAGGATATCTTTCCCATGACAAGTGACCGAGATACATGTATGCGGTGTTTCTTTCAAGAACTGTGTCATGGCGGCTCTTTGATCGACTGACCATCGTCTTTTGAGTTCCGGTGCTTGTACAAGTTGCTCCCCACGGGCGCGACAGCGTGGGTTTTGTAGTGATGACAAGATGATTGCCCATGACCACATCCCTTGAATCCGCTATCGTTCGTATCCGCGCCGCTCAACCGGAGGAGCCAGTTCTCCCCGGCAACGTCGTCGGCGCGGGCTTTTTGATGACCGGCCGACATGTCCTGACATGTGCCCATGTCGTTTCCAGCGCGCTCGGACTAGCCCCCGACATGCCCAATCCACCCCAGGTTGACCTGCATCTCGACTTTCCCCTGCTGGCTCCCGAGTCAATCCTGATCGCCCGTGTCAGCCATTGGCATCCCACCATAGATGTCGCCGTGTTGGAACTGACCAGCGATCCCCCCGACGAGAGCAAGCCTGCCCTCCTGGTCACTGCCGATGACCTATGGGACCATTCCTTCCGCGCTCTAGGTTTCCCCGCCGGTTACGAGCAAGGCGTGTGGGCCTCTGGCGTCCTGCGGGGCCGGCAGGCCGGTGGTTGGTTGCAAGTCGAGGACACCAAAGAGACCGGCTATCTCATCGCCCCTGGCTTTAGCGGTGGCCCGGTCTGGGACGACGTCCTCGGTGGCGTGGTCGGTATGGTCGTTGCCGCCGATACCGACGAAAAGACCAAGGCGGCTTTTCTCATCCCTGCCGACATTCTGACGGAAACCTTGCCTAATCTGGCACACGCCTACGCTGAGTGGGCACAAGCACAGTTGGACGCCGATATGGACCAACTGCGGGCCCGGCGCGATCAAGCCGATGAGGCTCGCCGTGAGATGCGCGAGTGCCAGCGTGTGGTCAATCTGCGCCCGTTGGACATGACCCACACCTTCAAAGACCGGGTACGTGAGGCGCAAACCCTCTGCGACCATCTCACTGACAGCAGCGTGCGTCTGGTCAGCGTGGTGGGCCGGGGTGGGATGGGCAAAACGGCCCTCGTCAGTCACGTCCTAGGCGATCTGGAACAAGGTGCGTTGCCGATCACCGGTGAAAAGAAAGCGCTTATCATAGACGGTATCCTGTACCTCAGTGCGCGCAGCACTGGTCTTGGCCTGGAGCGCATCTACGTCGATGTAGGACAGATGCTGGGCGAACCGGTTGCCAGCACGCTGAACGTCCGTTGGGCTGATGGGAGTATGCCGCTGACTGCCAAAGTCGAATACCTCCTAAAGGTCATGCAAGAGGGTCTGTATCTCATTCTGCTGGACAACCTGGAAGATAACCTGACCAAAGACGGAAACATTGCCGAGGAAGGGCTGCGCCTTTTCGTTGAACGCTGCCTGACTCAGCCCAGCGGTGTGCGGCTGATCGTCACCTCGCGAGAGCATGTAAAAACCACTGCTGCCGCGTTGCACGGTGCGCGTAGCATTTCGTTGCGCGAAGGTTTGCCCGAGGACGAAGCTGTTGCATTGTTGCGTGATCTGGATCCAGAAGGAACCCTGGGCTTGGGGGATGCGCCGGAGGATGACCTGCGGCGTGCTGCTCAACTCACACGAGGCATCCCCCGTGCTTTGGAAATCCTGGCTGGTATCCTGTACGAAAATCCAACCGCCAGTTTGCCTCGCTTGCTGGCTGACGAGAAGCTTTTCGGGGAGCAGGTGGTTGAGCAACTGGTCGCCGCCGGCTACAGCCGCTTGGGAGAGGCTGAGCAACGAGTGATTGAGGCGTTGGCCGTCTTTGACCGGCCTGTGGAAGAGACGTCCGTTGCCTACCTACTGCATCCTTGGTGGCCTGGACTGGACGTTCAAGCCATACTGTACCGTCTGGTCAGGGGATACTTTGTGAGTGTTAACCGTGCTACGGGTAGATACAGCCTTCATCCCCTCGACCGTGAATATGCTTACCGACAAATCCCTGATGTGGCTGACAAAGAGTCGGACTTGTACAATCGGCGTAACCTGGAACTGCGAGTTGCCGATTTCTATGCCAGCATCCGCAAACCTGAAAGTGAGTGGAAAACGATAGATGATTTGGAGCCACAACTAGCCGAGTTCGAGCACCGTGTTCGTGGCGAGGATTACGATGCCGCATATCGGGTGTTAGAGTTAATTGAAGGTGATTACTTGTACATGTGGGGCCGTTACTCTCGACTGATTGAGATGCGTGAGAAACTTACGGATTACTTGACAGATCCTAGTTCACGGGCGACCAACTTGGGTAGATTGGGCAAAGTCTACTGCAACCTAGGACAGATCGAGTATGCTATCAATCTTTATGAAACGGCCTTGACCATCGTCCGCAAGATAGACAATCAAGCAGAAATAAGCCGGCATCTTGGCAACTTGGGTTTTGCTTATCGCGACCTGGGGCAGATTGAACGAGCCATCGAGTTCTATGAAAAAGCCCTGGAAGTTGCTCGCGCAATTGGTGATAAACAACAGGAAGGCACCCATCTCAGTCGTCTGAGCTATGTTTACTACATTGCGGGCGATGCCAAGCAGGCTGCCGAGCTTTCTGAAAAGGCTCTGACTATTGCTCGTGAAATTGGAGATCGCCAGAAGGAAGGTGCCAGGGTCAGTTATCTGGGCAGGTCCTACCGTCTTTTGGGGAAAGTTGAGCAAGCTATCAGTCTATATAAAGAGGCTTTGACTATTGCCCGTGAAGTCGGTAATCGTCGGGAAGAAGGGATTCAGCTTAGTCGTCTAGGGGATACATATAGCGATCTAGGACAGATCAAACGGGCCATTCAGTTTCAAGAAGAGGCCTTGGCCATTTTTCGTGAGATTGGTGATCGCTGGGGAGAAAGTGTTCGACTTGGTCGTTTGGGCGACGCATATTATGCCCTTGGACAGTTAAAACGGGTTATCCAACTGAATGAACAGGCTTTGGCCATTGCTTGCGAGATCGGTCATCGTTTGAGAGAAGAACGACATCTCAGCAACTTGGGCAATGCCTATTGTGCCCTGGGACAAATCGAACAAGCTATCAGCTTCTATAAAAAAGCTCTTGTTATCGCGCTTGAGGTTGGTGATCATTTGGGGGAAAGCCATCACCTACTGGGGTTAGGTAGGGCTCTATTTGCTGTTGGTGAATTCGCCCAAGTTCAGCAATATTGCACAAAAGCTCGTGATTTGGATATACGGGCAACTAGTTACCAAGCATCACTGGTGTTAGGAATCGTGCTATTGTGCCAACAGAATCTAGATGCTGCGGAGGTCTTCACAGATGCCATTGTCCGCTGCCAGGTTGTGCTAGACAAAACACCAGGTTTATACAGGCCACACTATGTACTAGCGGCTGCCCTGCTTGGCCAAATCCTCTGTGATCTGCACTGGGATGATACAAGCCAGCGCGCTGATCTCCTAGATTCAGTGCTAACTGAGTATCGCCATGCCCTGGAAATCACCTCTGCCCCCCGCATAGTCCAAGACGCCATCCGCGACCTGGAACTGATCCGCGCCGCAGGCATCGAGGGACTGGAGCCAGTCTTTGAACTGCTGGAATCTGCACTAGAAACTGCACAGCAAGTTCCATTAGAATGAATAAACTGCACGTTAACCCGCCCGCCCATTTCAACCCTCATCAACCGCTAACCGAAACCATCTTTGCTGTCTTTGATACCGAGACCACCGGTCTAAGCCCGGCCTACGGCCATCGCATCTGCGAAGTGGGATGTCTGCGTGTTCGTAACGGCACAGAACTGGATCGCTTTGAATCATTGGTGGACCCACGGCGACCGGTCTCGCCAGGGGCCTTTCGTGTCAATCGTATTACGGCAGACATGCTGCATGGCGCACCTGTCTTTGACCAAATTGCCGGTCCTTTGCTGCAGGTGATCGAGGGTGCCGTGTTGGTGGCCCATAATGCGCCTTTTGACCTGGGTTTCCTGGCCGCAGAACTCGGGAATGCGCGCCTGCCCGTGCCCGACAACCCGGTGGTAGACACTCTGGCCCTGACGCGCCGCACTTACAGCCTGCCCCGGAACGGCCTGTCTGCCGTCGTCGCGGCTTTGGGTGTAACAGTCCGCCCGACTCACCGGGCGCTGAGTGACGTACAGGCCACAAGTGGCGTCTTGGAACGGATCATTAAGGACCTGGAGCGTCGTCAGGGAATCACCACGTTGGGGCAGCTGATCGAGTTTCAGGGCGGCCCGGTTCCTTATCCGCACGCTCGCACCTTGTCCCTGCCGCCGGCTATCACCGAGGCATTGGAAAACGGCGGACGGGTGCGGATGCGTTACATGGATGCCAAGGGTCGGGAAACAGATCGTCTGGTGCGCCCTATGCGTGTGCGTGCGCGGGGAGGCGCTCTGTATCTGATCGCCCATTGCTACCATCGCGACGAAATACGCACCTTTCGCCTGGATCGTGTCGTAGAGATGGCGTTGGAAGAATGAGAACCCTCACTTGTGAAAGAGAACTCGCTCCTAATCAGGCTGAGTCTGGCGCACAAAAAGTTCTGGCAGAGACCTGGCAGGTCACTGAGCGAAGGAGTATCCCCATCATCCGGTCACTCTTCAATGATGGTCAGGCTTTGCTTGATCCTTTCTCCCTCGAACGGCCTGTTGATCTCGAATCCGGCTGGTCCGGATTGACGCGTAAAGGGCAGTTTGAGCAGGTTTTGGCGTGCGATTTCATAGTCCGGATCGATCTCTAGCGCACGGTTTAGTGCGGATTCGGCCTCGTCGTAACGCTCTTGCATGATGAGACATGTGCCCAGGTTGCCCCAGGGCTGCGGCAGGCCATCTCCCAGCTTGATCACCTGCCGGTAAATCGCCTCTGCCTCGGTCCACTTGCTCGAGGCCATCAGTTGAACGGCGTCCTGGTATATCTCTTGTTGTTTGATGAGTTGTTCCAACGTGAAATCCGGCCCGCGTATGGCGAGTTCTTCACGGCAGAGCTTGCGGCTGAACGCCAACGCGTCTTTGTACCTATTTTGGAGATTGGGGGTGGTTTCCAATTCCAGCGCTTGCTCTAGGTCGCGCACCGATTGGCCGATACGGCCGACAAAGCGGCAAACGATGCCCCGGTTATACCAGACGGTGGGATCTTCCGGGGATGTTTCCAGGGTATCGGAGAGCACCTGGTAAGCATCCTCATATTCCTGCAACATCAGGAGCGCGGCACCCAAATAGTATTGGGCCTCACCGTAGGGTTTTGACCCCTGGGGTACGTGGCGCATAACGCGCCGGGCAGTTTGAGCAGCACCTTTGTATTTTTCCTCCTGGAGTTGCTGTTCCACTTGGGCTAACCATATGCCCACTTGCTGTGGGCTGGCAGACCAGCGACCGCCGCGCCTCGATTTTTTACGTTTCTTCTTGCCCATACACTTGATTCCTTTTGTCCGACATCTATCGCAATTCGCCCCGATGTGGCAGCAACAATGTGAAGACTACCTCTGATTGTATAAGCGGCCTAATCTCGTTGTTATATCCACCATTAGACTCGTCTCAATAATGTTTATTTGCGGCTCGTTCGAATATTCTGCCGCTGGATCTCGGCGTCCAGGTGCGCCCGCTGTGCATCGTCGGCGGCACGGATGGCGGAGGCATAAGCCTGGGTGACAAACGATTGCCAACTGTCCCGTCGGATCAACACGAGGGCGGCCGTCGTGAATTCCTCGGTCGTCGCCGTCGCAGCCAGGGAGGTCATGTAGGTGGCAATATAGTCTTTTTCATCTCCGGGGATCATCCAACTGCCGATCTCGTCGCCAAACACGATATCTTCGCCGTCCTCTATCTTATCGACCAACTGGTACAGTATGCCGAAACAGGCCACAGCGTGTAGGTGATCGCCCTGCGATGTGAGCTGGCAACTGGCCTTGAGCAAATCGCCCAACTCTTCGAACCATTCGTCGGTCTCTTCTGGCACGTCTGTCCAGTTTTTAGAGTTGATTTCGAACGGCTCGTAATAGTATCCGGCTAGCGACCGGCGTTTAAATGCTTTGACCCTGCCTAACAATACCTCGCCATCCACCGGTACGGATGGCAGCGCCTGGACGGTTTGGTCAAACACGGCGTGGAGTTGATCGATAGACATTTGGTCATAGGCTATGTTCAGTAGACCGAGTAGAGCGGACGAGTCCTGTGTGGATAGAAATTGAAACAATCGTGTTTTATCCATTTTTGTGTCCTTTGTATCACCTCACCGCCGTCTGCGACGTTTCCTCTTGCGCGGCCTGGCGTTTGTGCTCGGTGGGCTAAAGACCGAGCCTGATACGCGGCCCTCCCGGGCGATCCCTTCTTTCCGTGCCTTTTGATAGGCCCGAATTTCCTCGGCCAGGGGATGGTCGGGGGTGATCCTGATCTGCGTGAGCGAGCAGACGATGGCCGTCTGCGACTCTGACGGCGTCACATCACACGTGATCCCACCCTCGTCACCGGCATAAAACAAGCTCTTGATAGACAGCTCCTGGTCGCGCTTGAATCGTGGTCTGTGCGGATTCATTACGCGCACAAATTCCTTGGTCGCCCGGGCGGGGATGGGTAACTGGGCTTTCATCTTGTGCACCAGTTCCTGCGCCTGTGCGTAATCGTCAATCGTCATTTGTCTCTTGCCCTCCTTGGACGCTAACAAGAATAATATCACCCGCCACGGTGTATTGCAATGTGGGCGTCTGGCTGAGGTTGCGCTGGCTGGCCCACAGCTTGACACCGTTGCTCACGTATCGGCTGGTGTCCTGCACAGTGACGAATCCCTTGTCGTCCCGGTCAGCCTCGCCGGTGAGGGCCTCCAGGAAAAAGTGGGTAAAGACGCTGCGTCCTTGCCCAGGCCCCGGATCGCGCCACTCGTAGCTCAGTTGTCCCTTTTTGCACGATGCCAGCACCGCCAGCCCTTCGGCCTCCTCAAAGACGCGGCGGATGAACTCGGCCGACATCTTTTTCGGTCCCTTGCCGCCGATGTCGGCCCCGGAATGGCAGGCGTCGAGCACGATGACCTTGGCGCGGGCGGGGGCCTCTTGTACGATCTCGCGCACCCGCGAGAGGGGCACGGCGGTGTCCGCCAGCACCAGCCGCCGTCCGTCCCTTGCGACTAGGTAGGACTCGTCCCCGTGCTTGTCGCTATGACCGTTGTAGTAAAAGAGCAGCAGGTCGTCGGGTTCGATGGCGTCGGCGACGGCTTTGAGGACGACCAGGATGTTGGCCTTGGTGGGTGGCTGACCGGCGTTGCTGATCAGCAGGCGAACGCGGGATGGATCAAAGCCACTGGCGGCGAGTTGCTCGCGGATGGCCGCCGCATCCTTGACGCAAGTCTGCAACTGCCCATAGTTGGCGTCGTCTTGGTATTCGTCCACGCCGGCGAGTACGGCCCAGCGATTACCTATGCCCAAGGGTGGCTCAGCGTCGGGCGTTTCACCGTTGCCTTTGGCCGGCGACATGTATGCAGACATGGAAGGCTCGTGGCGGAGCAGAAAACCATACACCTGACCATCCTCCGAAACCGCGGCAGTAACTTGGCCACTGGCAGAGACAGCCACATTACGCACGTTTTTCTGTGCCATGTGCTGGTGTATGGGCTCGCCGCCACCATCAAATAGACAGATTTGCCCTGCCCGCGTAGCGACCTCGATGATGTCGCCGCCAGTCGAGATATCCACACTGCTGATACCCCCCTCGACGTAGCGTTTCCACAGAGGTTGTCCTTCTCGGTCAAAGGTACGAACGTGACCCTCTTTTTCACCAGCGCCCACGATCAGGCGCTGTCCATCGGCTGGCAAGGCCACTGCCCATACCTTGTCCTCCAGCTTTTCACTCCACAAAAGATTCCCTTGTCGATCCAAGAGATAGACTCGTTGATCGCTAGACCCGGCAGCGATGGTCTGTCCGTCGGCAGAGACGGTCGTGACAAAGACATCGGCATCGGCGCGATGCTGGCCCGGCATGTTGCCGCCGCGGTCCAGGACAGTCACTGTTTTGTCGGCTGCCCCGATAGCTATCGTCTGACCATCCACTGACAAAGACGCAGTCCATACCCAGGCCCACCACCCAATTCCAGAGGTTTCTCGTTGCCAGAGAAGGTGCCCTCGATCGTCAAATATCAGTGTTTCGCGGCCATCCGTTCCCACGGCAACTGTGCGCCCGTCGGCAGCCAGCGCCAAGCCCCAGACCGAGGCGCCCAGGTCGTGGGACCATAAAAGCTGACCGTCCCCGTCAAACGCGTACAGTCCCCGTCCTTTTCTACCCACGGACGGGTGCTGCCGGTGCCGACGACGGCCATACGCCCATCGGATGAGAGGGCTACGCGCCACGCTTGGTTGCCTACATCGCTCGATCAAACCTCTTGTCCATTCCGATCCAGACAAATGGCGCGCTTGCCCAACGTACCAGCCAAAATGCGATCTCCATCTGCCGAAACAGCCACGCCAGCGACGGCATCGCCAGCCTCAAAGGTCCACGACTGCACCCTAACCGTATCTTGGGGCAGTCCTGGTACTTTTCCGGGGACCGTAATGGTTGCTTCCGGGCGAGCGGGTGGTATGGGTTGTGGGATACTCTCGCCCAGAATTCCCAGAGGATCGGTGTCCAGGATGGTGAACACCACGGTCGCGCCACACTTGAGCATCCGGTTCCGGCAGGTCGGGCCAAACGGCGTAGGCGGTGCGGGCAAAGCGTCCGGCCCGGTCCAGCACCTCGTGCCACAGCAGATTGAAATCGGGGTCGGAGAGGTTGTAGCCTAGGAACAGGACCGTCTGCTTGCGCAGCACGTTGCGCACTTCGTCCAGCACATCCTCCTTGTCCCGGTCCCGCGACAGGCCATAGTGGTCGTCCTCGGTGACGACGAGGGTGTCGGGCTGTTGGGCGTCGCCGTAGAGTTTGATCAGGGTGGGGCGGTCGGGGGTGATAAAGCTGACGTCGCTGCCGCGCACGACGCGGTTGATAGGGACGTTGGCTTCCTGAAAGGCCAGTTCCATCAGGTTGTCGTAGGCGGTGGTGATGAGGGTTTTGATCTGATATGTTTGGACCAGTTCAACGGTGCGACGGTGAAAGGGTTGGGGAGGTTTGCCGGAGGTGTCGAGGGTATCGCGGATAAAGGCGGTGAACTCCCAGCGGTTGCCGCCCTTGGCTACCCGTTGGGCCACCTCGGCCAGGGAGTGGGATTCTGACAGGTCGTGGCGGCGGGCCAGGTCGCGGACCAGGTCAGCGCGGGAGGGGAGGGTGGTGATCTCGCGGGGGAGGTCGGCGCCGATGAAGAGGGATAGTTGGCTGCGGTTCAATTGTTCCAAGAGATGCTGTCTGTGTTGCTCTTGAATCATAACATTAGGTTTGAACAGCACCTTAATAATTACATAACTAGAACTAGTTTTGCGATTGCACAGTGATGCGAAGCAATCGGCCATCCCGCCAGCGAAGGTGTGCAGCGTTGAATCGCTGACAGGTGGTTTCCATCGCACGTTGC
>JAAEPW010001389.1 GCA_024232355.1 Chloroflexota bacterium | reverse complement strand
GTAATATGTTGGACGTGTAGCCACTGAACGGGTTGTGCTGGATCTGTCGGCGAGCGATTGTGCACTGCTGGCGGAGGTGTACGGGCTGTGGGAGTGGGGCAGAGACACAACACGATGCAGATAATTGACCATCGCTTCCCAATTTGTGGCAAACCAACCCCAACCTCTCCATCAAAAACACCCCTCTGCCCACCCCCGCCCCATCGCTCGCCACCGCTGAAACAGAGGACCAATCCCTCGGATGGCATCGCTTTTTCCCCCGTGAGAAAACCCTGGGAATGAACCTCGGGCCACAGATTGCCACAGGAGCTATCTGCCTAACCTACCCCATTGCCTCCGCTGCTGCCGCCGCGACTCATCCGCTCCCTCGCCGTCTCCCCCTGTTCTGGCCAGGGAGGGCATTGCTTTGTTTCCCTTGGGGCCGGGGGCGGTGGTGTGCGTTGTCTGTGGCCACAAGCGGGGGGGATCGCTGCTGATGGGGTGGTGGCCTTGTCGTGGTGAGTGCCGGTTTGTGAGTGGTGATCCTCGCCCCCTCCCCCATTGTTCGCCACCGCCGAAACAGAGGAGCGATCCCTTGGCCCGCATCGCTTTCTCCCCGTGCAGAACCCTGGTGATGAACCTCGTACCGAGTGATGGAAGGCGGCGGGGGGAGTTGGGCGGTGGGGGACGAGTGTGGCTTTGGTGTGGTGAGCGTGCGTGGCGGGGTTGGGGTGATTGAGGAGAAGAGCGGATGTGTCCACAGATTGCCGCGAAATCTATCGGCCTGACCTGTCTATTGCCTCCGCCGCCGACGCGATCCCAGTCCGCTCCCTCGCCGTCTCCCCCTGGTTTGCCCCAGGTAGTGCACTGGCTTGTACCCTTGGGCCGGGGGCGGTGAAGGATCGGTGAATGGCGTTGTCTGTGACCACAAGCGGGGGGGGGTGATCTCTGTTACTGGGTTGGCTTTGTCGTGGTGATTGCTGGTTTGTGGGTGGTGATCCTTGCCTCCAGCCCCATCGCTCGCCACCGCCGAAACAGAGGCGCGATCCCTCGGATCACCTCGCTTTCCCCCCGTGAGAGAACCCTGGTAATGAACCTTGGGCCACAGATTGCCACAGCGGTTATCAGCCTGACCTGCTCATTGCCGCCGCCGACGCGATCTCCACTCCGCTCCCTCGCCGTCTCCCCCTGGTTTGGCCAGGAAGGGCATTGGCTTGTTTCCTTGGGCCGGGGGCGGTGGAATGCGGGGTGGGGAGTTGGCGGTTGGGGATGGGAATGCTGTGTCTTACGGGGATGCGGGCCTGGAGGGGTGCTTTGGTTTGCTGTGGGGTGTGGGGGATTTATTTGCATAGGGTGGGATACTAGCGGATTTTGAAAGATCCGTGCAGCAGTAGTTTACAGGCAAAGTCCCGGCGACGAAGCAGAGAATTCCGCCGAACGGCCAAAATTAACCGGATTGGCAAGGTTGGCAAAGTGACTTTGTCGCTCTATTGCGTTTGTTGGCATATAACCTTCAAAAATCGCGCAGCTTGCCAATTCCGGTTGAATTTTTGTTAGGCATTCTTTTGCGAACTTTTTTCTCGGGCGACCGCATCCGATAGAACACACACAATCTCATATAGCATTGTGGCCCCAACAAGGGCAGTATTCCCAGTGGGGTCAAAAGGTGGTGATACTTCGACCACGTCCCCACCAATTAGACAAAGACCTGCAAGGCCCCGTATTAGTGCCTGGGCCTGGATAGTCGTCAGACCACCTATTTCTGGCGTTCCAGTGCCTGGGGCAAAGGCAGGGTCAAGACTGTCGATATCGAAGGAGATATCAGTTGGACTCTAGCCTACCACACGTCTTACTTCATCAAGCGTGGCCTCAATCCCTAAAGAAGTAAATTCTTCCATGTATATGACGCGTATTCCTGCATCCTCAGACCCTTGCCAGCTTTCTTCCGAGTTCTGTGCCCCCCGTATGCCAATTTGAATCGTCCTCTTTGGGTCAAGGAGACCTTCTTCCATTGCTCGTCGGAATGGGGTACCATGCGTGAGTTTATGCCCAAATTCAGTATCATTTGTATCGGTATGAGCATCTAGGTGTACCATACCTACTGGTCGTTCAGCCGCAACAGCACGTAAAATCGGCAAACTAATCGAGTGATCGCCGCCTACACTCAGGGGCACTGCACCGGCTGTACATACCTTGCGATAAAAGCCGGTGATGTCGGCAAAGCATTGTAGTAGGTCAAAAGGATTCGAGAAACTAACATCACCTAAATCTGCGACGTTGCAAAGTTCATAGGGATTCACCCGCGTCACGTGATGGACGGAACGTGTAAAACTTGACATGTTGCGAATTTCCCGAGGGCCATGTCGCGCCCCCGGTCGGTTTTCGGTTGCACCATCATAGGGCACACCAATCAGGGCAATATCTACACCTGACGGGTTGTTTATCAAAGGTCTTCTCAACAATGTTGCAACACCAGCATAACGAAGCGGAGCCGCTTCCAAGTTAGATTCCTCTTTCATGTTTCTTGAACTCCAGTTTCTTGAAAATATTGAATGGTTGGGTGGGAAAGCGGCGTTACCGTTACTCCTCTCCCAAGAACCCCGCGAGCGCCTTTCAACGCACGGTAGCTCAAGCCACTACGAACGCCCCTTGATAGGACGCGGCGATAGACAGGTCAAGCAAGGCAGTGTAACTGACGGTGACAGGCGGGATGCAGCAAGACTCGGTTGTCCATCGTGTCGGAGCCACCGTGGACTCGCCACTCGATGTGATGATTATCCCATCCGATTTCCTCGCTGATCTTGT
>JAAEPW010001388.1 GCA_024232355.1 Chloroflexota bacterium | reverse complement strand
CCGCGAGTCATCAAACAAAAGATGTCCAAGTGGAAAAAGAAACGCCCACAGCATCGAGGCACACCACCATTGACCAAAACCTTTGCACAGACCGTGGTTATGATTCATTAAACGGTATTGGGGCTAGGCCGACTCTCTTTCCAGCATCTGCGACCGCAGTATTCGCCTTTTCAACGATGTGCCAGAGTTGAGGTCGGTCTGGCTCGCGTGTGTTCGCCTTTTCCGCGCGCATGAGAAGTCCCTTGTTCAGCGTCCACGAACACAGAAGACTGCTGGATGCGAGGACACTCTCTCCAATCGATGAGCAAACGTCCAGTCTTCTGGAGACTGTCAACCGCTTGTGCTTAGCCCGTCACAAGAGTAGCAATTCCAATCGCCATCCATTCGCTGAATCTAGACGACGGGTCCCCTCTTGTCAAAATGTTGACGCGTCTTGCCGCTATTTCGCCGTACCTTGGGGCGATTGGGTGGGTTTGGCGAAACGACTCGCGCCGTTGACCTATTATGGACGCCACCGAACACTCGGGCGGAGCCTCACAAATCAGAACTCCTCAAGCCCGGGGATTGAGACCAAAGTCCATCGAACGGGGAAGAAACCCGCAACAATGGGATCCTCCGAGGGCATGCACCTCTTGGCTGGTGCCAGAGCCGCCCACGGCGTTGCGGTTTCTTGAGGAGCACCACATTAGTCCTTAAACAAGCGAGCATTCGCGGGGGTTGTTTGGCCGACGAGGCGGCAGGTGGTGCGTAAACACTTCGCGCGGGCGGCTTCTGTGTGAGCCGCTTGGCGATGCTTCGAATTGTCGTTGCTTCATCGAGCTGTT
>JAAEPW010001387.1 GCA_024232355.1 Chloroflexota bacterium | reverse complement strand
TCCGGTTGGTGGTGGTTCGTTGGAACCGGGCGTTGCATCACAGATAGAGACCCATCCGGACGTGGCGCGTGTGATTCCGACTAACGGCCTGTTGATCTCACCGCCATCGTTGATCGGCAATGACAGTTTGCGCCTGATAGGGATATCTCAGGAGAACGCTCAATACCTGCTGGCTCACTCCGGTGTGCGTCTGAAGGAAGGGCGAATGTTCGAGCCGCGCACCAACGAGATCGTGCTCTCGGAAGAGGTGGTGCGCGCGTTGGGGTTGAGGCTTGGCGACGAGATCGAACGTTCGGTCGACGATATATACTATGCGCGTGTTCCGGCCCCTTTGGTGTTGGTGGGCATCCTGGAAGGCGATTCAGCTGTCAATCCCGGTCCCAGCGTGCGGATGGGCCTGGCTTCCTACGAGTATCTGGAGACGCACGAGTTGTTCACGCTCCATCAGACAAACCTGCTGGTCGCTGCCCGCGAGGGGCGCAAGGATGCAGTAGATGAGTTTTTGGAGACGACGGTCGCTTCTGCGCGCACGCAAACAGAGACCTACCGAGAGGTTACCCAGTTGGTGGAGTGGGCGCGGCGAGAATTTTACATCATGTTTGGCGTCATGAACTGCCTGGTGTCCGTCGTCGTCGCACTGGTCGTCGGGGTGATCAACCGGATCGCCCTGACAAATCGGATAGGCGAACTTGGCCTGCTGCACGCCGTGGGCCATCACAAGAATCGGATCATCAGGCGCATAACGTCAGAGACGGCGGTCGTGACTGTGATCGGGTGGGGAGTTGGTATGGTGCTCTCTTGGGCCGCTCTATATGGGCTAAAGTCTAGCCTGTATTATGCCAGGGGAATGGAACTGGATATGGCAAACTTGATGCCATTCTGGTTCGCCGTCCCGGTCCCGGTAGTGGTGATCGCCTTTGCGGCTTTTAGCGTCAAACGAGTATTTGCCCGCTTGGACGCTGTGGCCATCATCGAGCGGGGCAAGCTCAGTGCAGAGGGTGAGGGGCGCAAGCAAACGGCAAGACGTTCGACGCCCAGACCATTGTCACCTCGAACCTTTTACCGTCGCCATCGCCGCCGGGGGATCATGCTGGTGGTGAGCATGGCACTGATGATCCTAGGAGTCGCGTTCCCTGTGTTTCTCATGTTGGCAACACTCGACGCGATGGAACCCGATTATGGCTATCTGCGTTACGTGGGCGAGGTTGCGCCACGTGCAGGGGGGGAGGTTGATCCTGGCGTGGCGGCGCAGATCAGGAACCATCCTGCCGTCGCCCGCGTGATCCAGACAATGACACTGGCTGTGCAGGTCTTGGTGCCGCCGGGTGGGGGGTCTGGTGTCACCATCTATGGCGTTTCTGAAACCGATTTGCCGGTATTGATGGACCTGTTTGACCTACAGATCGTAGATGGCCGCCTGCCCAACCCTCGTTCCAACGAGATCGTCATATCAAAGGTCACGGCGATGAACCGCGGGCTGCACGTGGGGGACGCGATTGGCCACCCCGTCGAAGAAAGGAACGGCGAGGATAATCCCATGATCGTGGATGACGTCCCGACCGAGATGGTGATCGTCGGCTTGCTTTCTCGTGACGATATATGGCTAGGATTTACGTCCCTCGAATACTTGCAGAGTCACGAACTCACCACGGCCCGCTCTCACCAGATGCTCGTCGTGCCGGCGGCGGAGCGCAAGGGCGAACTGGACGCATGGCTGGAGGATAGCGTGGCCTCGGCGCAAACGAGGGTGTACACCTACGATGCAGAGCGGGAAGAGTTTGAGGGTCTCATGCGAATGGTCATGGTGCTATTCGCGGCTATCGAGAGCATTATCGTCCTCGTCGCGGCGATAGCTTTGGCGGCTTTGAATTACATCTTTTTCGCGCAGCGCCGAGAAGAGTTTGGCACCCTAAACGCCATCGGACGCAGTCGCCCATGGCTCGTCTTTCGCACTGTGAAAGAAACCATAAGCGTGGTCGGCCTGGCTTGGTTGGTTGGCGCTGTGGCGTGTGTGCTCGGCCTGGTCATTTTTCAGGCGCTCGTCTACACGCCGAGGGGGCTGAACCTGGACTTTTACAGTCTTGCGCCCTGGCTGTTCACTGTACCGATTCCGCTGGCCGTTGTTCTGGTGAGCGGCGGCACGATTGCGCGAACGCTGCACAAACTCGATCCGGTGGCCGTCATCGAGAGGAGATAACCAAATGAACCCTTTGTCACCTATCACCTACTATCTGCGCCACAAGGGGAGCGCGTTGCTGCTTCTGAGCCTAATCACCATTACCACGATGCTGGTCTATGTGATGATTGCGGTCGTGGACTCGACTTCCTTGATAAACGCCGAGGTCAGCTATCTAAAGCACGTCAGCATTGTTATTTCGACTGAGGGCACTTTTGAACCCGGCGTTATTTCGCAGATTCAGCTTGACGAAAATACAGAGCGCGTTATCCCCGAAAATGGCCGAGCGATTCGTCAGCCCACCTGGCCGATCGCCTATCGAGTGATGTTGCTGGGCATTCCTGAACAAGATATGTCGTACTTGATTACGCATTACGAGATGCGTTTGAAAGATGGACGCCTACCCGCACCGCGCACCAATGAGTTTGTTCTCACTGAACAAGTTGCCCGATCTATCGGGCTGGAACTGGGTGATCAGATTGACGAGTCCATAAATCTGAAATTGTTTTCAGGCATTCAGGAGCCTATGGTTCTGGTTGGCATCCTCAAAGCTGATCCGGATACAGCCACAGGATTGAATGCCCGTGTAGGATTTGCTTCTTATGAATACTTTGACAGCCACGAGTTGTATACCCCAGGCATCGATAGAGGAATGCTAGTTGTTCCGAAAAAAGGACACCAGGCGGCCCTCAATCAATTCCTCGAAACCGAGATATCTTCTCCGGAACAGACCTGGATAGATACTTATGAGCGCGAAGTGGAACTTTGGTCTACAGATCGGGCTGGGCTTTTAGCTGCTTTTGGATTTATCAATGTGGTGGTTGCTTTCGGCGCGGCTATCATCGTGGGTGTCGTCAACCAAATCAATGTTACTCAGCGTTTGTCAGAGCTTGGGATGTTGAATGCACTGGGGCATCACAAGAAACGCCTCATCCGCAGACTCTCCTTGGAAACAGCCGTCATGTCGGGGTTGAGTTGGCTCGCTGGGATTGGAGTATCTTTTGGGATTCTGCTCTGGTTAAAGAACGGATTTTATTATGACAAAGGGATGGAACTGGATTTGTGGAACCCAAGCCCCTTTTGGTTTGTGCTTCCCGTTCCATTGATTGTCATATCTATGTCGACCATCAGAATTATTCGGGTCTTGAATCAGTTTGATCCTGTATCAATCATCGAACGCGGCAAACTCAGTACCGAAGCACAATTCCTTCAAGGGAAGCAAAAAACACTTGCTGGATCAGGGGCTATTTCGGCTTTTACTTTTTACCTGCGCCATCGGCGCCGGGGGATCACGATTCTTGTGAGCACGGCCCTGGCGATACTGATCATCACGCTGCCAACCTTTGTGGCCACAGCCACGCTCGATGCTGTCAAGCCCAGCATGGCGTATTTGCAGTATGTGAGTCAAGTCTTGTCTTATCGTTCCTCCACAGTAGACCCTGGCGTGATGGCCCAAATCAGAAGTAATCCTCTGGTCGAACGTGTCATTCCTATCAGGAATTCAAGCATAGAGATGGCCATCCCATTGGGAGACATAGGATATGCCGATGTGTATGGCATCCGGGAACAAGACATGCCTTACTTGATGAATTTGTTCGGGGTGGAGCTTTTCGAGGGCCGCCTGCCACAGGCTCGTTCCAATGAACTCGTTATTACAAAAGCTATTGCAGCAAATCACGGGTTTCAAGTCGGCGATACGATTGGTATCCCATACTGGGTCCACGGCTCTTTTTACGCAACTGAACCCACCGATATGGTTATCGTTGGCATTATGAACTCGCAGATAGATCCAGTTGAGACCAGCGATATCCTTTCGAAAAACATGTGGTTAGGCTTTGCGTCCTACGAGTTTATGGAGAATTATGAAGAAGCGTTTGTGCAAATCGAGAACTTTTTCATTGCCCCCGTGGATGGCCAGAAAGCCGAACTGGATGTATGGCTGGAAGAAAATATCGCTTCTCCCCAGACTCATGTGATCACATATGGTACCCAAATCAGTGAACTTGAAGAGGATATGCGTTTGCGAACTGCGACTATGACCGGCATTGAAATCAGTGTTGTCGTTATCGCAGGTATTGCGATGGCTACTATGAACTATGTCTCATTCACGCAGCGCCGCGAAGAGTTTGGCGTCTTGAATGCGCTCGGTCGCAGCCGGAGGTGGCTCGTCCTACGCGCAGTCAGGGAAACCACCAGTATCGTAGGAATCGCCTGGTTGATCGGTGCCGGAGTATATGGGCTTTTCCTACTCGTTGTTCATTTCACGGTCTTTGCACCCAAGGGGATTGCGTTGAATATATTTGACCCCCTCCCCTGGCTGTTTACGTTCCCCATTCCATTGGCCGTCATTTTGGCCAGCGCGGGCACCGTTGCCTGGGTACTATCCAGGCTCGATCCGATAACTGTCGTGGAGAGAAGGGCATAGTATGCGATATACTGAAATCGTCGTGAATCCACTCTCTCCCTTTACCTACTATCGCCGCCACAAGCGCAGTGCATTACTGCTGATAAGCATGGTTGCCTTGGTGACATTGGGTGTCCACACGATGATCGGCGTGACAGATAGTTTTTTAGCGTACGGCTACTATAGCATCCACTACCTGAGCAACCTGACCCGAGTATCCGCCCCAAACGGGCTAGACGTAGCGACAACGGCCCAGATTCGAGCACACCCAGACGTCGCGCGCGCCATCCCGGAAAACGGGGTGGAAATCGGCGTCCCAATGCCCGGCATTCCCCTCATCTTTCCGGTGCTGGGGGTGATGGAGAACGACCTGCCCGTGGTGATGAAAGCGTGCAACCTGCGCCTCAAAGCGGGCCGCCTCGTCGAGCCACGTGCGGCAGAGATCGTACTCTCCGCCGAGATCGCGCAGCCCCTCGGCTTACAGCTTGGCGATACCGTCAGCCGCGAGACTGACGAGGTTTATTACGCCGGATTTGTGACCGAGCTGGCGGTGGTCGGCATCTTGGAAAGCGTTCCATCGGACACAGCCCCAGACACTCGTGTGGCTTTTGTGTCGCACGAATATCTCGACAGCCACGAGTTGTATGGGCCGCGGCCGTCCAGCTTGCTCGTCATCCCCCGTGAGGGCCGCAAGGCTGCCGTGGATGGCTTTTTGGAGACGCTCGCTACAGAGGCAGACAAACCACTGCGCGTAGACGTCAAGACCTTTGAGGGCGAGCATAAAGTCTTGGCGGTCGCGCAATCGGCTGGCTATGGCTTTTATGGATTCACAGATTTTCTACTCGCGGGCGCAGCCACGTTGGCCGTCGCGGTCATTAACCAGATATCTACCACGCGGCGGCTGTCGGAACTTGGCCTGCTCCACGCTCTGGGCAACCAGAAGCGTCGTCTGATCCGCCGCCTGGTGCTAGAAGTAACCGCGGTCGTGACCGCTGGCTGGGGTGTGGGCCTGGTGTGCTCGATGGCGATCTCAATGTGGCTCAACGCCGCCACGTTTGCGTCGCGGGGAGAAACATTGAACCCAAGCCGCCTCACGCCGTTCCTGTTCACCATCCCCATTCCCCTGGCGGTGGTCGCCTTTGCGGGCCTGGGGACCCGCCGGACGCTCAACCGGCTGGACGCCGTCGCCATCATCGAGCGCGGCAAGCTCAGCGTGGAGGACACAGAAAGCGGAAAGCGGGAAACAAGGCGCTCATCGCCCAATCCCCTTTCGTTCATCACTTTTTACGCGCGCCATCGTCGGCGGGGGCTGCTGCTGTTCACGGCGATGGCGCTGATGGTGCTGGGGGTGGCGCTTCCGGCCTTTGTCATTGCCACGTACATCGACGGGGGCGTGCCGCTCTTTTTCAGCTATTTGCGTTATGCCAGCATCATCTCACCGGTTCAGGTGAATGGCACCGTCGATCCCGAGATCGTAGCGCAGATCCGTGCACACCCGACCAGTGCGCACGTCATCCCGGCCAAACCGTTGAGTCTGATGGTGAATGCGTCGTCAGCCATATTTGGCGATATTAGTATGCCCATTTTCGCCGTGCGCGAGGGCGATATGCAGATTTTGATGGACGTCTACGGGGTGCATCTCGGCGAGGGCAATCTACCCGATCACCGGCGCAACGAGATCGTGCTATCCCACGCCTTGGCGCAGAACCGCAGCTTGAACGTGGGCGACGCTGTGGGCCAACCGGTCTACGACCGGGACGGTATTCCCACCGAGATGGTCGTAACCGGCATTCTGGAACCCGACCACGCACCATCGCGTGCTGAGCGCAAGCGAGCGTATGCATACGCGCCGCAGTGGATCGGATTCGCGACCCACGACTACGTAGCGGCCCACGAGCAATACGCCGCCCTGCCCACGTACTTTCTCGTCGTCCCATCGCCGGGGCGAGCGGTTGAGATGGAGACCTGGCTGGAGCAGACCATCAAGTCGTCCCAAGTAGCAGTAGAGACCTTTGATGCAACGTACCAGTTCGCGCGCAAGATCGAACGCGACATGTATCTATTCATTGCTGTGGCCCAGATCATCCTCGCGGGCGCTGCCGCTGCCGCGCTCGCCGTGCTGCAATACATAGGACTCACCCAACGGCGCGGTGAATTCGGCATCCTGCACGCGATGGGATACAGCCGCCCCCGGCTCGTCTGGCGCATTCTGCGTGAAAGCGCGAGCGTGGTGAG
Source organism: Chloroflexota bacterium (assembly GCA_024232355.1). The sequence goes on along the minus strand of JAAEPW010001387.1, from coordinate 22,328 downwards.
CGCGGCCTGGATCGTGGGCGCCGCGGTCTGTGTAGCCAGCCTGCTGTATTTTCAGGCCAACGTCTACGCGCCGATGGGCCTGAGCATCAATCTGTACAATCTATGGCCCTGGCTGTTCACGCTGCCTATCCCGGCCGCCGTCGTAGCCGCAAGCGCGGGAACCGTCGCGTGGACGCTGTCCCGGCTTGATCCGGTGGCCGTTATCGAAAGGAGATAAACTCGAATGAACCCATTATCACCATTGACTTTTCACCTGCGCCACAAGCGGCAGACATTGCTGCTGGTGGGGCTGGTCGGCTTGATGACGCTCGGCATCTGCACCATGGTGCGCTTGCTCGATTCGATGCCAGAGAATTACGAGATCGCGGGCAATTACCTGACCCGCTTTAGTTTGGTTTCTGCCCAAGGCCCCACGCTCGATCCGGGCGTCACAGCACAAATTCGCACGCATCCTGGCGTCGAACACGTGATCCAAGAAAAGGGCTTGAACATCAGCCTGCCGCCCATCATCAGCGAGCATCACTTTTTCGGCGTGTCTGAGGCCGATATGCAAGCAATGATGGACGTATGTGACCTGCACCTGAAGGAAGGCCGGCTGCCCAGGTCGAGCAGCAACGAGTTGGTGGTCTCGGAAGAGATGGCCAACGCGCTGAATCTACAGATCGGTGACCGGATCGATCGCACGATGGGCCGGGATTGGACCGGTGAAAGTTGGTACGACGGTATCCCCGCGCCGCTGGAACTGGTCGGCATCCTGGAAGGAGCCGGTTCGGGACCGAGCGTGCGGATGGGGTTGGTCTCTTATGAATATGTGAGCAACCACGAGTTGTTCGGCCCGCCCTGGAGGTCCGGTCTGGTCATCATTCCCCAGGAGGGGCACAAGGCCGAGGTAGACGAATTCCTCGAGACCGAGATGGCATCTTTACGCGCGGTGGCGATGACACATCGTTTACTGTCTGATAGGGCGATGGGGCTCTCGTTCTTCTTTTACCTGATATTCGGCGTCGTGGACATTGTAGTCGCGGTGGTGATGGCCTTGGTCGTGGGTGTGATCAACCAGATTTCCCAAACCAAGCGTCTGGCCGAGTTTGGCGTGCTCAACGCCCTGGGGCACAGCAAAAGACACCTCGTCCGGCGATCGACGATGGAAGCTGTTGGTATGACCGGCCTGGGCTGGATCGGGGGGCTGGTGCTTTCTTGGCTGCTCTTTGCGGTGCTCAAGGTAAGCTTTTACGCTCCCAAGGGATTGGTGCTCAGTTTAACGGACCTGACGCCGGTCTGGTTCTCGCTGCCCATCCCACTGGTGACGGCCATTGTCGTGGCGTGGAGCACCCGGCGCACATTCTCACGCCTAGATGCTGTAGCCATCGTCGAACAGGGCAAGCTCAGTCTGGAGGAGGCAGGAGGCAAGAGGCGAAAGGCGAAAAGATCGTCGGTCAACCCGCTGTCCTCCAAGACGTTTTACTTGCGCCATCGCCGCCGGGGGCTGATCCTGCTCGTCACAATGGGGTTAATGATCCTGGGCGTATCGTTCCCGGCATTCCTTTTTGCGCCAATGGGGGATGCGATGCAAGCCCTTGCCGAACCCCTGCGCCAGATCGGCATCGTCACGCCGCGTATGGATGTCTTTGTTGACCCCGGACTAGCGGCGCAGGTCAGAACTCATCCGACCATCTCCCGGGTGATTCCGGCGGTAGAACTGACTCTGGATGTTCAGGTGCCACCCCTGGGCTGGCCCATCGGCGTTTATGGCGTTTCTGAGGACGATTTGCAGACACTCATCAACTTGTACGGGGTCCAGGTCAAACAAGGCCGCCTGCCTCATCCTCGCACCAATGAGGTTGTTCTCTCAGAGGCGGTGGCACTGAATCAGGGCTTGGGCGTGGGCGACCGGATCGGGCAGCCGGTCAACGAGGACGACCGTGGTATACCGACCGAGATGGTGGTGGTGGGTATCCTCTCCCGCCCTTCGTCGGACCGTGGAGAAAACGATTTGTGGTTGGGTTTTGCCTCGTACGAGTACCTGAGCAGCCACGAACTCTATGTGTCTCATCAAACCCACCTGTTGGTCATTCCAAATCAAGGTCAAAAGGCAGAGATGGACGCCTGGCTGCGGGATGAGGTGAACCCAGAATTGGTGGAGGCATTCACTTTTGAATGGATGAAGATGAACTATCGAATGCTAGCTCTGATTTTGCTGGGAGTGTTTGGCGTGGTAGAGGTCATCATCGCGATCGTGGCGGCGGTGGCGTTGGCCGTGTTGAGCTATGTCTTTTTCGCACAGCGCCAGCAAGAGTTCGGCGTGCTGCACGCCATCGGACGCAGCCGCCCGTGGTTGGTGCTGCGCACCGTGCGGGAAACGGCGAGCACCATCGGCTTGGCCTGGCTGTTGAGCGCGGTGGTGTGTGGGATTGGATTGATCGGCATGCAGTTTGGTCTCTACGCACCGAGGGGCTTGAGCTTGAATTTCCTCAACCCTGTGCCCTGGCTGTTCACGCTGCCGATACCGGTGGCTGTCGTTGCCGTTAGCGGTGTCTTGGTCTCTCGGATGCTGCGCAATCTGGATCCGGTGGCCGTCATTGAGCGGAGATAGCTTGATGTGTGATTTCCTTACCAGTCAGCCGTGAGATCACTCCCCGCGCGACCGGGGAGATGAAACAGGAATTGACCATCGAGACTGGTCATGTAGAGATAGGTGGGCTTGTACGAGCTAAACAGAATGTATTTTCCATCTGGTGACCAGGCAAGCGCATACTCGTCAATCGGGCTTGTGGTAATACGAATCATGTCCGTTCCGTCCGCGTTCATGACGAAAATGTCAGGGGTGCCCGACCGGCTGGAGGTGAACGCGATCCGTGTGCCGTCGGGTGACCATATAGGACAGCCATCAAAGTATAAATCGTCAGTCAGTGGAGTCAGAGCCGTCCCATCAGCATTCATCATGTAAATATTGGCAATGCGGATTGGGCCAGACACAAATGCCATAAAAGCAATGCGCGTTCCGTCAGGAGACCAGGCAGGGCAATGCTTTATGTCTGGTGTATGGGTTAGACGTGTAGGCAACGTGCCGTTGTCGTTCATCGTATAAATCTCGTAATGACCATCGGGCTTTGAGACAAAAACGATACGTTCCCCATCGGGTGACCAGTCTGGATAACTACTGTGGGTATGACTGGTTGTCAAGCGCCTCTGACCGGTTCCGTCGGCGTTCATCACGTAAATATCCATAAAACTGCCAGATTCGTGTTTACGACAAGCAAAGGCGATACGCTGTCTGTCCGGCGACCATGCGGGGGATTCGGGTCGGCATATTTCATAATCCGTTAAACGTACCACGTTTGTGCCATCGGCGTTCATCGTATGGACACCGCCGCCATAGTTGCTGACAGCTACCTCAAAGACAATTTCCCCACTCACATCCGGTAAAAAGGGCAATGCCTCGCTGATCGAAACATCCTCGAATCTCATCGCAGAGATCATGTCCTCAGTCGTTGCGACAAATTCCTGATAGGCTGCGGCGTCAGCATCTGGTTCGAGAACGGTAGACTCGAAAACGTACAAATGTTCCGGGCCTAACAGGAAATACCGCCGGATCAGCGTGTCATCTTTGGTAGCCACCAGGGCGAGCGTTTGCTTGTCCCCGATGGTCACCACGTTCTTTTCGATGATTATTTCGCTCGGGTCAACAAATGGGGCACAGCTCGCTTCGAAACAATCTATCGTTTGATCGGCAGACTCCAAGGGGAAATCTGTGTGCGACACGTACAGAAACAACCGGTGATCCTCCAGCATTCCAAAGCTAAGGTTTGTCGCGTCGGCGCCCACCGGATTCACATCCCAATCCTGCGGATATATGATGCTGTACCCCAACTGTGTGTAACTGTTGATCAGACACCAACCATCACGCTCAGATGGCCCGAGCGAAAACCAGGGCGCACTCTCAAACCAGGCCCAGCCCAACCTGCACTGGACGGAGCGAAGGTCGGACACGGGAACGGCTGCGGTGGGCGTCGGGACCATCAGAGTTGGCAAAGGCGTGCGTGTGGGTGCGGGAGTGGGCTGTGGGGATGGTGTAGGGGTGAAAGTAGGAGTAGATGAAGGCCACAGACTGGGAGTGATCATCACTTTGATTGTTGGAGGCAGACGCACCGTCGTTTTGGGTGTCGGGAAAGCATATTCACCGGACGGCCCACACGCCGTAGTGAGTGAACATATGAGCAACAAAACGCTCCATGTTGTTATTGATTTGCGCGACATTGCATTGTGCCTCCAAGTCAGTTCGCGTACTCTCAAGCCCTTTTTTGTCATAGTTGTTCCTCCGCAATGGTATTATACCCACAACCACTTTTTCGAGGAAACATCAAATTGTCAAAGGTTGACAAATTTAGTTCTATATAGTATTATTCTATTTAGAACTAAAAATCATCTCGCTTGGAGTTGGCGTATGAAAACTGTGCGTCGGGGTGGATTCCTGATCTCTAAAATTCACCATTTGTCCGGTCGGATATTTGCCCGAAAACTCAAAGAGTATCAGGTGGAAATCAACCCGGCCCAGGGGCGGATCATGTTTGTGCTCTGGCAAGAACCGGGTATTGCCATCAGCGATCTGGCCAAAAAGACGTCCCTGGGCAAGTCGACGCTGACCAGCATGCTCGATCGCCTGGAGGAAATGGGCTATGTGACCCGCGTCCGTTCCAAAGAGGACCGCCGCCGTATCATGATCCAGCGGACGGAAAAGGACAAATCCTGGCAAGACACGTATGCCCAAGTATCCCAGGATATGGACGCACTGTATTACGATGGATTTTCCGAGAGCCAAATCGACGAATTTGAGCAATATCTAGAACGACTTTTGGACAACCTCGCTGCTGTCGAAGCGAATGTTGAGTGATGTACAAATCTTTACAATGGAGGAATACGCAATGCAAAATCAAGCAAATAGTTTTTTCGATCTCGTCAAGACCCGGCGTTCGGTGCGCAAGTTCAAGCCAGACCCAATACCAGAGGTGCACATTACCCAGATACTGGATGCCGCCCGGCTGGCACCGACGGCGGGCAATAGGCAGCCATGGAAGTTTCTCGTCATCCAGGATTCTCAAATCATCGAGCAACTCAAGCAGGCGTGCATTCAACTACGGATCAAGGAATACATAGATGAAAAAGAGCTTACGCCGGCAGAAATGAAAGAGGTCCAGGGTGAAGTAAAGGCTTATTACGACGATCTCTTTTTGGCCCAACTTTACGTCGCTATATTGACCGACTCGAACGCGCCATATTCCCATTACAACTTGCACGACGGAGCGCTGGCTGCCGGGTACCTGTGTTTAGCGGCGCGGGCATTGGGGTATGGAACGGTCTATATGACGGAATCCATTTACGAAAGCGCGACGCGAGAGATATGCCACATCCCGGATGATTACGAGCGTGTGTGTGTTATACCGATCGGTGTTCCCGACGATCTGAAGGAAAGACGTCCGAAAAAGAGCCTGGAAGAAGTGCTTGTTCACAATATGTTCGAATAGTAACTTGACACAACTCGAACACACTTGTATCAAACCCATCGTTCGGTGATCCCGAACGATGGGTTATTTGGTAGTGTGGCAATATGACACTGTCATAGTACAGCGTGACAGGGGTATAGTCGCAAAATGACGCGTGCCTATGGTAAACTCGGTCGTCAGATGGTATGATAATGGCAAAAAAGGAGACTTTTATGCGGCGACGAGTTTTTTCCACAAAGAATACATTCATCAAAACAGGGCTGTTGCTCGGCTTGCTGATGCTCTTCCTGGCGGCGTGTGGGAGTGGGACAGATACTGAACCTGTGCCGACCAGTGTGCCCAGCGACACGAGTTCGACGTACCAATCTAGCGTCGGCAACATCACCGCCAACGGCGTTCTGCTGCCGGCTGACCAAGTAGCATTGAGCTTTGGTGTGGGAGGAAACATCGAATCGGTCGAGGTCGAGGTTGGCCAAAGCGTACAGACCGGGCAGACGCTGGCTTCGCTTGACGCTGCCGATCTGCAACGCTCTGTGACCCAGGCAGAGTTGGCACTGGAGAAAGCTCAGACCCAGCTGACCCAGTTGCAAACCCAGGCCACACCGGTACCAGAGCACGTGCTCGCAGCAACGGCCGCTATCTCTAGCGCCCAGGCTGCGCTGACCCAGGCCCACGCACAGACTGAACAAAGCGGCAACCAGGATATCGTTGACCGCTGGGAGTTGGATCACGCCGAGCAAGCGCTACAGGATGCGCAGAACGAGTACAACAAAGTGCTCGACGATCCACGCACACATACCTGGGCACCAGACTCACCCCAGGCACGATATCTGGAGGATGTGCGCGACAACTATAACGTCGTACTGGCCCAATATAGAATGCGTGCCGCCGATCACGCATACACCGTCGCCATTGCAAACGCCGAGGCTGCCCTGGCCCAGGCAGAGTCGACGTTGTACAATGTCCAACATCCAGTGATGTCTGAAGCGCTCACCCTGGCACAATTGGACGTAGAGCGCGCTCAACAGACGTTGGAGATCGCACAAGCAGACCTGGCACGCACGGTACTGTCGGCATCCTTCGATGGCGTTGCTTCTGCCGTGCCAGTCAGTGTGGGCGAGTGGGCTGGGCCTGGCACGATGATCGTCGAACTGCTCGACGTATCGCGCTGGCGCATCGAAACCAAGAACGTGGGAGAGTTGCAGATCGCCAACGTGCGTGTGGGGCAAGAGGTGATCGTGCGGATAAACGCCTTTCGTGAGGAAACGCTCCAGGGGCGCGTAGCCACCATCTCGCCGGTCGCGGTGGTGCAGCAGGGTGACACTACTTATACACTGATGATCGAGTTGGAACCCACCGACCTTAACCTACGACCAGGGATGACGGCTCAGGTGGAGATTGTGGTCGAATAGAGTGAGATAAACCAAAAAGCGCAACTGTGTGGTCGAATGCCATAATCACTAGAACATAGCAGGTCGACAACTTTTATTATCGTTGCTGGGACGAAGTTAGTTTGCAAAATGTGACTTTGCCCTTTTCCACCTCTACGCGGAGACCGATGTTTTGTAAGATGGTGCGGATTTGGATAGGGGGCATCGGTGGCTAGGCTGGGAAAGGTTGGGGCGATGGTTTGTATGATTTCGTGCAGGTGATCGGGGTCTGGTAAGGTGCTGATGGTTTGCTGGAGGCTGGATTGAGCGGCCTCCAGTTTTTCTTTATCTACTATCAGTTCGTCGTCAGCGCGGCGGTAGACATCGGGGTCCATTTTACCAGCGGCAAGGGTGAGGGCCAAGCGGTGGCGACGAGTGGTGATTTCGTTTATGTGGGCGGTGATTTGGTCTAGGTCGGTTTGGGTGGTAGCGGGACGGGCTTGGTTATCGAGTTCTTGGCGGATGGCGGTGGGATCAGCGAGGGTTTGGAGATATTGGGCAATGGCGGCAGTGATGTTTCTCTCGGCAATATAGTTGTAGTGACAGGGTTTGCCGGTGACAGATTTGCGCCGGTGATTCGCACAGCGAAGGGACTTGATGCCGTTGTTATGGTATCGGTGCATTGTTCCATCGCAACGGGCACAAAAGGCGACGCCGTAGTATGGTGTGCCTTTGGATTTGGATCGGTGATTGTATGGTGCGGCACGACGGGCGCGTTCCCGGATAATGTGCTGGTGTTCGTCTGGCATCCAGATGGCGGGGTAGTGGTCTGATAGTTGGGAGGGACGGGCGTCGTTCCAGTGGGGGTATCCGGCGTATACGTCGTTGAGCATTATTCTGCGGATGGTTGAGACCGGCCAGCGCTCTGCGCGCGGCGGATGGTGCGGGGAAGCATTGAGGGCGTGGCAGATGGTAACATAGGATGTTCCAGTGAGGAATAATTTAGTGATGAGTTGAACAGCGGGGGCAAAGTCGGGGTCGAGTTTAGCACCGATGGTTTTGCCTTGGTCGTCGCGGAGGGGGATGTAGCCAATAGGCCAGTGGCTGGCGGGTAAACCGCGATCCACGCGGTTTCTCATTCCGCAAATGATGCGTTTGGTGCGCATTTTTTGATCTTCTTGGGCGCGGACAGCCTGGATGCGTGGATATACCGTTGGCCAGTGCTGAATTGGCCAATAGTGTGCGGGGCGGAGGCGAGATAGATTTCAGCTCCGTTTTTTTCTGCCAGACTGACGACCTGGTTGGATAGAGCGGGGTCTCGGCCTAGCCGATCGATGTCTATGGCGTGAAGCACGTCAAAGGCGTGGGACTGACAATCCTCGCGGAGTTGACGGTAGGCATCCATCGCGGCCTCGGCGTCGGCCCAAAAGATGATGTCACGGGTGTGGCCAGGGACGACGTAGACGCGGGCGACACAACCTCCTACAGCATCGGCGAATTCGCGGCCTGCCTGCTCCTGAGCCTGGAGCGATATTTTGTCGTCGGTGGCTTGGGCTTTGGAGGAGACGGCGCACCAGATGGCGATTCTGAGGGGACGGTCGTTAGCGTTCATTTGGACATCATGCCGGTCTCACTCTCACCCAGCGCCGCCAGACGACGATAGCAACAGTGACGACCATCGCTAGGAATGCAATCGACGCTACGAGGTGACTTTGGAACATCTGGTCGAGATAGTAGCCAACCGCCAAGCCAAGTGTGTAGCAGCATATCGTTAGTACGATTTTGGTTTTTCGGTTCATTGTGTTTTTGTGTTGTTGAGTGTAGTTGTATTGTTAGTAGTGATAATTATGCATCCTGAATTCGTTCAGGGTATCTTGTACACTTGTTCACTAATCAGATCATCCAATTTAACAACAAGTAAACCATCAACAAGTGTTCCTATGTAGAGGGTGTTTGTTGATTGGGGGTCAACAACTAAGGTAAGGATCCTGGGATTGGCAAGGTTGATGCTTAATTCATACCGTGTTTCGCCACCGTTCACACTTTTGAACACGTGGTCGTTTTCTGTTTCCATACAGAGAGTGTCTGATGGTATCGGGTGATTTGTCAGGGCTACGATATCGGTATCTGTAAAGCCGGTGTTGATCTTGTTCCAGTTCTCGCCACCATCCGCACTCTTGAGTACGCTCCCAGGGCTTCTACCCACGTAAATAGTTGTTGGCGTTTCCTGGTCGATGGCCAAAGAAGTAATAATTCCACCTTTAGGCCCCAAGTTGGTCCAAACACTGGTCACGGGAGAAACACTATCTGCTTGCGGTGTGGGAGTTGGCGTGTTCTCTATTGTTGGAGATGATATAGCTGTTGGAGCAACCAGAGGAGTGGGAACCGCCGTAGGGGCGTCGGAGGATGCCAAGGTGGTGGTAGTGATCCGCCGCATAGATTGAAAATATGACAAAGGCTCTATATTGCCCAGAAAGTATGCAGACAGTGAGCAACAAGCGCAGATGATGCACCAGATGAAAAAGAATATGGCCTGGTACTGGAGGAAACGGGATGAGGTGAAAGTGAGGGGGGCTATTGGTTGGGAGGATTGTCTTTCGACCTGCTGTCCGCAATAGGGGCAGAGAATAGCATCATTGGGGATGGTGCGGTTGCAGATTGAGCAAACTTGTAGTATTTCTGTTTGCTGTTCGTGGCCGCAGTGTGAGCATAGGATGGCGTCGTTTGGGATCTCGCGATGGCAATGTAAGCAGTTCATTGAGTATTCACTCAGCTACTATTCCCGGACAGTTTATGCTTTGGGCGTTTTCTCTATTCACTGGGAATTCTCTGCACCCTGTTGGTTTTGTATCATTAATCCGGCAAATGTAAATTTCCTTGCGGGGTAATTTTCTAAGAAAAGGACATCTGTCAACATTGGTATTTTTTGTCGGATGAATGGGAAAGTCAATTTCTATGTGATCTCCAAAGTTAACAAAATCTACCCATTCAAGAATATCTTTTCGATCCTCTTGTTCCCAGCGAGACAGATCTTTTTCTGTTATCTCAATTTCAGTGCCGCAAAATACCCGACAACACAAACCACATTGTTGGCATCCAAAGTCATCAGAATTTGAGAACAAATCTTGTTTGAAAACAGTCAATTGGAGGTCAGCGATCTTTTGAATCGCCCAGCCTTCAAAGATTCGGCATGGTTCATAAAGTCCAGCAAAGGAAGAAAAGCCCCTTTACAAATTCAGATAGGATTTGGGTAGTGGCAGGCAAGTTGAAACAACCGACGAGTTGAAAAGTCAGTCCGATAGAATAGATTGGGACGAGTTAGGCGTCGGCTGGATAACCTAGCAATTCTAGCCAGTCGTCGGTGCCAGGATCAATACCGGCCCATTGATAGGGGCTCTTACCCTGACGTTTACCGCGCTTGTAGACACGCATATTGTGCCAGAGCGTGAACAAGTTGAGGTAAAGCTGGAAGGTATCACGATTACGAAAGGCCCGACGGTTGCGCAAGAATGACTTGAGTAAGCCGTTGATGCATTCGATGAGACTGCTCGTATGCCCGGAAGCGTCCAGGATATTCATCAGATAGGTGGACAAGGCAGCATGGACTTGATTGTCAGCGAGCAACAATTGAAGGTCTATCTCAGCCTTAGCGGCTTGCTGTTTCCGGTAGCGTTGTCCATTGATGAGAGCTTGACGTAGACGCCAGGTGCGTGCCACGTTGCGCATAAATGCCTGTTGCTGGCTCGGGTCTGGGATATGCACCGCCAACATCTGCTTGTAGGAGGTCAACATCTCGGCCGCCCAATCCAGACAAGTTAGCAGTTCCGATTGATACTTGCGCAACGATTTGAGCAACTTGCGTACCTGAGGTTGATCAATCTGTTCCATAGCCTGTAGCGTTTCTTCCAGCAACCAACCATTTGTTTCCCGGTCGCGGATTTCACCGCTGCGCAGGTCAACCAGTTCAAGCGCATCACACAAGTGGTCAAGCCAAAGTTCAAAGGCATCGTGATCGGCCATCAAGCGTTCAGCTTTTTCGACCGCCGGAATGTACTTGTTCGTGAAGAGAACCTCATTCCATTCTTTGAGCAGTTGCTTTTCCAGGTCGTATTCCTTTTTCACAGCGGTCAGCGCTTTCCGTTCCAGTGCTTTGCGTACCCGTTTAGCCCAATTCTCGACGTGCCAGGTGTCTTTTTCGACCGCGACATCCTTCATCTCGGCCATCTTTTGAGATTTGGGATAGGCACGTGCCATATCCTCCACCAGTCCTTTAATAAAGGCTCCACGTTCTTGGCTGACCAATAAGGCTGCTCCCCACGTGTCCGCTTTACGATCTTCGCTCACTACTGCTAGCAAGATCGTGGTGGTGACCGGCTCAAGGATGATCAAGATCGGCCACTTTTGAAAGTAGGTCTCGTCTCGCAACACAATCACTGGTCCCAAAGGACAGTGGTCAACTTGCTCCAGTTCTTGCCCCGCACGTTGCCCTGCCTGTGTCATCAATTGACTCAACGTGCTCACGCCACGTGATTGATCAAAGGCTTCCTCTAGACAATCTTGCATCGGCCGCAAGGCGACCTTTCCTGGAAAGGCCATACTCAACACTGTGCGGGCAACACGGTTCGCAGTTACTGCTATCATCTCATCTTTTGCTTTTTTCTCCGAGATGTCTAGCTTGGATTCAGTCGTGGTTGACTTTCTGTCCAACAAGCACTCTAGCCCTTCTGCCACTCGTTTGCCCAGCGCGTATACTGTTGGCCGCGAGATGTCGAATACATCCGCCATCCACGTAATCGCCCCCCACGGGCGCGACGGGCGCGGAATATTGGCTACCGCTGCTATGAATAGCTGGTCAGAAATGCTCAGGTGCGCCACTTTCGAACCTGGCACTGATGCCCCTGTGCCCATCAATTGCCAAATTGTCTCCATTGGCTCCTCCCACAAACTTTCCGGAGCAGCTGTTTGCTGATACGATAATAACATCGAAGGTAGTCTCCTTTCGTTTGATGTGATGTTGTATATTATAGAGAGTTCTGCATGAAAACGTTCTGCAAATGCATTCTGATGTACTTTTGAACGCAAGCGGATGTTTTGAATGACGTTTATGTCAAGTGTTAGTGGTGTCAAAGCATTTTTACAGTCGAATTGCTGGACTGGGCCCTGAAAACTCGATAAAAACTAGCAACAACTTAACATAAGTAAGTGTTTTTGCCCTAATTTTTTTATGCAGAACTCTCTATTATACGAAAAGAGACTGCCTTTGCTAGTTCATCAATTCAATTGTAAAGGTTCTTTTGCTCCTTCATGAACCATGCCGAATCATTTAATCAGCCGGTGACGTTGACGATAAATCTACGGGGCTTGGTGGGCGAGGAGGGGTTGCCCCAAGGATGGGACTCTGTGCTGTACCACTTGGTCGACCCCGAGACCGGGCGGCTCGAAGAAGTACCGGTCACGTTCGATCCAGAGGCGGGCACGTTCACTGCTCAGTTGGAGCACTTTTCCACGTATTCCGCCGGGGCCTCCGACGAAGATGAAGGATGGGAACCGCTGCTCACTCCCCCAGTGCCAGACTTGTTCAGTGGGGCTGCCACGTACCAATATCCCATCGAAATGCCGCCAGGACGCAACGGGTTGCAACCTCAAATATCACTGGTGTACAATAGTCGCGGCATAGATGGGCTGGTCACGACAGCTTCGATAAACAATGGTCCCATTGGACTGGGCTGGACGGTGGGCAGCATAGCGGGGATCGTGCGGAGTACCAAGGTCAATGATGAGGGAGAACTGACCATATACGACGAGTACTCTCTGACATTGAATGGCACCAGTCACGAACTGGAACCAGCGACGGCAAATCCGTGCGGCCGTTACTATGCGCGCAATGCCCCCAGCTTGTACATCGAGCGGTACAACGCGGCCTGCGGGAACGGCAGTACATCCTACACGTCGGACTATTGGATCGTGCGTCAGCCGGACGGCACAGAACTCAGCCTGGGATATAAAGAGGAAGCCCAAACATGGATGCACAGTAACGAGGAACACACCTTCAACGGCTTTTGCGTCCCTGCAGGGCAAGGAAAAGAGAATCATTGCGCCACCGGTTGGCAAGTGGATCAGATCACCGATATGATGGGCAACCGTGTGGAGTTTGACTATGAAATGAAAGGGTTTGGAGGGAGTCTACATTACAGAAAGATCCGGGTAGCCGAGATCCGGTACAACAATTATGAGGATAATGGTACGAAATGGCTGTCCAAGATGACATTCACTCTTGAGCATGATGATCCGACGAAACTGCGTTTCGATACGATCCGTGTGTATCACGCTGGCACGGAACTGCGATACTATTTCCTGGAGACGGATCGCCAATCCTGGAACACCGGTCGGGTCACCAGCGATCGAGCGGTTCTGAGTATCCAGGAATTCTCCGGCGATGGTTCCTCGTTGCCAAAGACAACGTTCGAGCACGAGCCGAAGCCAAACAGCTGGCATAATAGTTTCCTCTATCGGCGTGTGATCGCAGTGAGGAACGGTTATGGAGGCAAAACAGTGTTCGAGTACAAGCACGACGACCGCGCTGCGGGCGACAACGACATACCGGATTTCGGCTACAGCTATCGGGTGCGTGAGGTGCGCACGTACGACGAGCCTGATGCCACCACACCGGCCCATATCACCCGTTACACCTATGGCATCCATTGTTACAATCAAACGTGGAGTGGAGACGAATACCTGGGAGACGGAGTGCAGTGCCAGGGCCGTCGCCCACCAAGAGTAAGCCCCTTGGTAGGACACAGTTAGGTGCAAGAGACCGCGTATGATTTCAACGGGCAAACCCCGTTGGTCAAAACAAAGCATCATTACTATACCAAAAATCGGACAGAGACATACTGGTGGCTACACGGACGTGAGTACAAGACTGAGGGCTACTCGGGTGCTGGAGATTTGTTGAACCAGACTGATACCTCTTGGGACAGTATGAACATTGGCAACCGCACTGACTTTTTTGTTCACGTGGACGAGATAGAGACCACGGACTATAGCGGCGGTGCGTCCGCTACCACTCGCGTGACTTATGACGCCTACGATGATTATGGCAATCTCACCTCACGGACCGAGTATGATGAGAATGACGACCCATACCGCCAGACGTTGTGGGGCTACTATCCAAATACGACCGCTCACGATATCTGGATCGTGAGCAAACCGGGGTGGGAGAACGTCAAGAGTCGGACGGGCAGCACGTGGGAGTTAGAGGCCTCCACGCAGTACGCCTATGATGGAAACCCACGGTTTGATGGTCAGATCGGCGACAATGCCAATGACAAGGGCGAGTTGACGGCCGTTCGATTATGGCGAGGCTCTGGCGTATCCGCAAGTGAACGACTGATCGACGTGCGTTACGGGTATGACGGCTGGGGAAACCGGATCTCTGAAACGACTTTTACCGGGTATGGGGATTACGACACCTTTGCCAGTGCGGGGGCACGCACCACGGACATCGTCTATGAGACTGCCTACCATCTCTACCCGATGCAAACGTGCAACGACCTCGGCCACTGCGCCACTACCGAATACTATGGCATCGGCGGCGTCCCGGCAGACCACGGGCAGCCTGGCCAGGTCAAGCAGACCACCGGCCCGAACGACGAAACGACCGTATACTGGTACGACGACTTTGGACGACTGACCCGGATGTGGCGACCCGGTGAGGACCCGAACACCAAACCACCCATCCGTTATATCGGCTACTATGACGTCACACATCCTGAATGGTACCCGTTGTTGATTGTCACCTATGAAAAGACTGACTCAGATGCTAGTTCGAGTGAGTTTTGGAACGGTGCCGGAAGCTTGTGGACACGCCAGTTCTACGATGGCCTGGGTCGCTCGATACAGACGCAGACCCGCGCCAGTGACTGGACTCCCGGAGGCGGGAGTGGTCAGCACAGGATCGTGCAGGACACGGTCTATGACGCGATGGGACGGGTGAGCGAGCAGTCTGTGCCCTACGAGATGCTTCGCCACGACGGTTCGACTCCGCATAATCCATACACGTCTCCAGACACGAGTAAACCGCACACTACCACCCAGTACGATGCGTTGGGACGAGTACTGCAGGTGACCGGTCCCGACGGTACCAGTACGCGGATGGATTACAAGGGCTGGAAGACAGTCACCATTGACCCCAATGACCACCAAAGGGTCCAAGAAACGGACGCCTTTGGACAATTGGTGAACGTGTGGGAGTTTGAGGGAACACATACTCAACCCAATTGGAACACGGGTCAAGCGTATGCCAGCACCCAGTACGACTATGACGTCCTGGGCAACCTGCTCACGGTGACCGATGATGCGGACAACGTCACCACGATGACCTACAATCCATTGGGTCTCAAGACGGAGATGGATGACCCTGATATGGGTGTTTGGTCTTACCAGTACGATTCGGCAGGTAACCTCACCGTGCAAGACGATGCCAAACAACAACGGGTATGCTTTTACTATGATGAATTGAATCGTCTAGAAGGAAAGAGGTATTACGCGGATAATGAAACAGATTGTCCGGACACTCCCACTTCTTATGACATGAGCTATACGTACGACTGCGATGGAAACTGTCCTACAAACAACAAAGGTGTTGGCCAGCGCACTCGGATGGAGGATGGCAGCGGCTACACCACCTGGATCTATGATGAACTGGGGCGGGTGACGAAGGAGAGCAAGACCATCAATGGTGCGGGCACCTTTGACACCGAGTACACCTACAATGCGGCGGGCCAGGTGCTGACGATGAAATATCCTGATGGGGAGATCGTGACCAACGACTATGATTACCAGGGATTACTGGAAAGCCTGGATGGTGACGACACCTACGTATCAGACATTGACTACAACACGATGGGGCAGCTCAAGCGCGTGGCGTTTGGCAATGGGCTGGAGACACGCTACGGTTACTTTGGCTATGAATTCTATGGTCTGGGAAGTGGTCTGGACCTGAACGCGAATACTGGCTGGGGAGCCACGTCCTTTGGGCGCTTGATGCAAACGTGCACCGTGGTCCAGGGAGGTGCTTGTCCCTTTGGTGAGAGCAGTGCGTTGCTCAACATGAGCTATTGGTACGATGCAGT
Organism: Chloroflexota bacterium; assembly: GCA_024232355.1. The sequence goes on along the minus strand of JAAEPW010001387.1, from coordinate 6,323 downwards.
GGGCAACGTGCTCAAGATCCGCGATCGGGAGAACGACAACCAGGTGCAGAGCTTTAACTATGACAGCTTGGATCGTCTGACGGACGCTTATACCGATGGCCAGGGCAGTGGTAACGATCACGGGAGCTACAATCGATCGTATGACTATGACGAGATCGGGAACATTGACTCTAAAAGTGGATTGATTTACAACTATCGCCCCGATCACCCTCATGCGGCGGTAGCAGTGGGAGATACAGTTCTTGGAGAAACGTGGGCATCCTATGGCTATGACGCCAACGGCAATATGACTACCCGCACCGAGAGCGACATCCCATTCGGAGGCAACGACACATCCTCGTACATACAAGAGTTCAACAATGAAAACCGGTTAACTGCGGTCCGAAAGGTCGAACTGTTGGATTTTGGCGATTACCCGATCCAGTCGTATGGGGGGAGTGGACAGGATAAGAATCCCACTGTGACGGTTGAGGACGCTGGTGCCACTTTGCATATCGTAGGCAATGGATGGAAAAAGATTGCCTTTCCGTACACCGTAACCTCCGATACCATCCTAGAGTTTGACTTTAAGAGTGGTGCGCGGGGTGAAATTCACGGCATTGGGTTTGACACAGACAATGGCACAAGTTCAAATCGCACGTTCCAGTTGTACGGCAGCCAATCCTGGGGCATTTCTGCATTTAACGATTATGCAAGCACCGCGCCAGCTTGGAAACACTATAGAATCCCGGTTGGAGAATACTACACAGGCAATATGCTCTATCTCATTTTCGCAAATGACCACGACGTGTCCAATCCCACGGGAGAGGGCCTTTTTGCCAACATCGCGGTGTACGAGTCTACCACCAGTGAGGTGACCGAGTTCGTCTATGACGGCGACGGCAACCGGGTGAAAAGGACCGAGCCGGACGGCACCATGACCGCCTACGTGGGCGGCTACTATGAGGTGGAATTCAGAGCGCCAAGCGCGCCCAGTAACTTGTCGGTAGCGACCCTTTCGACCAGCCAACTCCGGTTGACGTGGAGCGGCAACAGCGATAACGAAGATGGTTTCAAGATCGAGCGCTCGTCGAACGGGACGAGTGGGTGGACGCAGGTCGCGACGGTGGGAGTGAATGGGACCAGTTATACCAACGGCGGCCTGGCGTGCAACACGACTTACTACTATCGCGCGCGAGCCTACAACACGGTAGGCCATTCAGCCTACAGCAACGTGTCGAGCGCCAGAACCTCGGCCTGCCCGTCGGTACCGAATGCGCCGAGTAACTTGAGCGCATCGCCCACAAGAGACCGGATCAGCCTGACGTGGAGTGACAACAGCAGCAACGAGAGCGGCTTCAAGGTGGAGCGGTCGCTGAACGGGATGAGTGGGTGGACGCAGATCGCGACGGTGGGGGCAAATGGGACCGGCTACACGGATCGGCCATGCGACGAATTTCAACAGGAGGAGAACGCAATCGAAGGCAAGGGGGGGGCAGGTACGATGGTCAGATACTACCGCGTGCGTGCCTACAACGGAAGCGGTAACTCGGGTTACAGCAACGTTGCCAGTGCGGGGGTAGAATGCCGCATAGAGTTCCCTCGTCTATCCAGCATAGACAACGGAACTAGAGCACCCGGGTTGGCGTCGGAAACAAGGTTCCCGGGTGCCGCGCCTGCTGCGTCTTCCCCCCCGAACGGGCAGACCCGGCGCTCCTACTACTATGCCGCCGGACAGCGAGTGGCAATGCGCGAACACACCAATTCCCAAAATGTGGTACAATACCTCCACGGCGACCACCTGGGCTCCACCACCCTGGCGACCACCAGCGGCGGCACAGAAGTACCCGGCAGCCGCACCCTCTACTACCCCTACGGCGAAGAGCGGTGGAGCGCCAGCGGCGGCACCTTAGCAACCGACTATGGCTTTACGGGCCAGCGCAAAGAGGGCTTTGGCTTGATGGACTATAACGCCAGGTACTATGACCCTTATCTTGCCCGGTTCATCTCTGCTGATACCATAGTGCCTGATCCGGGGAATCCGCAGGATCTCAACAGGTATTCCTATGTGAGAAATTCACCTCTGAATTACCAGGACCCCACTGGGCATGCCGCGGATGCAGGTGGTGCTGGGGGGACTCGCGAGGGGGAAGACTTTTATTCGCGGTTGATCAATCGAATATCTGGTTATGATGAGCAAGCAGAAGCGGCCCAATATTATTACGAGTCCGTTAAGGCAAGATTTTACAATGAAATAGGTGCAGATGAAGAACTACTTCCTCTTGTTCCTTTAGGTGAGGAGGCAGCTTTACTGGCTTGGGCTCTTGGCGGAGTAACCGTTGGAGATGAACAAGCGCTTGACGATTTGGTGTATTTGCTGTTTGGAGATAAAGGAGAACGTGGTCTCCCCACTGCGTTCTGTGGTGGAGTGCAGTTCGTAGGGCCTGGAGTCACTCTACCTAATGGACAGACTTGGTATGAAGGAGACCTTCGTACTGCGGATGAGATTCTCGATGCAGGACAACAGTGGTTGACAGCGGATGGGGGAGGGTATTATGAGCTTGGTCAAGAAGGGTCAGGTGTGTATATTTCTAACAACGGAACTCGAATGTTTCGCATCACTAGTGATCCAGTTTCTCAGACAGGAGATCTATGGGGACATACTGGACATAGCGGCGCTGGACGTCTTCCTCACGCCAATTTCCAGCCGGTGACGCCCGTGTTTGGAGTGGATGGGCGTGTTATTAGCCATAGACCAGTTAAGAACATGAATGTTCACATCAACATTACGAATCCATAAACTAGAGTTTGCCACTTGACTGTAATTTGCCGTTATTTTTACTTGACGCAGATGCACATGGAAAAAATAGGTCTTTATTGATTTTCAGTTCAGATCAATGCTAACTAGCGTGCATTTGCATTTTGCCGGAAAGCTTCACTCTACAAACCGTAGGAGAAATGTATGAACGATAAGACACTCTATTATCTCGAGTTAAATTACGATTCTCAGACCAAGGAAGTATCTCTAAAGGGAAGCGCTGCAGCCCTTGCAAGCTTAGCTGAGAATATTCTTGCTATGACCCAGAGAGTTTCCTCCAAAGGATCGCACTTACACTATGATGAGTTCGTAGGCCTGACTGGTGGTAACGCATCGTTGACGGTCTGTTTTATGTCCGACGAAGCAATTCCACCTGAATCGAGATTCTTTACCGATATGGAGTAGAATCGTTTCGGATTTGCTATTTCGTTTCACCGTGCAGTATGCAGACTTGCTGGTAAAAATCAGTGATTTGAACCACAAAAGCGTAGAAGGAAGCAAAGCGTGACTCGCCGTTCGGCGAAATTCAGTGCCGTCAGTGAGCAGCAGTCCAATCACAGCGGCAGGTTGAGTCGCGGGCGTGAGGACCACGGATAAGGAAAAACACGATGATGGTGCTCTCGTTGGGAAAGCGGGAGCATCATTGCTTTTGGGCGTTTGGCATCGTGGGTTTCTGTGTTCGTGGTTCACTTGTTGTCGGTGGTGGGTGGTAGGCAATTGCGGCGAGGGGGAATCAGGTAAATCGCAAGAGACCACAGGAGGTAGGGAGCATATATTGTCCCTGTGAGCTCGGGAGAGAATCTCGTACAAGGATTATGATTCTGAAATGATATCTAACCCTGTGATGCCCGCAAAGTCGTCATAGTTATGAGTAACCACCGGGCATCCGTGTCGTAGTGCAGTGGCCGCGATCCAGGCATCCTGTACCGAAATCGGTCTGCCCAAACGTTGGCGCTCAACGCACACGCTCGCCCATTGTTTGCAAAGCTCGTTGTCATAAGGCACAACGACGTATGCCCGCAATCGTTCCTCGAGTTGCGTCAGTTTTTGCTCTCCCCAAGTACGGACGTAGGCCCACTGGTACAGCTCGGCTACCGTCATAAACGAGATGGCTAACGTCTTTCCTTGCAAATGCTCGCGATATGCTTGCGCGCGGGTGTCCCCCTTGAAAAGAAAGGACACAACATCGGTATCAACGACGACTACCCCGTTCATGCATCCACCTCTGCCGGACTCTGCTGTCGCCATTCGCGAACAGAGGTAATGAAATCATCTATCGATTCGTCCTCGGGCCAGCCACCCAGCAAGGCGTCGAAATCTTTAACTGGCCGAACATTTTGGCGCTCTGCCAGTGCAAGTACGTCGATACCTTCCCAAAAATCCAAGGCTGGCGATGCATCAGGTAAATCGCGTTCCAAATCTGGCAGGATATGTGCGATCACGCGCAGACGCTCTCGAGGTGGCAGTTGGCGCAAGAGTCGCGTCACAGTGTCCACGGTCACAGGCATGGTATTCATAAAATCACCTCCGTTTGGGTGAGGGGTGCAGGATGTACTTTGTAGCAATTGTAACCTGATAGCTCTTGGAATGCAAGGCGTCAGAGTTGCAGACTCTCCTCTGCTTCAATCGCGGCGGCAGGTAAAGTCGCGGGCTATGGAATCCCAAGACGGCGCGCCAATATAAACTGAGCGCGCCGTCTTTTTTATCCCCAAAACCGGTAGCAAAATGCGACCGGTCGCATTTTGCTACTGCTTTTTGCCGGTCAATCTGCTACACTGGAACCGATGAAAAGCGTAATCCTGGTCACAGCTATCATATTTGTATTGGGCGGCTCGCCGGTGACCGTATCTGCCGACGAGCCGCCACCCCTGCCCACCCTCGTGCCGTCCGGCGTCATCACAGACCAGGTCTACCAACTGCAAGAATTCCATCAGGTGCAGGCGTACCACATCCAGCACACCACAGCCTACACGGCAACCGTGGGCGGCGCGACCTGGGCCATCGAGTGCCGCTTTACCTACGGCGAGGCCGGGATCATCATCATGTTGATGGCCGTGGTTGTGGTGATGGCTTTTGACCTGGTGCACAAAATCGTGCTGGGGGGGCGGTCGTGAAACTCTCCCGGTTGCTGATCCTATCGGTCGTCTTTGTGCTGTGCGCCGTCTCGCTGACACAGGCCCAGTCCAGTATGGGATTCGAGAACTGTACGGGCCACCTGGTCGCGCCGTCGTTGCCCTGGTATCGCCCGGCGGGATCGTCGGCGGTGTGTGTGGCCGGTGGGCGGGCGCATAGTGGGGTATACGCAGCGATGGCGGTTCCTGCGACGGCGTATGGTCCGGTCTGTCAAGACATCTCTTTGAATTCAGGCGACACGGTCAACATCGACCTATGGTGCCGCACCAGCGGGGACCAACAACGCAGCGTGACTGTCGCGTTGCGTGCAGCCGGTGGCGACGGTGGCAACATCGACACGGCCAACACCGGCGATTGTGCGGCTGAAACTCGGGATGGCTACAACGATTATTCCGTATGGTTGAATTTTCCGGGAGATTTTGACAGTGGTACATATGCGTTATGTTTTGGCAATGGCCCCGGAAACAACGACGTACAGGTCCTGGTGGATGACATTGAGGTCGCAATCAACGGTTTCCCAATGCCCACCCATACGCCTACCCCAACGCCCGAAACTACCCCCACGGTTACGCCAACACCCGATCCTCCTACGCCCACGCCAACACCCATCCCCATATCTGACCGGGATATACCTCCTATCGGTTCTGGAGAGGCCCAGTTGAGCGATGGGGCGTTGGACGTAATGGGTGTCACTCTGGGAGCCATCGGTGTGACCGGCATTGGGCTGACGGCGTCCGTGTTTCTGTCCAAGATTTTCAAGCGGGTGTTCAGCCGGTGAACTTTCAAGAGGCTTTTCTCATTTTGTTCTGGCCCGTATGGGCGCGCATGATGGGTGTGATCGTGGGCATATACCACGTGCTCGTACACTCGCATTCGTTTCGCCGTCCCAGTGGGCGCTCTACGTTCGCAGGTCAAGATTCTAAAGAAGAAAGGAGGTGATAGCAGATGAGTTTCACGATTGAAATGAGCAGCATTTTCTCCTACGCTGAGGACATTGTCAACGCGATGCTCCCGGTGGCCTACGTCGCTGGCGGCATTGGTCTCGGATTCGTCATCATTGGCAAGATCATCAGTGCGTTCCGGTAAACAACCAGGCAGATCAAATCGTTGTTGCTCGGTCAACGCTCCAGCCCCAGTCCCGGGGGCGGCTTGTGCGACAAACAATTGCTCACAATGTGACGCGCTCGCCAGAACCGCCCTCGAGGACGAGGGGCTGGAGATATCAAATGCAAAAGGCTAACCGCTGATGGACGCAGATTCACGCAGATGAATATCGAATTTAGCTTGAGAACAGTCAACCTGTGCAATAGGCAAACAGGGCGAGAGTCAAGCAGCAAAAGCAAAACGAACAGAACGAGACCGAAACCATTGAGCATGTTCGTCATTGCGAACC
>JAAEPW010001386.1 GCA_024232355.1 Chloroflexota bacterium | reverse complement strand
GGCAAGTGCCTCTACAGTAGCCGGAAATGGACAGCTCACGATGCAGGAATACGAGGCATTGCTCGATCCGAGTTACGCCGCTGATTGCCAGTGGGAGCGCGAGGAGCAGCGCCAGAGAGAAGAGGAGTTGAGAGCGGAGTTGGCCCGTGTGCAGCAAGTGTCGCGTGGGTCAGTGCAGACAGTCAGAATGGGCGAGCCGCCATTGCAGAACTCTACTGCGATTGATGGTGGAAGTGTCCGACCTGGACTGACACAGCACGGCAACAATACTGTGTATGTGCCACCAGCGGCACTGGCGGACAAGAAGCAGACGGCTGTCGCGGCTACGGGTGATGCAATGTCACATTCCCATCCGCAAATGGGACCACGGCAGCGAACGGATCTGCCATCGGCGCAGGTGCCGCAGATTGACGCCAAAATAGCTCAGTCGATGCGCAAAGTGAACGTCAGGCAGTTCGTCGCCGCTACACGTAAGTGGAAGTGGTGGCGCCACGATTTTGAAGTCGCTATGTTGGGGGCAGGAATTCCTCAAACGCATTGGGTAGCGGTGTTGCCCACTCATCTGGATGACCGAGCCCGTGATGCTTACGAAAAGCTCACAGGTGCACATCGCGGCTGCCAAACCATCGACTGGGACGAATTGGCAGAGAAGTTCGAGTTGCGTTTCCAGGAAACGATCAACCCAAATAACGCAATGCTCATGCTGAAGGGAATGAAATTTGACCGATGGAAGGACGATTTTTCGGAGTTCTCGACGCGATTCTATGATATGGCAGCCAAGGCCTATCATAAGTTTGATCCGGCCGCTCTGG
>JAAEPW010001385.1 GCA_024232355.1 Chloroflexota bacterium | reverse complement strand
TGTCGCCAGTTTGAAACAGCAGGATCGCAATGTTCTCGACTATCTCGTTGAAGCCGGTGACGCAGCAAATTGGGGTAGGCAAGCTCCATCCCTACTCCCAGGAGACACTGTGATTGTTGGATAAGTCATCGGGGGCGTTATACCCCCTGAACGGTTACGAAGAATGAAGTAGTGAGTGAGTTGATGGAAGAGTATGTGGCGTTAAAAAAAGAACTTGGGGCACCTTGAAGAAAGTCTGGGTGTCCAGGAAAACACGGGATGAAGTTGTGGATTTGGTCAGAGAGTGGTCCAAGAAAACCGAAATAGGGATAGGCCGCTTTATTGGTTGGCTGGTGATGATTCCGTTTAAGTCGTACCACCCAAAGTCCGACAAAGTCGTGTCACTCGCCACTCATCCCATGTGAAAGGAAGCGCAAGTTGGAAATGATCCAGATTGACCAAAGGTCCCATTTCGCCCATCAGGCCAGTAACGCTGATCCCTTTCAGAGGCAGCAGCTTTTCCCGTTGTGCATCAGCCGAGTGGCAGACCAAGTGCCTATTCTCCAGATCGAAAGTGATGTCTATCTGCTCTCTCTTCCACGTCACCCCCAAACCATAAACCTGTTTTCCCAAGGAAATAGTGCCAACCTGACTAACTTGTCGAAACCACTGACTCTTGGCAAGATAGGCATAGACTCGCGACAGATCCAACAACTCAGCTTCCCATTCCGGTCGGTACAATCGTCGAGGTTGAAGAGCTTGAGGATAAGCCACCAACGGGGCAACTCGCCCAAGGATCTGCAAGGTAAACAGTGATTCAGGAAATGGCGACGCTGTTCCAGATAAGCGTACAATTGATCCCACCCGGAAAAGATTTGTCCTTTCAATGCCTGCCAGGCCCAGGTTTGATGACTGCGTTCCACTGTCGCCTGATCCGTTGGCTGTCCAGGTCGCCCAAAGGCCAAATCAACACCCAAGGCCAACAACCAAAGGTGAAAACGCGTAGGAAAAGGAGACTTGCAGGTATTGTCGTAGAAGACACTATCGTGATCGACTCCAATTCGGTCAGGCAACCCCCATTCGGTGAAAGCCAGACGCAGTACCAACTGATAATCCTCGGTTCTAGGTCGGCGTGTGGTGCGTTTCTGGCCTACTATGCAAGGATAACTCCTGATCTTGACTTTGCTCAAGTCGTCAATCAGGTTAACCAGGGCAACGATGCCTACATCGGGTACACGCTCCTGCCCCCGGCTATCCATCTCCCACCTTTCATGGGGTGCACTAGTTACTCGCCGTGCAGGTTGAGGCAATTCACTGTGCCGCTCGTAGGACCGCGTCATCTTTTGTTCCTTCAGAAACTCCGCAATGCTCGACAGAACAGGCAGTTGCTGCCCCTCGAATCGCTCATCTGCCGCCAACTCAGCACGCAAGGTCTTCGGCCCCCGCCCTGGATGAGCTTTGCGCCAGGCGCGCAGTGTCTCGCGAAGTTGAATCGGGTAGGAACTCAGCGCACCAGTAGTCGTGTTACGCTTTGAATTAGATGGAGGGCAAAGTCCAAATAAAATGACAAATGAAAAGAGGAAAAAAAGACCCCTTTAGGGGGTCTTTTTTTGATGAAAGCTAGAGGAAGTCGGTGGTCAATTGTCTGATAGCAGAGCGATTAGAGATACGTCGAGAGAGAGCCCGAAAGTTGATCACATCGTGAGTGCCGGAGGCAGAACAATCGGGACGATTGCAGCCCCAGAGGCCGGAATGAGGGTTGAGCCACAAGCTGGGGGAGTGATCAGCGTGGAAAGGGCAGAGAGCAACGAGGGTGGATGAGCCACCAGGAAGAAAGGTGATGCCAGCAGCGCACATTTCGTCCAGGGTAGAGCGAGCGGCTTTGATGCGAGCAATGAGGTCACTTGCAGAGGAGGTAGGGGGCAAAGTTTTGAAGCTGGCAGATGGTTTGAAAGGAAGCGATTCACTTAGAAAAGGGAAAAGGCGGATGGCAGATCGGTGAGCGATGGTCGTAATGGGAGCGTGGTGGGTAATGCGATAAACAAAGCCAGAAGGGTGAATGGAAGGAGTGACCATACAGACGCCGGAAGCTATGAACTCGCAATTCTGGTTGGCAGCGGAAGGCAAGTCGGGACCAAAGAAGAAGGCGTGATGGCCGCGGGCAGTTTGTTCGGTGAGGGTAACAACAGATGCACCAATGGAGGATCGCCAGAGGCGGAAGGTTTGAGCATCGTCCCAGTCGGCGACGAGCAAGCCTGTGGTTCCGCCGAGGATGACGCCGAGATTGGCGTTGGTGTTGAGAAACCACTTGCGAGCAAAAGCGGGATCGGAAATGTGGGATTTGTGAGGACCAAAGCCAGGTTGGATGTGTTTGGAGCGGGGTTTGAGAGGCACGAGATGGACGCCGAGGCGCAGCCACCAACAGGCGCGGTGGAAGCGGGCCAGACGCAAGGCGAGGCGATAGGAAGGCAAGAGGGTAGTCATACGTATTCGAGATCGGCGATAGCACTTGTCCTGTACGACAAGTACAGGGCCTTGCGGACGGAGGATTCTTCGACGATAGATTTCTGGTCGATCATAGCAGCCATCAAGGCCGTAGTGCAGACCTGATTGATGCGTCGGGGGAGACCCTGTACTTGTCGTACAGGACAAGTGCCCTTGGTGTATTCAAAGATGCGGGTGATGGCGTCGTCAGTGAAGAGGGTAGTCGAGGTGAAACCGGCGACCTGGACGTGGTGTTTGACGTAGCCGAGGGTCTCCTGGAGATCGAGAGGAGGGAGATGATAGCGGACAGCGAGTCGTTGATAAAAGGCTTCGTGGATAGTGAGACGAAGGGTGGAGCGCAAGGATGGGTGACCGACGAGAACGAGGGTGGCGAGAGATTGGCTGTCCATCTTGTAGGAAAAGAGCAGGCGAAGTTGTTCGAGCATATCCTGAGTCAACAAGTGGGCCTCATCGACGATGACCAAGGATGCGCGGCGTTTGTGGGAGAGTAGATCGTCGAAAGCAACCCGAATGGCGCTGACCTGCTGCGAGGCCGTGTAAGGAGGTTCGTGGCCCAAGGCAAATAACATCTCGCGGTACAAGCCAGAAATGCCGGTGGTGGGATTGGTGAGATAGATGACAAAGTAGCGGTTGAAATCTAGGCTGGCGGTGAAAGCACGCACCGCAGTAGATTTGCCGGATCCGAACTCGCCGGTGATGAGGCCAAGACCCTGCTCACGGACAAGATAGGTCAGGCGAGCAGAGAGTTCGTTCTGCCCGGCAGTGTTGAACAGATCATCCGTGGGAATCGACTTGGAAAAGGGTAAACGGGTAAAACCATAGAATTGCTGGAACATTTATGCCTCCTCTGAAATTGTTGGATCGGAATCAGCTCCCTCACTCTTAGGTGAGGCCTCACCCGGATCATCGTCGTCGGTGAGCCGAAAGTGGAGTTGGCCGAGTTCCTGTTTCTGTTGCACCTGATATTCTTCCCGCAAAGCAGCCAAAAAATCAAGGGAAGACTTGGGTTTAGGCGGATCGGGGGGCTGGGTCGCCAATCGTTCCACCTTGAGATGGCGTTGACGTTTCTGAATAGTGACGGTAGCAGTACCCAGGTATTGGTGAACGCGTCCCTCTGCGTCTTGGATGAAGCCGTCCGCATCATTGAGATAGAGTTCGATACGGCTGAGATCAAAAGGATCGTACCGGAGTTCGAGGGAGCGACCGGCCAGGGAAGGATCTACCTGGTAAGTGTTGCTCTGGAAGGAAATGGTTGCATTGCGGCGAACTTTGCGCTTTTCACGCCACAGGAAGGCCAGGCGGATGGTTTCCGAGTCGGCGGAACGGACGTGTTCGAGGCCCGTCATGTAGCGATCGAGGGGTGTCTGCTTGGTCTCGCTGTGTACGTGGCGGTGATAGATCCGTTCCAGCCAAGCCCACAATGATTCATTGAGTTCGGACAAGGTGGCAATGTCAGAAACTTCCACCTCGGGCAAGAACTGGGCGCGCAGGGTAGCAAAGAACCGTTCTTGTTTCCCCTTGCCCTGAGGAGAATAGGGGGCGGCTTTGATACGCTGAATGCCAAGGGTAGCACAAGCAGCGCCGAACTGGGCACTGTCCTGTACGGTCAGTACAGGGTTGACGAATAGACCTGGCCATTGTCGACGTAGATCGCTTTGGGCAAACCTCGGCGCAAAATGCCCACTTTGAGTACCCGTTCCATGCGGGGCAGCGCCTCGTCGAAAAAGAACTGGGTAAAGGGCACCAGACGACTGTGGTCATCGAGGAAGCAAAACAGGTGTGTGCGGCGTTTCTTGCCGGGACGGTCAGGATCAGGCAGCCAGGGACCGAACATGGCATCCCCTTGCCACAAGTCGTTGACGTGCTGGCGCTCAAATCGACGGTGAACTTTGACCTCTTGTCTGAGCAAACGGCGAGTCTTGCCTCGCTGCCGCAAGTGCGTAGTCAAGGTGTGCACGTTGACGGAACGGTCGAGGGCCAAGCTCTCGTCCCGATCGAGAATGTCCACCAGCGTCTGCGTGGTGCGCTCTGGTTGTTCTTCTCGTAAGGCTATGGCCGTGTCGATCACCTGATGTGGAAAGGCCCGTGGTATTCCCTTACACTGTCCTGTACGGTCAGTACAGGGTCCGCTCGCGGCGAGGGACGCAGCGCATCAAAGCCTCCTTCTCGATATGCCTTGAGGTAGCGCCGCAAGGTGGTCACGCTGACACGTGTGCGCGTGGAACCCGGAATACGGTAGGTCTTGGCGGCGATCTCACGCAATCGCCGCTCCTGCTGACCGCGAGGGGGCGGGTCATGCACCAACTGCGCAATCAACCCATACCTGAACAGCGCGATCTCGGTGTTCAGGTCATACGAATCTGCATCGCACGTCTTTTTTGATCTCATACTGATAGCTCCTCCTTGAATTTATGTCCTTTTCAAGCTCGCTATCAGCATACCCTATTTGGGTGACGTTGTATAGAACGCAAAGTGTGTGGTTTAGATTAGTCGTCCCATCCCCTGGCTGTGGCCCCAGTGCCACAGGAATCGCAGCCGATCATTTTGGCCGTAAGCGATCACTCGTGTCCAATTCGTCTTCGCCCAAGCCAACAGCTGCGTCGAGGCTTGCAGCAACGCAGACCCCGTCTCTCGCAGTTCCGCCGCACTGTCCTGTACGGCCAGTACAGGGCTTCTCCTAGTGCATCGAGCCAGGGCAACGTCGCGTCGTGCGTGGCCAACGTCTGTTGTACAACCGTTAACCATTCTGAGGCATGTTCGCTAAACGACTGACTCCACCGCTTGATTGTCCGCTCTGACGGCGCGCCTTTCTTGCTACACTGTTGCGAAACCTGCCTCCATGAGCCCTGTTTCTCAAAGCGCGCTACCACCACTTGTTGGATCACCCTCAACACATAATGCCGGTGTCTCAACAAAAAACTGGGCAGTAGCGAGATTGTACACCGGCAACCCTTGCACAGCCATCGTTTGATCTGTATCACGTACGCCTTCTGTTGTTCCAAGGGTTTACGCGTATAATACCCGTGTCCGATACATAAATCAACGCCTTGACAGTTTATGCATACCTTCGGGCGGGGAAATTGCAGGTGCTTGAATTCTTTGATGTACGTCTGGACATTACATCCGAACTCCGTTACAATAGTCACGTTTTTGCTAGGCTCGGCTCTGAGGCTGTCGTCACATTCAACCTTTGAGTCGAGCCTCTCCTTTCTCAAGATGCTGTTCGTCTCCTAGCATACCAGGGTTTTCTTCTCTCGCCAACACAAAAAAGGCCGTTCTATTTGAACGACCTCTTTTGC
>JAAEPW010001384.1 GCA_024232355.1 Chloroflexota bacterium | reverse complement strand
TGCTGATTTCTGGTCTGTTTTCCAAGTTCTTGGAAAACTAATTCTCACTGATCGGTCATTTTTTGACTACTATCGTGTGCAGATAGGCAGCAGTCAATCTCAAAACGGGAATTGCTGCCGGGGCGGTCAGGATCAGGCAGCCAGGGACCGAACATGGCATCCCCTTGCCACAGGTCGTTGACGTGCTGGCGCTCAAATCGACGGTGAACTTTGACCTCTTGTCTGAGCAAACGGCGAGTCTTGCCTCGCTGACGCAAGTGCGTGCTCAAGGTGTGCACGTTGACGGAATGGTCGAGGGCCAAGCTCTCGTCCCGATCGAGAATGTCCACCAACGTCTGCGTGGTGCGCTCTGGTTGTTCTTCTCGCAAGGCTATGGCCGTGTCGATCACCTGATGTGGAAAGGCCCGTGGTATTCCCTTACACTGTCCTGTACGGTCAGTACAGGGTCCGCTCGCGGTGAGGGACGCAAAGCATCAAAGCTTCCTTCTCGATATGCCTTGAGGTAACGTCGCAAGGTGGTCACACTGACACGTGTACGTGTGGAACCCGGAATACGGTAGGTCTTGGCAGCGATCTCGCGCAATCGCCGCTCTTGCTGACCACGAGGGGGCGGGTCATGCACCAACTGCGCAATCAACCCATACCTGAACAACGCGATCTCGGTGTTCAGGTCATACGAATCTGCATCGTACGTCTTTTTTGATCTCATACTGATAGCTCCTCCTTGAATTTATGTTCTTTTCAAGCTCGCTATCAGCATACTCTATTCGGGTGACGTTGTGTAGACGCAAAGTGTGTGGTTTAGACTAGTCGTCCCATCCCCTGGCTGTGGCCCCAGTGCCACAAGAATCGCAGCCGATCATTTTGGCCGTAGGCGATCACTTCTGTCCAATTCGTCTTCGCCCAAGCCAACAGCTGCGTCGAGGCTTGCAGCAACGCACTCCCCGTGTCTCGCAGTTCCGTCGCACTGTCCTGTACGGCCAGTACAGGGCCTCTCCCAGTGCGTCGAGCCAGGGCAACGTCGCGTCGTGTGTGGCCAACGTCTGTTGTACAACCGCCAACCACTTGGAGGCATGTTCGCTAAACGACTGACTCCACCGCTTGATTGTCCGCTCTGACGGTGCGCCTTTCTTGCTACACTGTTGCGAAACCTGCCCCCACGAGACCCGCTTCTCAAAGCGCGCTACCACCACTTGCTGGATCACCCCCAACACATAATGCCGGTGTCTCAACAAAAAACTGGGAAGTAGCGAGATTGTGCACCGGCAACTCTTGCACAGCCATCGTTTGATCTGAATTATGTACGCCTTCTGTTGTTCCAAGGGTTTACGCGTATAATACCCGTGTCCGATACATAAATCAACGGCTCGACAGTTTATGCATACCTTCGGGCGGGGAAATTGCAGGTGCTTGAATTCTTTGATGTACGTCTGGACATTACATCCGAACTCCGTTACAATAGTCACGTTTTTGCTAGACTCGGCTCTGAGGCTGTCGTCACATTCAACCTTTGAGTCGAGCCTCTCCTTTCTCAAGATGCTGTTCGTCTCCTAGCATACCAGGGTTTTCTTCTCTCGCCAACACAAAAAAGGCCGTTCTATTTGAACGACCTCTTTTGC
>JAAEPW010001383.1 GCA_024232355.1 Chloroflexota bacterium | reverse complement strand
TGTGAGCATTTTAATTTGGTGTCTTTGATTAATTGCGCTTGATTTTACCATGTCAGACGAATGGGATTGCTACGAGCTGTCAGAGGACGAGTGGGCTGCACTGGATCCAGGTGCATTCGAGGTTTTGGGTAATATCAAAGCGCAGTCGGCTATCTCGACTAAAGCTCTTACCGAGTTTTTACGTCGTTTGAAGAAGCCAGCAGGCACCGCGCAGCAGTCCAAGTCAAAATTGGCGGCGTCCATTGCCACGGCCTTGCTCATACACCCGAACTGGTCTCAGGCATCGCCAGCAACCATTCGTGTCGCCCAGGTGGGCGGGGACAAGACAGATCCGAGAGATGCGAATGCACCGGTGCAACATCTGGTGTTTCGGCCTGTGCCCCTAGATCTGGCGCCCTCGGCCCAGAAGGAAGCTGTGACACAGGTCGACATGACTCAGTCATCAGCAGCAGCCCCGACCGATCCAATGACCGCAGTTTTGGCACTGCTGCAGGAGCAGAAAGTAGC
>JAAEPW010001382.1 GCA_024232355.1 Chloroflexota bacterium | reverse complement strand
CAACGGGCTCATATCATAAGCGACGGGCTGTTCAAGTAGCCAAGCAGTCAGAGACGTAACGTTGAGAATGGAGGTGTCCCGTTTGTAGCCGCGCATGGTGCGGTAGCGGTCCTTGACCGACCAGCCAATAGCCCGTTCTGTGCTGTTGTTCGTTGCATCCAGCACCAAGCCTTTATTGTGCCAGAGCGTGCGAAAGCAAAATCCATTCCAAGGTCAAGTCTGTCAGGAGTTGCTCAGGCGACACGTCAAGTCCTTCAGGCACTGCTGGCGGTTTGTTCAATATGCGTTCTGCCGTCTTGGCAATAAAGTCCAGCACGTTCGCCGTCACGTGTCGCCGGCAGACCTGATGTTCCACACCTGCCTCATCCGCCACCGTCTTGAAGGCATCAGCATCATCCGTCGTCAAAACCTCTGCTCCTGTCGCTTCCAATAGTGGCTGCAACCAAGTCTGGATCGTTTTCGTTGCTTGATTGTCTAGCACCTTAATGTCTAGCGTGATGCCCTGTTGCGCATCCACCGCTACCCCGATGACGACTTCTTCCCCCTTGCACTTCACGTAGGTTAGGTCGGCCCCTACTACCCTGATTCCCCCGCAACGCTGTTTCAACCATGCCTGCCGTAGCTGAAGCACCTTTTCTCCCGCCGCCTGTACGTTCCGATACACGCTGCTGTGGCTCAAGTAGAATCCCAGCGCCGTCAGCATATCTTCTACCCCTCTGTAGCTGATCCCCAGCACGTATAGCATGACTGATGCCCCCTTCAGCCGGTCTGTTTGCTGGGTCTTGCTCACTCCTTGTGGATAGACCCGGTGCGTGCGCTGACACTTTAGGCATTTCCGTCGATAGACTTCCACCTGCTCGTACTTGGTGTCCCGTACCGCCTTGTCGCAGTGTTGCTGATGGGGTTTGAAGTACTTGCCTTGACAATCATCGTAGGGACATTCTTTGGGCGCTTTCATCACTGTCGGCTCAACTGGGGGGATCCGCACTCGCAAACGCATCTTTGTTGTCCTCTGCTTGTCTTTTCCCCTATTTTACGCCAGTTTCCCCATTTATGAAACAGTCACGGAAAACTTGACCGCTTGACAAAGGAGATCATCGCCGTCGCCGTCTCCGCAGTGATGGGTTGTGCGTACTGAATTGACGTCCACACTTTCGCGGTGCAGAAT
>JAAEPW010001381.1 GCA_024232355.1 Chloroflexota bacterium | reverse complement strand
TGGACTCATCGTCAGGGCATTGCCCGGCAATGTGGTCGCACCATCGGCAATTATCACTCTGGTACTGCCTGACCAAGCGCCTGCCCCGGCAAGGGTCTGCGTTCCAGCACGGTTGAAAGTAAAATACTCAACGTCCACTGTACCAGTGTTGCGAAAGATGGCGCCATTGAACACAAAGTACTCGGTGGAAGTGCTATCGTCCAACGTTCCATTGACTACCACATCGGCGTTGGCGACAAGGCGATCCCCATAAACCACCCGTAAGTTTGCTCCTGGCGCAATCGTGATCGGGCCATCATAGATGCCCGTGGTGCTGCCATCGCCGTATCCCTGCGTTGTACCGTTCATGATATGGAGCGCAACGTCAAAGTTGCCTCTTTGGTAAAGGTTCAAGGCGCCCTGTGTCTGGAGCGACTCGGCCCCTGTTATCGTGCCATCGTTGGTCAGGGTGGTGTCGCTGAGCGTGAATGAATGGGTGAGTGACAGGGCGCCGCCGCCGTTCAAAGTAAACGAATTTGGGCTCATCGTCAGGGCGTTGTTCAGCACTATAGTTGAACCATCGACAATTATCACCCTGGTACTGCCTGACCAGGAACCTGTCCCGGCAAGGGTCTGCATTCCAGCACGGTTGAACGTGAAATTTTCAACGTCCACCGTCCCGGCGTTGCGAAAAGTCGTGCCGTTGAACACAAAGTTCTCGGTAGAAGTGCTATCGTCCAACGCTCCATTGACCGTCACATCGGCGTTGGCGGTAAGGGTATCACCGTAATCCACCTGCAGTGTTGCTCCAGACGCGATGGTGATCGGAGCGTTGTAAGCGCCGGTGTACCCCCTGGTCGTGCCACTGGCGACTTGGAGTATGACGTCCAAGACACCATCCTGATGAAGAAAAGAGGTGCCCTGAGTGTGAAAAGCGCCGCCGCCAGTGATAGCGCCAGAGTTGTTGAGCGTGCCCGCCGACATGGTCAACACCCGGCCGCCTTGGATGGTCAAAGTGTGGTTGCTGGAAACGGTTAAATTGTGAATGGCGACATCTCCAGTGCTAATAACCGGCTCGTTGCTCACACCGGAGGAAGGGACGATCACGTCGTCATCGCTGGCCGGTATACCGCAACCATCCCAGTTGCCAGCGGCGTGCCAGTTAGTCCCCACAACACCGGTCCAGGTACACGTATCGGCCAGGGCTGGGGGCACTTGGACAAATAGAGTAATCAGCACAGCGACAATGATTGACAGAACGATAAAAAACGGTCGGTAACCTATGTTCATTTTCATTATCTCCTGCCCAAAAAAGCGGCGTTGTACCCCATATCTAAAGACCGGGGCTTTCACGTCGAAGGATTTGGCAACTCTTCCCGCAGAGCCTGCGCGGCGCCAAAGTCCAGTGTTGCATCCAGCCGTTGGAATACTGGGATACAATGCTCAAGCGCTGCCAGTCCTTGTTCTTGCGTCCCTTGTGACAGGTGTACTTTGGCTATAGAGAACTGTGTGCATGCCTGTTGATATTCATCTTCCATTTCCGCTAAAATAGCCAGGCTCTCGGCAAGGTACTTGATGGCTTTATCGGGCCGACCTTGCGCCAAAGCGATTTCACCCATCACACGTAAACTGATACCCTCTTCACCACGCATCTCGAGTTCGCGAGCCAGGTCCAGTGCTTGGGTTCCCTCAGTCTCCGCCTGCACTAGATCATCAGTGAGCAATGCCGCTTCGGCAAAATGCCGGTGCAGTTCAGGCAAAAAGTCACGTGACTGAGCTTGTTCAAAGAGCGCTTTGCTGGTATGCAGATCCTCAAGCGCAGCTTGTACATCGCCGCGCCGAACGAAGGTTGCTCCCAAGTTGTTATGCAGGATACCCACAATGTATAACGATGCGCCAATCTGTTCTTGTGCATACAGTGCTTCCTGATAATACGTCACGGCCTCGTCCAACCGCCCCTGGTAGAGTGCGATTTCACCTAGGTTGTTATCCGCTATGGACTGGTTGTACACATCTCCCATTTGGTGGAAAGTTTCGCGTGCCCGTTTGTACGCGCGATCAGCATCTGACCATCGGCTCACTTCAAAATAAGCGTTGCCAATCTGGTTGTGCGCCATTCCTTGACCAGAAAGGTCACCGACCTGCTGATATAAATCCAGAGCACGCTGGAAATGCTCTATTGCAGTCTCGTTTGCACCGCGCAGACGACCAATATGCCCCGACAGAACATACGCTCGAGCCATCGTTGTCAGTTTACCCAACTGTTGTGCAATAGGTAGCGCATTTTGACATTGATCCAACGCACTATCGTAATCTCCTTGTCTAGTGTGAATCAAGCCAGCGGTAATCAGCATTTCGGCTGCCTCGATGGTTTTCCGCTTACCCAGAGTCGTCAATCCTTGCCTGATCCAATCAATGGCGGATGGATAATCACCGCGCAATTCGTTCAGGCGAGCCAGTCTGCGGCAGGCACGGGCTTGAGCATCGTGATCGCCGTGCTCGGCGGCTAGTACAAGCGCTTGATCAAGATGTCCTTGAGCTTGATCATAGTGGCCAATGGTGGTCAGCAGTTCTCCCAAAGAGATATGAATCTCTTGTCGTTGGTCAGCGGTCTCGCCCGAGACTAGATGCGTGGCGCTTTGCAAAGCCTGATCAAAGTAACCGATTGCCTCTTGATTGGCAAACCGTGCTGCGGCGTGCTCGCCGGCCAACTTGGCGTAACGAAATTCACGTGCGGTATCTGTGGACTTGCCCCAGTGATAGGCCAAGTCTGCGTAATGAGGCCCTAAATCCAAAGTGTATACTAGTTCTATTGCTTCTCCTGCCATTGCGTGCAATCGCTGCAAACGTGCTTGCAACTGCATATCATAGGCTGCGTCACGCATCAGTGTATGCCGGAAGATATAGTGCATCTCGCTCAAGGCCGACCAGATCAATTCAACTTCCGCTTGCCTGATCCTGTGGGATAATTGTGTATCGCCCCGAAGCATACGTGATAAAATCTGTACTTCGAACTCTCGCCCTAATACGGCCGCCGTTTGTACTGCGGCCTTGACTCGTGCAGCCAGGCGATCCATCCGTGCAATCAATACGGCACTGATACTCGCCGGCACTTGTTCTGTTCCATCTTCTAGCAGTTGCCACTGCTCATCCTCCAACCTGACTAGCCCCCGCTCGTGCATATCCAGTGCTAGTTGCTCTACAAAAAGAGGATTGCCATTCGTTTTTTCTGCCAGAAAAGCGCCTAAATTGTCAGCAATCTCGCCACCCAATCTTTGCGATGTCAATGCTCGGATACCATCAGGTGACAACTCGTTCAAATCAATTGCCTGCTGTGGTATGTTATTCTCTACACTCACAGTAAAGCGACTGCCGTCATCCTGATACCGACCAGCGAGCAGAACCGCAAATGCATCCGCCCCGATGTTTCGCATCAGCACCTGCAGTAGCTCGTGCGAGTCTGCATCCAGCCAGTGCGCGTCTTCCACGTACACAACTACTGGCTGACGTTTGCTCTCCGCTCTGACTAGTATCTTGAACGATGCCAGAGTATTCTCAAAGCGCAGTTTCGGTTCCAACTGCTCGTACAGTGATCCTTTCCAGTGCAGATCTACCAGTGCCCCCAGGAACGAGCGCGTGCGCTCTAGTTCCTGAGCGATCTCTTCACCTTGGGTAGAGACATTGGGCTCGCGCAAATCGGCAATCAACGCATTCAGTGGTTCGTTGAACTGTTTTTTGTTTTCTTCTGCCGAGATATCGATGTGTTGGTTAAAGTACGCGCGCAGGAAATATCTGAAAGGATAGAGCGACTGATGCAAAATTTGTTCCGCAGGGCAAATGATCCACTTGAAACCGGTGTTTTGCTGGCGCAATTCGTATAAAAGCCGGCTTTTCCCTACGCCCGCTTCGCCGTACACATAAGCTATCCCTGCGAACTGGTTTTCCAAGGCGGGTTGAAGAAACTGCATCAACTGGGTCAATTCAGTATCGCGGCCTACCAATGCGCCTGTATAAGCGGCAGATTCAGTTCTATCTCGAATCCTGGTCACTCCCACCAAACGTGCCACCGGTATAGGCTCGCTCTTGCCCTTTACCCGGATGGGAGCTAGTGTTTCCCACTCAAAGGCAGCGGCGGTCGCGTTTTGGACGCGCTTGCTGACCAGTACCTCACCCAACGCGGCGTTCTGCATCAGTCGAGCTGCCAGATTCACCTCATCGCTCAGAACACCATAGGTGCGGCGCGTCATACCTCCGTAGGTGCCGGCCCGTACCGCCCCCATACTGATACCGATTTGCACCGGATGAATAAAGTCCAGATCCATTGAGGGCGTACGCAACTCTAGCGCGGCCATCACCGCCCGCTGGGCATCATCCTCGTGGGCAATTGGTGCACCAAAGGCAGCGTAGAGGTAACTACCTTTGTCGCCAATGATAAGCTGAAGGAGCGCCCCCTCGTACCGCGTCAGTACTCTTTGCACCCAACGGATATAGGCGTCCAGTTTTGCCTCCGCTGCACCGTCACCTTCATAGTCAATTCCTGCAAAGTGCAGGAAGATGGTTACCCCTCGTTTCAGTTCCAGGAATTCGCCTAGCCCTTCACGCAACCATTCGTAGACCGTCGGTAACAACCATGAACGCACCTGAGTCTCTTGTAACGCCTGTGGAGATAGCACGGGCCATGGCGATGGCTCTACAGAACTCGTCAGCCCGTCCACGACGGCAAAACGCATACTCGTTTTCTCATCAGTACGCCACTCGACCACTTGCCCGCGTCTACCCAGGTGTGTAACGGTCTGAGCGTCTACTACTACCTCTCCCCGGTCTGCCAAGTGCTCACCGGCTGCCATACGCGCCAGCGTTTCCCCTGCCAGCGCGTCAATGAGTTGAATATCTGGATCACCAATGAGAAAACGGCGCGCTGGCCCGCTCGCCACTGCAGCTTTCATTGCCAGCAAGACCGTCTCCCCAAAAGGCAGTGGCACCACTGCAAACTGTTTCATCGCTTGTTGCATTGCCAGGGCACACGCGGTAGCGCGCAACGGTGCATACTTTTTCTCTTCATTCTCACATTCCTGCGCTAGCTCGGCGAACCAGCAGGTAATTGCATCCCCCGCAAAGCCGATCACGCTTCCACCATACCGATCTACTTCGATAATCAATGCATCGTAGACCTGGTTCAACTGGCGCGTCAGTTCTTCTGCCCCACGTCCGGGGCCCATAGAACGCGTCAATGCCTCGGTCAATGGAGTAAAGCCCGAAATATCAGCGAACAACGCTGTGCCGGTCGTCCAGTCAGACAGCAAAATGCCCTGGGCGATGGCATGTCGTCGATCCATTGGGATGTAGACACTCGGCGCATGCTCCAAGGCTTTATAATCCATATTCATTGTTCTAACTCCAACTTGGTCGATAGTTCTGATACTTAATTTTATCTGTTTTTATGCTCTTCGTCAAACCCGTGTTTTGTCAACTGAAAACAGGGGTGACCCTTGTCCACAGATTGCCACAAGAATCAGCCTGACCTGCTCATTGCCTCCGCCGCCGCCGTGCCCCAATCCGCTCCCTCGCCGTCTCCCCTTGTTCTGGCCAGGTGGTGTATTGGCTTGTGCCTTGGGCCAGGGGCGGTGGAGAGGGGGTTGTGGCTTTGGTGTGGTGAGCGTGCGTGGCAGGGTTGGGGAGAAGAGAAGATGTGTCCACAGATCGCCACAGGAGCCATCGGCCTGACCTGCCCCATTGCATCCCCCTCTGTGCCAATATAGGTAAGACAATCTTTCACAGGAAATTAGTGTATAATGGAGGGCGAAGAAAGGACTGACCATGTCTCACGAACAAGTAACAGAACAAGA